>DASRXR010000665.1:0-11885 GCA_035687405.1 Polyangiales bacterium
GGTCGGGTCGTGTTCGACGACGTGCGCTTGCCGACGCGGGCGCTGCTCGGCGACGGCGTCGATGTGTGCGACTTCACTGAGCTCGTGGATCTCTCGCGGCTCGCGCTGTGCGCGCTGATGGTCGGCACTTCGCAAGCCATCCTCGACTACACGATCACGTATTGTAATGATCGCATCGCGTTCGGCGAGCCGGTCAGCCATCGCCAAGCCGTCGCGTTCTTGATCGCCAACATCGGGATCGAGCTCGAGTCGATGCGGCTGCTGACGCTGCGAGCGGCGAGCCGCGCGGAGCAAGGCTTGCCGTTTCATCGCGAGTCCTATCTCGCGCGCGTGTTGTGTGCCGACAAGGGGATGGAGATCGCGACGAACGGCGTACAGCTGCTCGGCGGTCACGGCTTCATCAAGGAGCACCCGGTCGAGCGTTGGTACCGAGACTTGATGACGATTTCGACGATGGAAGGTGGCGCGCTGCTCTGAGCCCGTCGATTCGAGGGAATTGGAACCATGCAACTCGAGATTCCACGCAAGCTGAACGCGCTCGTCGAACAAGCGCACCTGGTCGCGACCGAAGTCTTTCGTCCGATCTCACGCAAGTACGATCGCGCCGAACACGAATACCCGGTCGAGCTCGACATGCTCGCGTCCGTGATGGACGGCATGAACGAGGGCGACCTCGGCGGTGGCGCGGGTGCTGCGAAGCTGAAGCGCGATGTCACCGAAAAAGGTGGCGCGGTTCGCAACGGCGCGAACATGGCGACGGTGCTCGGGCTGACCGAGCTGTGCTGGGGTGACGTCGGTTTAGCGCTGACGATTCCGCGGCAGGGCCTCGGGAACGCGGCGATCGCGGCTGTCGCAAACGAAGAGCAGGCGCGGCGCTTCAAAGGGCGTTGGGCTGCGATGGCGATCACGGAGCCGGGTGCGGGCTCGGACTCGGCGAACATTCGCACGACGGCCGTGCTCGATGGCGATCACTACGTGCTCAACGGCGAGAAGATTTTCATCACGGCGGGGGCGCGCGCGGATTTGATCGTGGTCTGGGCGTCGCTCGATCCAGCGGTGGGTCGTGCTGCGATCAAGAGCTTCGTCGTGGAGAAGGGCACGCCCGGCTGCACGCTCGTGCGGCTCGATCACAAGCTCGGCATTCGCGCGTCGGATACGGCGACGATTCAGCTCACGGATTGTCGTGTGCCGAAGGCGAACTTGCTCGGCAGTCCCGAGATCGACACGAAACAAGGCTTCGGCGGCGTGATGCAGACGTTCGACAACACGCGGCCGGTCGTCGCAGCGATGGCCGTCGGGGTGGGGCGTGCGTCGCTCGAGCGCACGCGTGAGCTGCTCCGGCAGCGCGGTATTCTCGGCGGGTACGAGCGCGCGCTGTACGGATCGACGGCGGCAGAGGCGGAGCTGTACCGCATGGAGGCCGACCTCGAAGCCGCGCGGCTGTTGACGCTGAAGGCGGCCTGGTTAGCGGACAACGGCATCCCGAACTCGAAGGAAGCTTCGATGGCGAAGGCCAAGGCGGGGCGCGTCGCGAATCACATCACGTTGCGGTGTTTGCAGCTGTGTGCGTCGGTCGGTGCGACCGAGACCGAGCTGCTGGAGAAGTGGGCGCGCGACTCGAAGATCCTCGACATCTTCGAGGGTACGCAGCAGATCCAGTTGCTGATCATCGCGCGGCGGTTACTGGGAAAAAGTTCCCAGGAGTTGCGCTAAGCTCTTGGGCGAGGGCTCACTATGCTTTACCGACTCGGCGATCGCGTTCCGAAGATTCATGAAACCGCCTTCGTTGCGCCGAACGCGCAGCTGATCGGCTCCGTGCTGCTCGAGGAAAACGCGAGCGTGTGGTTCGGTGCAGTGTTACGCGGTGACAACGAGCTTCTGACGGTCGGGCCCGACACGAACGTGCAAGACGGATCGGTCATGCACACGGACGCGGGGATTCTGCTCACGCTCGGCCGTGGCATCACGGTCGGGCACAAAGTCATGCTCCATGGCTGCGAGGTCGGCGACTACAGCTTGGTCGGGATCAACTCGGTCGTGCTCAACCGCGCGAAGATCGGCAAGTACTGCCTGATCGGCGCGGGCGCGCTCATCACCGAAGGCAAAGTGATCCCGGACGGCTCGGTCGTGATGGGTGCGCCGGGCAAAGTGGTGCGGCAAGTCACCGACAACGAACGCAAAGTGCTCGAGGGCTCGTCCGCGCACTACGTCCAAAACGCGCAGCGCTACAAGAACCAGCTCGTGCCGCTGGCGCCTTAAGCAGCGCCAGGGGAGTTGCTCAAATGTTTGGGTCGGCCAACACTGCGTCCATGCGCATGTGGCTGGGTGTCACGCTCGCCGGCTTCTTGTTCATGAGCTGCTCGCGTGGCGCGGCTCCGCACCCGATCGGGGCACCGGAGCACGCGTCCCCGAGCGCGACGGGGCTCTTGCCCAAAGCTTCGGCTCAGGACACGGCGCTCTCGTCGAAAGCTGCGATCGCTGCCGCGATGCCGCAGGAAGGCGCGCACGGCGGCGAGCCGCCCGATCCAGCGCACGAGCTGCTCGGGATGCTCGGCTCGCTCACGACCTCGATCGGCGCTCCCGCAGGTGGGCACTTGAAAGGCGGTGTGCGATTGCCGGATTCAGGTCCGGGTTATCGACACAACCCGAAGCGGCCTGACATCGCGCGCTACGGGACGGTCGAGACGCTGCAAGCGATCGCCAAGGCGGCCGATGTCGTCGAGCATTTCATGCCGGGGAGTGGGCTGACGGTGAACGACGTCGGGTTGCAAGACGGCGGTCCGATCGCGCAGCACGGCTCGCATCAAGCCGGTCGCGACGCCGACATTCTGTTTTACGTCCTCGATGCTTCAGGCAAGCCGATCCCGGCGGTGGGTGTGCCGCTCGATCCGAAAGGGCGCGGCATCGACTTCAAAGACCTCGCGATCCCGAGTGACGATCAACCGGTGAAGCTCGATGCCCCGCGCACGTGGCGCTTCGTTCAAGCGCTACTCGAAGTTGCGCCCGACCAAGTGCAACGCATCTTCCTCGTCGAGCACTTGCGAACGATCCTACTCGCGGAGGCGGATCGCCAGCGCGCGCCGAAACCGATCCGGCAGCGCTTCGAGGACGTGACCTGTCAGCCCTCGACGCCGCACGACGATCATCTGCACGTGCGATTTTTCTGCACGCCGGAGGACATGGGTGGTGGTTGCGAGGATAGCGTTCCGGTGTACCCGTGGCGCGTCGAAGCGTTGAAGGCGATCAACCTCGAACCGATCATCGCTTCGGCGAAGCGCACGCGTGAAGAGTCGGCGGACCGAGCCGCACGCACGACCACACCGGCGGAAGCGAAGAAGAAAGCCGGACCGATGCACGCGAAGGTGAAGCAGTTCTTGGCCGAGCGCGAGGCGTGGTTGAAGCAACCGCACCCCGGTCGCCCGTACTGCAAGTAGTCAGGGCAAACGCTTCAGGGCAACTGCTTCGTCAATCGACGCTTGCGCGCGATCCACTGGTACCCGAGCACGAGCACCGCACACGCGATCGTCGTCTCGAGCAGGTACTCGGAGATGAACGCCATGATCGGTTGCGTCCACGGCTTCAGCCAATCACCGACCTTGTAGTTGATGCAGGTCCAGATCACGAAACCGAGCCACGACAAGAACCACGTCGTCGGGCGCGAGATACCTGACACAGCAGCGAGCGTGGACGTGAGCGGTCCGGGTGAAAACACCACGAATGCCGGTCCAGCCTTCGAGAACACCCGTTCGAACCAGCGCAAATAATTTGCGATGCGTGGCGAGCGCCGCTCGAACAGCTCGATGCCTTGCGGCCCGTAGTGCCGGCCGATTTCGTACGTGACGATGCACGCGAACAGTCCGCGGATCGGAACCACCAACACCAGCCCGAGCAGGGACGTGTGCGGTGCGACCAAGATCACGTGACGCGGCCACGGATTGAGCGCGACCAAGATCAGCGGGTACTTCACGGCTAGGTACGGAGCGAATGCCGCTCCCAGCGTCGTCAGTGCAAACAGCGCCGCGATTCCGGCGACCAAGACTTTGCTCAAGGGCGGCAGCGGCTTCGGGTCTGGACTCGTCTGCGACACATCGAGTGGAGTATTGATGTCAGCGGGCTGACCGGTCGCGTCCAAATTAACGTCCACGTTCGCAGTATGGCACGCTCGATCTCAGTGGCCCGTAAAGTCGTAGACTTGGTTACACGCGATCCCCTGAACCAGGGGTATCGAAGCTGCGATACGAGCCGTGGCCAAGCCTGCAAAAAACTAACTGATTGCAGTGCCCGATTACGTTCGCCGTGATGGCGTCACGCAGATATCTCCCAAACCGATGTCGAGTGTGGCACAGTAGCGGCCGCTGTGGACACGGCTTGCCGCTGGTGGCAAGGAGTTCACACACATGGTTGCGAATCAGCAGTCATCTAGCACTGAGTGAGCGTGCTCCTGAACGCCGCGCGTAAATCAACCTGCCACTAACTTGATTGGCGCGTCGCGCGAACGTTCTCAAAGAGCAACTCAATCGGAGGAATGAACATGAACACGGGACTTAAGAACAAGCTGCTCATCCTGGCCGCCGCCGCTGGACTGACGGGTTTTGCCGCATGCGGCAGCTCGGAAGAGCCGCCCGCCGCTGAAGAAGGTGCTCCGACGGAGACCACGGGCGGCGAAGCTGCGCCGACTGAGGAACAACCGGCTCCGGGCGACGTCGCTCCCGAAGGCGCGCCTGCCGAAGGTGCGAGCAAGGGTGGCGAGGGTTCCTGCGGCGAAGGTTCCTGCAGCTGAGCTCAGCCCGATCGCGTTAGTTCTGCTGCGCACACATCGTGCGCAGCAGACAACGCCAAACCCGCGCACTCAATCGTGCGCGGGGAAGCCAGTGTGTCGTGTCCCCGAACGGGCATGGCGCGCTGGCTTTTTCATAAACATGAGTCACTCTGTCACAGTGAACGCCCAGAACACCGCAGTCAGGGGTGTGGGTCTCGGCTTGAGGCAAGGCCTCGCTGAAGCGCTGTTTGCCGCAGACCTGCCCGAGCTGAAGTTCGTCGAGGTACACCCCGAGAACTATCTGCGCCGCGGCGGGCGGTTTCGAACGCTGCTCGAACGCGCGCGTGAACGCTGGCCGGTGCTGACGCACGGGCTGACGCTCGGCTTCGGCGCAGTCGAGCCTGCAGAGCCCGGGTACGTGAAACAACTCGGTGAGTTTTTGCGGGGGATCGAGGCGCCGTGGCACAGCGAACATCTGTGCTTTTCGAGCGTCGACGGCGTGATGTTGCACGATTTGCTGCCGCTCCCGTTGCGGCAGGAAGCTGCAGACGTCGCGGTGCAACGCATCCGTGAGCTGCAGGATCAACTCGGTGTGCCCGTGGCTGTCGAAAATGTCAGCTACTACGCGCACCCGGGCGAGGCGCACTGTACCGAGATCGATTTCTTGCTCGACGTGCTCGCGCGCTCCGGCGCGAAGCTCCTGCTCGACGTCAACAACGTGTTCGTCAACGCGCGAAACCACGGCTTCGATGCGTACGCGTATCTCGACCGCATTCCCGTCGAGAGCGTCGTGCAGATTCACGTCGCGGGTCACAGCGTGCGCGACGATGGCTTGCTGCTCGACACGCACGGCAACGCGGTCCGCGACGAGGTGTACCAACTGCTCGAGCACGCGCTGCGACGCGTCGGCCACGTGCCGGTGCTGCTCGAAAGGGATCAGAACTTTCCAAACTTCGCGGAGCTCGCGGACGAAGTGCGGAAGCTTCACGCGATCTATGAGCGCGCGACGGGGGCAACATGGCGCTGATCGACGTCGAGCGCGCGATCCTGTCGATCTGTTTTCAGGCGGAGCCGCCCGAAGCTGCACTGCGTGCGCTCGGCGAGCGCGAGCGCTGGCTGCTCTATCGCGAGCTCACGCGCGACCGGCTGATTCGTGAAATTCAAACTGCGCTGCCGCGAAGCTGTACCGCTCTCGGCGACGAGTGTTTGCAGCGAGCGTTCCGGCAGCACCTCGATCGCGATCCACCGCGCACGCGCTTCTTTCGCGACGTCGTGATGGCATTTGCGGCGAGCGCGCTCCGGACGTTCGAGGGGGACGAGACGTTGCCGAGCCATGCGCGCGATCTGCTTCGCTACGAAGCAGCGCTGTGGGAAGTCTCGGATCTCGAAGCGGTTCCGAATGAACCGGTCGAAGAGTTTTCGTTCGATCGCGCCCCCGTCATCACACCGGCGTTGCGCTTGCTTCACGTAACGCACGCGGTGCACTTGCCACCCGACTCCGAGGCGAGCTGTAGTCCCGGGGACTTCTGGCTGTGTCTGCAGCTGGACCCCGAAGACGCACGCTCCCGAACTTGGAGTCTGAATCGCACGAGCTACTCGTTGCTCGCGGAGTTTCAGCGCGCGCAGTGCAGTGCCGCCGATGGGGTCCAGCGAGTCGCGAAGCAGCTCGGCCGGCGAGTCACGCAGCAATTCGTCGACCATTTGTGCGAGAGTCTCGCGCAGTGGATCGAAGTCGGGATCTTGCTCGGATCACGCTGAACATGCTGCGTCTGTCTCGGTGGCTGTGGGCTGTCTCGTCGTCGTGCGTGCTCGCATGCGCGCAAACCATCGCCCCGGGTGCGGTCGCGACGGAGCCGAACGTGGTCCGCGCACCGGGCCCGCCGCCGCCCTCAGCTGCAGGACCGAACGGGATCGCGTACCGGGTTCGCACCGATGCCGAGCTCAAGCGCATGTCGGTCGAGTTGTGTTTGAAGGGCGCAGCGCCGCAACGCCTCGTGTATGGCTCGCAGCCCAGCGTCGAGTTCCTACGGGAACCACGGTTGGTTTCGGAAGCTGGGCAGGCGCTCGCTTCACCACGGGTGTTGAACGTAGTCGAGGGGCAGATCGACCTCACCGGCGTGAACGCCGACGCTTGTCTCGAGTACGCGATCGATCTGCGTGCAGCGGTCACGAACGGCCGCTCGCTCGTCGCGTATCCGTGTTTGCACGGGCTCGTCACGAGCACTGAGCTGTTTTTGTGGCGCCCGCCGCGCAGGGCTGCAGGCTTCACGGCGCAGGTGCGCTTCGAGCTGCCGGCGGGTCTTCAGGTCAGCGTCCCGTGGCGCGAGCAAGCGGGTGTCTACACGCTAGACGAGACGGCGTTCTCGTTCACCGGGCACGCACTCTTCGGGCGTTTCTGGCGAGAGGAGATCGCGGTTCCATCGGCGACGATCAGCGTGGTGAGCCCGGAAGGCTACTCGGATGCACAGCGCAAGCTGATCACGGCGTGGATCACGAACGCGGGCAACGTGGTGAGCCTCGCGACCGGTCGGTTCCCGATCGAACGCGCGCAAGTGATCGTGCTGCCGACAGGTGGGTTCCGCTTCGGGCACACCGGCCGCAGTGGAGGTGCGTCGGTCTTGTTTTTCATTCCGGACGACGTCGGGCCGGAGAACCTGCGCAACGACTGGATCGCGATCCACGAGTTCTCGCACCTGCTGCATCCGTTCGTGCAGCGCGAAGATGCGTGGTTGTCGGAGGGGCTCGCGACCTATCTGCAGGAAGTGCTGCGCGTTCGCGCCGGGATGATGAGCGCGGAAGATGCGTGGCGAAGGTTGTACGAGGGCGCTGCGCTCGGTCGGGATGCGGATGGGAGCTTGGGCAGTGAGACGCAACGCATGCCGTACGCGGGAAACTACCGGACGGTGTATTGGGCGGGTGCTGCGATCGCGTTGATGGTCGACGTGGAGTTGCGCATGCGCAGCGGCGGTCGCGAGTCGCTCGATAGCGCGCTCGCAGTGGTCTCGAAGCGACCCGAACTCATGTCGAAGCCTGCCACCGCCGAGAGCTTGTTGGCGGGGCTGGACGAGTCAGTTGGCGGTCGCACCTGTCGCGACGTCGCGCAGCGCTATCTCGCAGGCCGCACGTTGCCGGACCTCGCCGATTTGTATCGACAGTTGGGCTTACTGGATGCTGCTGCGCCCACACCTACGCCCGGCCCGGTGCAGCTGAAACGGCACGCAAATGCGCCGCTCGCCTGGATTCGAGACGCGATCATGGCCGCGCACGAAGCGCGGGCACAGTCGTCTCCGTTCGGCGGCTAGGCCAGCTGTCCGGCGCTGCTTGCAGCCGGGCCTGGAACCCCTTACACCTCGGCCATGTCGCTGTCCGATAAGCTCGAGATTCGGCCGCTGAGCGGCCCGCTCCACGCGCCCGCGGTTCGGGTGCCGGGGTCGAAGAGCATCTCGAATCGCGCGCTGCTGCTCGCTGGATTGGCCGAGGGCCAGAGCCAGCTTCGCGGCACGCTCGATAGCGACGACACGCGCGTGATGATCGCGGCACTGCGCGCGCTCGGTGCTCGAATCGAGGTTGCCGCGGATGGCGGCACGTCGATCACGGGCGTAGCGGGAAAACTGCGTGTGCCGGAGGCTGTGATCGACGTCGGCGCGTCCGGGACGGCAGCGCGGTTTTTGACCGCGACGCTCGCGCTCGTGCCCGGGCCGACGCGGCTCGACGGCATTACGCGCATGCGCCAGCGCCCGATTCAGGATCTGGTGGATGCGTTGAATGCGCTCGGTGCAAAGCTCTCCACCGAAAGCCCCGGGGGTTGTCCTCCGGTCGTGAGCAAGGGCGGGGGCCTCGGGGGTGGTGAAGTCACGGTGGATGCGAGTCGCTCGAGCCAGTACGTCTCGGCGGTGTTGCAGGTCGCGCCCTACGCAGCGCGAGACACGGTTTTGAAACTGAAGGACGGTGTGCTCGTATCGAAGCCGTACGTCGACGTGACCCTCGGGGTGATGCACGACTTCGGTGCGGACGTCGGCTTTCTAGACGCGTCGACATTGCAGGTGTCTGCGGCGAACCATTACCGCGGCCGCGACTACACGATCGAGCCGGATGCGTCGACCGCGGCGTACTTCTTCGCGGCTGCAGCTCTGAGCGGCGGCTACGTACGCGTGGTCGATTTGCCGGGCAAGTCGGCTCAGGCCGACATGCGCGTGCTCGATGTGTTCGAGCGCATGGGGGCGATGGTGCGGCGTGGTCCGAACTCCGTCGAGTTGCAGGGTCCGGCGGGGGGGCTGAACGGCGTGGAGGTCGACATGAACGACATGCCGGATGCGGTGCTCGCGCTCGCGGTTGCAGCTGCGTTTGCGAAGAGCGAGACCGTGATCCGCAACGTCGCGAACCTGCGGATCAAGGAGACCGACCGTCTGCAAGCGCTCGAGGCCGAGTTGCAACGGCTGGGTGCCGGCGCGGAGGCGGGTCCAGACTGGTTACGAATCCGCCCAGGGCAGCTGAGGGCGGCCACGATCGAGACCTACGACGACCATCGAATGGCGATGGCGTTTGCGCTAGCAGGCTTGAAGGTGCCGGGGATCGTGATCAAAGATCCGGCGTGCGTCTCGAAGTCGTGGCCGAAGTACTTCGATACGTTCCAGGCGTTGTCGGCGAAGCGCTAGCAATCGTTCGCCCGCGTGACCTTCAGCCGCCGCCGAGCTGTTCCATCATGAACGTGCCGGTGTCGACGACGTCCGGCGGATTTGCGGTCTCCGTCGGCACGGTGCCTTCCAAGAAGACTTCGTCGATCGCGTCGGGCTGGCCGTCGTAGGCGAGTTTGCCGGTCTTCGGATCGATCTTCGCCGTCTCGATCCCCGCAGGTACCGGGAAGTCCACCGCCGGCGTGTCCTTCAGCGCCGTCTTCATGAACTCCATCCAGACCGGCAGCGCCGAGTTCGCGCCGCTCTCCCGCGGCCCGAGGCCACGCAAATCGTCGTAGCCGATCCAAACACCCGCGACGAGCTCGGGCGTAAAGCCGACGAACCACGCATCGCGCACCTTGTTACTCGTACCGGTCTTGCCCGCGATCGGACGCTGCAGCGCCATCGCAGCCTTACCGGTACCGCCCTGCACGACGCTCGTCATCATGCTCGTGATCAAGTAGGCCCCGGCCGGGCTGAGCACTTGCATCGGATGCCGTTCTGGAGTCTTCACGTCTTTGCCCGACGGGTCCTTCAAGCGTGTGATCAGCCGCGCCGGCTCATACATGCCACCCGCCGCAAAACTCGTGTAGGCGTTCACGAGCTCGATCGGCTTCACGCCACTCGCGCCGAGTGCGAGCGCAAGTGAAGGATCGAGCTCGGTCGAAATCCCGAGTTGCCGCGCGAAGTCGACGACCGCCGCGGGCGTCACTTCCGAAGTCACACGCACCGCAACCAGGTTGATCGATTGCGCGAGCGCGTCGCGCAGCCGCACCGCACCGGTGTAACGCCAGGTCTCGTAGTTGTTCGGCTTCCACTCGTCGTAGACTTCGGGCGCATCGAGCACGACGCTCGCCGGCGTGAACTTGCGCTGTTCGAGCGCGAGCGCGTACTCCACGGGCTTCCAGGTGCTGCCCGGCTGGCGAATCGCTTGCGTCGCCCGGTTGAACCCGTAGATCGCCTCGTCGCCACCGACGAGCGCAACGACGTCGCGCGTGCGCGGATCGATCACGACCATCGCCGCCTGTGGCCCGAGCATCAACCGCGCTTGAGCCGGCGTGTCCTGCGCGTCGATCCGTTCGAGACTGACGCGGACCGCGGCTCCCGGCTCTGCAAACTTGTCGGCAGCGAGCCCTTTCGGGTTGAACCGGTCGAGGCCTTTGATGCTCGCGCGCGCGGGATGCCCGCCGATGTCCAGGATCAGCTCGCCGCTGCCAACGTCAGCCCCGCGCACGATCGCGTCGTAGTTCCGACCCGCCGCGAGCTGGGCGATTTTCGGCGGCGCCTGCTTCGGCGCTTTTTTCGGCGCCTTGAGCGGCGCCTGCAAGTGCTGCCGCTCGTCGATCTTGATCAACCCATTGCGGAGCGCTTGCCGCGCTGCCGCTTGCAAGTCGAGATCGATTCCGGTCTCGAGGCTGTAGCCACCTTGTTTCGCCGCGTCTTGACCGACCTGCGCGATCAGCGCGTCGCGCGCGAGCGTCGCAACTTCGGGTGCGATGCCGGCCGGCTCCGGTTCGGTCCGTAACTTCGCCGGATTCTCGCGCGCGTCGCGAATGTCTTCGAGCGGCAAGTCGTCCCAGTACTGCGAGCGCTTGGCTTCGAGCTGCGTCAGCACGTACAGCTGACGCTTGCGCGCGTTGTCCGGGTGCGTGACCGGTGAGAGCCGCGTCGGCGATTGCGGGGTGCCCGCGATCAAGCTCGCCTCGCGCAGGTTCAGCTCTTCGACGTGTTTCCCGAAGTAGAAGCGACTCGCTTCCTCTACGCCGTAGCGCCCATGCCCGAAGTTGATGTGGTTCAGGTAGAGGCCGAGGATCTCGTCTTTCGTCAGCTCCTGCTCGAGCTCGCGCGACAAGATCAATTCGCGCACCTTGCGCGAGATCGTGCGTTCGGGCGTGAGCAACATCGTCTTCACGATCTGCTGCGTGATCGTGCTCGCGCCTTGCTGCTTTCGTCCCTGCAGTACGTCGCGAATCAACGCGCGGACGATGCCGATGTAGTCCATCCCGGTGTGCTGATAGAAGTCGGCGTCTTCCGCCGCGAGCACGGACAACACCAGCACGCGCGGCACCCGCGACATCGGTACGACCGTGCGCCGCTCGGTGAACCACTCCGCGATCATCCGGCCTTTGCGATCGAGCACGCGCGAGGTTTGGGGCGGCCGGTAGTTCTTGAGCGAGTCGATCGTCGGAAGATCGCGCCCGTAGTAGCCCACGACCGAAAAGAACACGATCACGGCGAGCACGATGCCACCGACTACGACACCGCCGGCGATCGTCAGCCACTTCTTCCACTTCTGGTCGAAGCGCGGCGATCGGAACTGCGGAAACTTCAGCGTCTTCAACTTCGATCGCAGCCGCACGAACCACGCGCGAATCGCTTCGGAACGCTTCGGCCGCAGGTTCCGCAGGTACGGATCGTTCGGATCGAGCGCCGGAGGTGCGACCGGATCGGGC
>DASRXR010000666.1:0-7497 GCA_035687405.1 Polyangiales bacterium
CGCTGGCCGATGATCCGCGCGATCACAAGCGTAGTGTGGTCAAGCAATGGTGGTTCTGGACGATCGTCGGGGTCGTCGTCGTCGGCGGCACTACGGCCGCGATCGTATTGACCTCGAAGTCCGGGACCGAACCACCCCTGCGTGGGAACACCGGGCCTGCCGTCCAGCTTTTGTCCTGGTCACGTTAGTTGGAGGATGGATGATCCGCGACAGGCAGTCGGGGCTTAGTTTCAGCTTGGTTTGGATCGCGATGGCGATCGTGGTCGCCGCGCTCAGCGGCGGTTGCGATAACCGCAAGCCGCGCACGCAAGTGATGGTGGTGGTGGATGCGGACGACGACGTAAGCATGCTCGCTGGGTCGTTGGTCGTCGACATCGTGGGCACCACCGGTGGCGCCGAGGAACCGAGCCCTTCGAAGACGTTCATTCTCAACAAGCCGGACAGCCCGACGTGGCCATTCAGCTTTGCGCTCGTGCCGAAAGGCGGCGACGCGAAGCGCACGTACGAGATCACGGCGACTTTGAATGGCAGCGGCGTGGACCCGATCGCGCGTTTGCGTGCGCAGAGCCAGTTCGTGCCGGGAAAGACGATCGAGCTCAAGCTTCGCTTCGAAGCGAGCTGTCTGCGCGAGAAGAGCTTGGACTGTGAGGAGAGCCAGACGTGTGACAAAGGGACGTGTGTCGCGGCGCTGGTCGATGCGACAACCCTCAAGCCGTTCGGCGATGATTCGCCCGACGTGATCTTGCCTGACGGTGGGAGTGCTGGCACCGGGACGACTGCGAATCCGAATCAGGAGAGCGGCACCGGCGGCAGAAGTGGTGCAGCTGGTGGCGGCGGGCGGACAGCGGTGGGCATCGCTGGTTCGAGTGGAGGAGCTGCCGGAGCTGGAACAGCTGGCTCAGCTGGCGCGCCGATCGGGGATCCGTCGATGCCGGCCAACTGTGGCGATGGAAAGCTGACCGGCGATGAGAAGTGCGACACGGCGATCCCCGCCGGGACCGGCGGGGCGTGTCCAACCGAGTGCATGCCGGCGAGCGTGTGTGAAACGACGGCGCTCGAAGGCACCGGGTGTCAGACGGTCTGTGCGCCTCACCCGATCACCGCGCTCGAGTCCGGCGATGGGTGTTGTCCCGCGGGCGCGGATGGGAACAGCGATAACGATTGCCGATCGCAGTGCGGCAATGGGCAGATCGAGGCAGGGGAATCTTGCGACCCGGTAGAGATGTGTCCGACTGCTGCGACCTGTGTGTCTGCGAACGCGTGTCTCAAGGCTCTCGTCGCCGGCGATCCAACCGCGTGCAATGCGACGTGTGTGATGGAGCCGATCATCGAGTGCGTGTCCGGCGATGGCTGTTGCCCGTCGAACTGCACGCGAGCGAATGACAACGATTGTTCCGCGAGCTGCGGTGACGGCGTCGTGGATCCGCGAGCAGGCGAGATCTGCGAGCCTGCGGGCGCGCCGTCGTGTCCAACCGCTTCGAGCTGCAACGACAACAATGCCTGCACGCTCGATTTGTTCACGGGCAGTCCAAACAACTGCAACAGTTTGTGTACGCCGATTCAGATTCCAGCGCCGTTGAACGGCGATGGTTGCTGCGCGACGAACGTGGGCGCGAACGCGAACAACGACAGCGACTGTCAGCCGAAGTGCGGCAACAATGTGGTCGAGCGCGGCGAGCGTTGCGATGGCCGGTGTCCGGCTGCAGCAGATTGCGATGATGGAAACGCGTGCACGCGTGATGAATTGATGGGGTCAGCGTGTACGGCGGCTTGTGGGCATACGCCGATTACGGCGAGAGCGAATGGCGATGGTTGCTGCCCGGCTGGCGCGAACATGACCAACGATAACGATTGCCGCGCCGTGTGCGGGAATAACGCGGTCGAGAGCGGCGAAGAATGCGACGGCAACTGCGGAGCGGTGGACGACGGGAATGCGTGCACGAGCGATGCGGCGGGGGCTGCGTGTAAAAGGTCGACGCATACGCCCATCACGTCGCGAGCAGCGGGTGACGGTTGCTGCCAGTCGGGCGATGGGCCGACGCAGGATGCTGACTGTGCCGGCTGCGGGAATGGAAGGAAGGAGGGCGCGGAAGAATGCGACGACCGCAACACGGCCAACGGCGACGGTTGCAGCTCGTCGTGTAAGAACGAGCCTCCGCCGGCAGTGTGCGGGAACAATACGAGAGAAGGCACCGAAGCCTGCGACGACGGCAACACGATGTCTGGCGACGGTTGCAGCTCAACTTGTCAGATGGAAGCCTCTCAACCGGTCTGCCCGAACGGAATGGTGGAGACCGGCGAAGAGTGCGACGGGAATTGTCGAGCGCTCAACGACAACGATCCGTGCACGACTGACGTGTCTCCGGGCACGTGCAAGCAGCCGACGCATACGCCGATTGGCCCATCAGGGACTCGCACAGACGGCTGCTGCCCCGGCGGAGGGGTCTTCGCTACGGATGCGGATTGTCCTGGTTGCGGGAACGGCGTAGTCGAATCGCCTGAACAGTGCGACGGCTCCGCGACACCACCCGATACGTGCAGTTTGTCATGCACGATCATTCGCGGAGAGCTACCTCCCGTCGACGCCGGCATCTAGCCACCCGCTCCCTAGGCAACGCCGTGCAGGTGCGGTCAACATTAGCGGCGCGGTCCCACGCGCTCGCTCAACCAATAAGGTTCGCTGTTAAGCGCCGCACGGACGTGGCAAGCCGCGTCCGCAGATTGCGAGCCGCGCAACGCGGCTCGCTGTTGTGGCTCGCTGTATTAACCTTCACGTCACCGAAACGTCGCTCTCTCGTGCGAGATGTCCCGCCTCAATCCTCGAGCTCTGGGAGATTCACTCGCAATGCAGAACAACGTGGAGCTGATGCGTGTCGCTTACGACCGAATCGTCGCCGACTACGACTCACGCTGGAGCGTGCACGTCGCAGAACCTCAACGACGCTTGACTCGCGAGCTCCGCTTGCTCCCCGGCGATCGCTGCGCCGATCTCGGCTGCGGCACCGGCATCGACACACTCGAACTCCTCAAACTCGCCACACCCGGCGAAGTCGTCGCCGTCGACTGCTCCCCCGGCATGCTCGATACCGCCCGCACACGCGCCCAAACAGCCGGCTTCCCACTCACGACACGCTGCGAAGGCGCCGATGAATTCATCGCACACGCCGAAGCCGCAAGCTTCGACGTGATCAGCTTGCGCTTCTGCCTCGGCTACCTCGACTGGCGCACCGCCCTCCCCCGCGCCGCACGATTACTTCGCGCCGGCGGACGCATCGGCATCCTGACGATCCTCGCAAACAGCGCACCCCAAGCCTACACGACGTACAAACACATGGTGTCCGAACTGGGCCTCCCGGACGTCCCACTCACCGCACTCACCTCACTCGACCCGATCACCGAACGGCTCGCTGCCGGCGGCACCGTGATCGAAAGCGCTTGGCAGCACGACTTCCGACTCGAGTTCGAATCCGGCGAACAACTCGCGAGCTGGCTCCAAACGAGCGGCATCGCAACGAGCCCCGCACTACCCGGCATCCCGACCGCCGCCGTGCAAGCACTCTGGCGCAGCTTCGCGGAACGCCTCGAAGCATTTCGCGAAGGCGACATCGTCCCGCTCGACTTCCACCTCGCCGGCGTCGTAGCCAGCCTACCCGAACTCGCCGGCCACGCCTGAGACACCGCCCCGAATCTCCCGTCCCCGCTCGGACTTGAGGTAAGCTACCTCGAGCAGCTCGTCGCCGAGGGCTGCACCGGCGGGAGGGACGCAGCATGAGCGACGTCTGGGGGTACGCCGATCTGCATTGCCACCCGATGGCGCACCTCGCGTTCGGAGGTAAACAATCGAACCATCGCCTGTTTTGGGGTGAACCCACCGGGCCCGCCGACCAAGCACTCGCCTGCTGCGGCCCGAGCCACTCGATGTGGAAGACGTTTCTGCCGTTTCTCGTCGAAGAAAAGCACGGCGAATCCGGCTACCCCGATTTCCGCGACTGGCCGACCGCAACCACGCTGATCCACCAGCAAATGTATTGGGAGTGGATCAAGCGCGCACACGCCTCGGGCTTGCGCTTGATCTGCGCGCTCGCCGTCAACAACGAATACCTGCCGCACCTCTACCACGGCGGCTATCACGCGAAGAACAGCGACCACGAAGCGATCGGCGCACAACTCGCAGGCATGCAACGCATGATCACCGAGCACAGCGCATGGATGGAGATCGCGCTCACCCCCGCCCACGCACGCCGCATCATCAGCGACGGCAAGCTCGCAGTCGTGCTCGGCGTGGAAGTCGATTCACTCGGTGGCTGGCGCAGGCCCGAAGATGCAACCGAAGTCGCAGCGGGCAAGCTCGTCGACGACCTATTCGCGAAAGGTGTCCGCACGCTCACCCCGATCCACCTCGCGAACAACGCGATCGGCGGCTGCGCCTGCTTCCGCGACGCGTTCAACATCCTGAATCACTGGCTCAACCGCAACACACCGACTGCAGCCAATGGCGGCTTCTGGGAAGTCGACGCAAAAGTCGACACGAGCGGCCTCCGCGGTGTCGAGTTCGTGCTCGGACGCGACGCCGAAGACACGCGCCTTCGCAACGTATACACGCACAAGTTCCCCGCGTACGCGCGGCAAGACGGCCACATCAATCGTGTCGGCCTCTCACCGATCGGCTCCTCTTTCATCAAACGCATGATGCAGCGCGGCATGTTGCTCGACATCGATCACATGTCCCAGCACTCGCGCGACGACGTCATGCAGATCGCGGAGCACACGCAATACCCCGTCGTCTCGAGCCACTCCGGCTTTCGCGATCTCGGCCTGCGCCGCGCCGAAGCCACCAATCAACAACTCCGCGGCGTGAAGAACGAGTTCATGCTGGAGCGCGCGTTTCTCCAACGCATTCGAGCGCTCGGTGGGATCGTCGCGCCGGCGACACGCGTCGGCCCGGTGTCGACGACATTCGCGCATCCGAGCCGGCCCGACTTCAAAGCAACACCCAACCAAGACACCGCGCTCAGCTGGGCGCACGCGTATCTGTACGCAACCGAGGTCATGGGAGACGCGGGCGGAGTCGGCGTCGGTACCGACTTCAACGGCCTATCCATGCAACCACACGGTCGCTTCGCGAATGTTAATCCGATCGGTGTTCCACGACGCGTTCAATACGGCGTCGATCAGATGGTGCAAACGACCGAGCTCTTGCGCCAAAGCGATTCACCCGGCAAGCGCAAGTACGACTTCAACCGCGATGGTCTCGCACACTACGGACTGCTCCCCGACTTCGTCCGCGACATCGCCAATCAGTACGGCAGCGACGAGCCACTCGTTCCATTCTTTCGATCGGCGCAGCGGTTCATCGAGACTTGGGAGCGCTGCGAAGCGGCGAGCGCGCGTGTCGTCTAGTTTGCACACGCGACTCGTCGCTGCAGCACTGCTCGTGAGCACAGCGTTCGCAACGAGCGTCCAGGCCCAAACCGCGACCGACGAAGCGCTCGCGAGGCTCGAAGCGATCGACACACTCCGCGCAGGTATCCTCCGCGTCCCAACCGCAACGCTCGCAGTTCGCGACTCCGCGAGCGCCGCAAACACGTCCGCGGGGTTCGGCCTCGGTCTCGCGCTCGCCGGCCTCGAAAAGCGCGGAAGTGCCTGGGAAGCGGTCCGACTCGACGAGCTCCGCGTCTGGACCCACGGCGAAGTCGGCCTCGCTTTCACCGTGCTCGATCTGCAGCAACTGATGTTCGGCACCGACATCGATCACGACTTCTGCGTGGCCGCCGCGTTCGTGATCACGCACGGCGATTGCCTGCACGGCGGCTGGTTCGGCATTCACGCGCAACTCTTTCATCACGCCTACGCATCCGAAACCGCCCGCTGGTTTCATCGCTGGTTCGAAGTCGGCGCCGTGTTCAGCCCCTTCGGAGATTCATTCGACGTCGACTTCGCGCGCGCTCGTCTACCGATCACGCTCGGGGTGAGCCTCGATCACGTCGCAAACGTCGCGTTGCCTTCGAGCGAACCCGCCGTGCGACTGCGCGGGCTCGCGAGCATCGCCGGCGTCTATCGCTTTGCCGAATATCGCCTCGAGCTCACCGGCGCGGTCGACTATCGCCCTGCCCTCGCCCCCTTCGACTTCGCCGACGACTCCGCTGCCACCGCTCGAGTCAAACTCGCGTACGTCTGGCTAGCCTCGCTGTTCGGCACGATTCGCGCGCCGGCGCAGCGCGTCTACCTAGAGTTGCGCGGAAGCCACTACGACAAGCCCTGGGTCGCGGAGCAGCCGATCGCGGGCCGCAACCTGCTCGAGATCACGGTCGGCTTCGAACTCGGCGTATTCGAAGTCACGCCGAGCTGAACTTCACGGCTTGTCGAGGTGGGACGCGACCGCCGCGAGCACTGCAAGCAATTCCCCCGGCTCGACCGGCTTCGCGAGATGCATCGTGAACCCAGAGCGAAGCGCCTTCGTCCGATCCTCACCACGCGCGTACGCCGTGAGCGCGACCGCGAGAATCCGCCCGTTCTGATCCGGCGGAAGCCCGCGCACGCTCCGAATCAGCGAGTAACCATCGATGTCCGGCATCCCGATATCCGAGATCAAGATGTCGAACGGCTCGTGCTCGAGTACCGCGAGCGCTTCGTTTGCACCGGACGCGGTACTCACGTGGGCTTCGCACTGCTCGATCAGATAGCGTAGTAGCTCACGCGTCTCGTACTCGTCATCCACGACGAACACGCGCAAACCCTTCAACTCCTTCGGGCAATCGAACGTCGGACGCGGCATGAAGTCCGCGTCCTCGTTCATTTCGGCCGGAGCCTTGTCCGCACGCAACGGCGCCATCGGCAAACGCACTTCGAACGTCGCACCCGTACCGGGCCCGTCGCTACGCGCTTCGATCGTTCCGCCGTGGAGCTCCACGAGCGACCGCACGATCGCCAAGCCTAAACCGAGCCCACCGGCGCGACGTGTGAACGACGGGTCGGCCTGGCGGAAGCGCTCGAACACGAGCGGCAAGAATTCGGCCTCGATGCCTTGGCCGTTGTCTGCAACGACGAGCTCCACGAACGAGTGCGCACGACGCAGGCGCACTTGAACGCGACCGCCCTTCGGCGTGAACTTGATCGCGTTCGACAGCAGGTTCCAGGCGATCTGTTGCAAGCGATCCGCGTCGCCCACAATCGTCGCATGCGAATCCAGCACCGGCTGCAAGCGCACGTTTTTCGCTTCCGCAGCCGGCCGCACCGCCTCGATCGCCGCTTCCACTACACGCACCATCTCGACCGGGCCGACGCTCAACACGAGCTTGCCTTGCTCGATGCGCGAGAGATCCAGCATGTCGTCGATCAAGCGCGCTTGGATCCGCGCGTTGCGCTCGACCGTCTCGAGCGCCCGCGTCGCACGTTCCGGCGGTAACGTGCCTTGCCGCAGCAAACTCGACCAACCAACGATCGCGTTCAGCGGCGTCCGCAGCTCATGGCTGAGCGTGCTCAAGAATTCGTCTTTTG
>DASRXR010000667.1:0-7730 GCA_035687405.1 Polyangiales bacterium
TACCGACTTCGTCACGAAACAGCTGGCGGATCGTCACTTGCACTGGCTCGCAGAGTCGGTTGAAAAGGGTCGCGTCACATTTCGTCCAGAAGCGCTGGCTGACTGTGAACGTGACATTGCCGCTCTTAGCTGCGACGTCGCCAATCGGCCGCTACCACCCAGTTGTGAGCGCGCCGTTGAAGGCCGTGCGGCTGTCGACGGTAGCTGCACGATTGACCAAGATTGCGCGGGGGATGCTTTCTGCGACAAAGGCATGCAGGAGACTTGTCCGGGGCAATGCGCGGCGCTTCAGCCCAGTGGGTTGCCGTGTCGATCGAGCTCGCAGTGCGCTTCGGGCCTCGTCTGTGATGGTGGCCAATGTGGCACGCCGCTAGTCGAAGGCGACGACTGCTCGGAGCGTATGAATACAGCAAGCTGTCCTCCAGGCCTTGTCTGTCAAGGCCGCGGTTCCTCGTTGGCTTGTCGGAGTGTTCAGACTCTGTATGTCGGAAAGCTAAACGAGCCTTGTGACGCTCTCGACAAGCTGTGTGAGTACGGCCTGGTTTGTCGGAGTACGAGCAGCACGACGTCGGCTGGGCTTTGCGTGCCGCGCGTCAAAACGAATGAAAAGTGTCGAGCCGCGGAACCGAATCAGTGTCCCGCCGACCAGTATTGCAAAGATGCCGACACCAACAGCACAGACCGGGTGCCGCCGGGGTCCGACGGGATTTGCTCAGCACGACCTCAGATCGGTCAACCATGCCCTCAGACGCGTTGTGCCTCGGGATCCCGATGTCTCGGTGAACCTCCGGTTTGTCAGGCGCTGAAGCAGGCCGGAGGTCAGTGTTCATCGTCGGCCGAGTGTTACGGCGGTCTGTGCGAACAGGATGTTTGTCTCGTAACTACGCTTCACTGCCCGTAGTTCGTCGGTTGCGCTGGTCAGCGAACGATGCCCAGCCTGAACAAGCTCTCGGCCGTTGCTACGATCGTCTCCTCGCGCGAACGCGGCTTCCAACCGAGTACTCGCTGTGCCTTTTCACTCGTCGCATTCCGAATGTTTCCCAGCAGCGGCACTAGCGTCTTCAGCGACGGACTGAACAGGCTCATGAAACGCACGAACCAATCGGGCAACGCCCGCGTGGGCACTTTCTTCGCGGCATCACCCATGCGGGCCTTCAGGATCTTGGCCATGTCCAACATCGAGACGGCATCGCCGGCGACCGCAATGAAGCGCTCGCCCTTTGCCGCCGGACTGGTCATCGCACGCAAGTGCAAATCCGCTACGTCACGCACGTCGACAATGCCGAAGTAGAGCTGCGGGCAGCCAGGCATGCCTTTCAACAAGCGCGTCACGAGGTCGATCGAAGCGGCAAAGTCGGAGCCGAGTACAGGGCCGAAAATGCCGGACGGGTTTACGACGGTCAACTCGAGCGCGCCGCCCTGAGCTGCCATGAAGTCCCACGCGGCCCGTTCCGCAAGTGCCTTCGATTTCACGTACGAGCTCATCTCGCCACCGTGGATGTCAGTCCAGCTCGTTTCGTCGAACGCTGCTGTCTGCGGCGGATGACCATAGTAGATCGCGCCACAGGTCGAGGTGAGTACGACTCGCTTCACGTTTGCGTCGCGCGCGGCTTTCAGCACGCGCAGCACTCCGTCGCGGGCTGGAA
Organism: Polyangiales bacterium; assembly: GCA_035687405.1. Taxonomy (GTDB): domain Bacteria; phylum Myxococcota_A; class Polyangia; order Polyangiales; family JAFGIB01; genus JADGRF01. The sequence goes on from DASRXR010000667.1 coordinate 1,647, forward strand.
TGATCAGCTCGTCCTCGTTCTTCGGCGCTGCCGCCGGCATCGGTGAAGCCACATGCATCACGTAGTCGCAGCCAATAGCGGCCTCGGCCCAGCCTTCGTCGCGCATGAGGTCGGCGGCGAAGAACGTCAAGCGCTCACCGGGATCGACACCGGCTGTCTTCAACATCTCGCGGACCTCCGGTTCGCGCTTGCGTGAGCGAACCGTCGTCCGCACCACGTGCCCTGCGTTCAGCAACTGCACGATGATGTGGCTGCCCAGATAGCCCGAGCCGCCGGTCACCAACACTGTGCTCATTTTTCATGCTCCTATTGAGTGCGTACTCACTCATCAAATCGCCAAGACTCTAGGGTTTGCTGGTCAGCGCGCCCCACAACATCTGAAAGCCGGCTGCCGTGAGCTCGCCGGCCTGATCGGGCTGCCGCGCAACGAGATCCATCGTCATCTCGGCCAGCGCTTTGAGCGCTTGTGATGCCATCGCAGCGGGCAGCTGCTGGAGCTTGCGCTGAGAGACAGCGTCGGTCTGCAGCCGTTCGACTTCCGCAAAGAGCACCCCACTTTCGGCGCGCACCTCGGAAGTGATGACGTTCGACATCGAAACGTGTTTGAGCGCCTTCCGCGCGACCGGATTTTCCACACCCCACGCTACGTAGCGGGAGAAGACGTGTTCGAGCCGATCCCGCACGCTGGCTTTGCGCGGAAAGTCGCGCGTCACCGCCCCGGCGAGGTCGAGGCGGAGCTCGCGATACAGGGCGTTGATCAGCTCTTCCTTCGTCTTGAAGTAGGTGAACAGCGAGCCCTCAGAGACCTTGGCAGTCTTCGAGATCAGCGAAGTCGGCGCCGAGATTCCGTTCTCGGCAAAGACTGCGGTCGCAGCCTCGAGCAACGAAGCGCGGCGGTCATCGCTCTTGGGACGCGCCATGATGAATGAGTATGTACTCAGCCATTCCAGCGCGCAACCCAGGAACCGCGAGCCCGCGAGATTTCGTCGAGATCGGCATTTCCTGCTCGGTCGGTCACACTGCCCGAGTGGAAGGTCGCGGGAGTCACTACGGCTCAGTTCGGGCGTTCGCCGAGTCGGTTCTGCGCACGCTGTATCGCGGAGATTGGCCGGCGCGTTTGTGGGCGCTGTACCCGCGTGCTTGTGAAGTTACGGTGGTTCGACATCGGGTTCCGATTCTGCCGCCTTCAGCGGCAGCGATTCGGATCGGCTTCATCTCGGACATCCACATCGGTCCGACGACGCCGAACGACTTGATCGACGCAGCCGTGACAGAGTTGGCCGCAGCAGACCTCGACGTACTCTTGCTCGGCGGCGACTACGTATTTCTCGACGCCACTTCGGTCAAAGCAGAGCGGCTCGCCGCGTTGGTGGAAAAAATCCCTGCGCGCCGCAAATTTGCGGTGCTCGGCAATCACGACCTGTGGACTCGCCACGACTTGCTCGAACGCTCGCTCAGCCGTGCTGGTGTAGAGTTATTGAACAATCAGAGTGCGTCGCTGGCTGCGCCTCACGCTGGAGTTGCGATTGTCGGATTCGACGAACCGTGGACCGGTTCGATCGACGCACCTGCCGCCCTGCGCGGCATCGACGGCGCCGAAACACTCGTGATGTTGTGTCATTCACCCGATGGCTTACCGTTCGCGGAGCGCGCACTCGCCGAGCTTCCGAATTCTCCGCCGGCGTTGTTCGTGTGTGGACACACGCATGGCGGGCAGATCGCGACGGCGTGGGGGCCCGTGCTGATCCCCGGTGCCGTCGGCAAGAAGTACCCACATGGATTTCATGAGATCTCGGGCGCAGGCAGTTCCCTCTACCTCCACGTTTCGCGCGGAGTAGGCACGACAGAGCTACCGATCCGAAGCTACGCGGCACCCGAAGTCGCGGTGTTCGACCTCATCGAGCGCGAGCCAGCGTAGCGGTTACGGGGGTGTGGCGATTTTCGCCCCGCAGACTGAGCAAAAAAAGGGCCAGGGGGCGACGGACCCGCGAAAAAGGGTTCGACGGCGGCGGCGAGGCCCGTACGATAGTCGGATGTGCATCATCTGCATCGATTTTGACCGTGGCGCGCTCAACCCGAACGAGGCCCGCCGTGCGCTGAGTGAAATGCGCGACTCGTTGCCAGCGGACCACGTGCGCCAGCTCGAACAGAAAATCGAGGACGCCGACGAGGAAGAACCGACCTCGCCGCATCAGCCGTAGGCTGCCTCCGCGTGTGCCGGCTGCATGGGCTCCACTCCCCAGCTACGACCCCGTCTTCGCCGAATCCCAACTTACGCTGCCGCGCTAGGACGCTGCGAGATACGTGCGTGCCAATCGCGCAGCCGCTCGCACTGGGGCGGAATCTCGAGCCCGACGAAGCCCGCGAAGTCGATACTGGTGAGCGTCACGATGTCAGCCATGCTGAAGCGCGAACCCGCGATGTAGTCGCGGCTCGTGAGCTCGCGATCGAGCCAGCGCATGGCTCTCGCAGTGACCTCGCGCCGCGACTCGCCAAAGTCTGAGAACTGCGTGCCGAGCGCCGCCGTCAGCGGATGCGCATGCACCCAGACTGCCGCGATCGGCTGCATCACGACGAACTCGACGCGGCGGATCCACATGTCGATTTGGGCGCGCTCGATCGCGGTCTCGCCGAAGAGCGCCGGCGTCGGGTGAAGCTCTTCGAGATAGCGGCAGATCGATACGCTCTCGCAGAGGGTCGTTCCATCGTCGAGCTCGAGCACCGGCACTTGGCCGAGCGAATTCTTGACCCGGAACTCGGGCGTCTTGTGCGCGCGCTTTCGCAGCGACACGTTCTCGTAGGGAAGGTCGATCGCCTTCTCGGCGAGGAAGATCCGAACGCGGCGCGGATTCGGGGCCGGATTGCGTTCACCAAACAATTTCATGGAGCCCTCGGCGCCAGCATACCTGCAGCGAGAAGCGGCTGGATACTGGCTTCCGGCTGGAGCCGGCGATCGCACGACGCCGCGTCCCACTAAATCTGTGAAAAGCCAGAACCTTTGCGCTCGACACCCACGCCGCGCGCAGCTTGAATCCAGCCGAACTCTTTCAGGATCTGCTGACTGTACGTGACGCGGCCGGTGATGGTGTCGAGTGGTTCGGTCGCGAGGAGTAGCGCGGCATCCGCCATCAGCTGCTCGGGCTCGACGTTGGGGTCGTCCGCGCCGCGCACCAACTTGTGGTGCAGCACTCCCGGCGTTGCGACGACGAGCGACGGGCTCAAACATGTCACCGACACGCCGTGGTCGTACACCTCGGCGGCGAGGCCTTGCGTGAAGCGCTCGAGTGCCGCTTTTTCCGCACCGTAAAGTGTCCCGCCGCGGCCTCGTCGCACGGGGTCTTTGTACGGACCGCGACCGGGCCCGATCGCGGCCGCGCTCGAGATGTTGACGATCGCGCCCTGCTTACGGGCCAGCATGTCGGTCAATACCAGCTTGCTCATGTAGTACGGCCCGTGAACGTTCACCGCGAACGACTTGAGCCATTTCGATACGGGGAAGTCTGCGATCGGCATGAAATACGTGAGCGCTGCGTTGTTCACGAGGACGTCGATCGGCCCGAACGCAGCGCGCCCCTCGTTGACTGCGCGTTCGCACGAGTCGTAGTCCGAGACGTCGCAGGCGAGTGCGAGCGCCTTGCCGCCCGCCGCTTCGATCGCGCGGATGGTCGTTTGAAGAGATCCTTCGAACGTGGCGTGATCACCTTCTTCGAACGTGCGCGCCATGCAGATTATGCGCGCGCCTTCGGCCGCGAGTCGCACAGCGATCGCTTTGCCGATGCCGCGGCTCGCGCCCGTTACGATCGCCACTTTTCCTTCGAGCTTGCCCATGCTGTTCCCCTGTGCGTTCAGCCGACTAGACGACGTAAGATCGCGGCGCGTTTGTCTGCGTCGCGTTCGGCCACTGAGACTGACAACATCGAGAAGCCGGCCGCCGCCGCGGAGTCGAGTGCATCGCAGCACGCTTCGAGCTCTCCGGCGAAGCCGAGCTGATCCACGAGCTCGTCCGGCAGCGCTGCAGCACCTGCTTCGGAGCCGCCTTGCTCCCACGCTGCGCGTACCGCATCCGCCGCTTCGCGATACCCCATGCGCACGAAGTGCTCGTAGTAGAAGTTGCCCATGCGCGCGATGTAGAATGCAGCGTTGGCGCGCCGCGCAGCCACTGCGCGTTCCGGTTGATCCGTCACGCTGACGAGGTACGGGCAACGGATCGAGACTTCCTCAGGCTTGCGTCCGGCTGCACGAACCGCATCGGTGAACTGTCGGAGCTGTTCGCCCCAGTGTGGTTTCGGCAGGAAGATGGGCATCCAGCCATCCGCGATCGCGACTGTTTGCTTCACTGACTTGGGCGTGATCGAAGCGATCCAGATCGGGATGTGCGGGCGGACCGGCGTAAAGCGCAAAGTGAACCCGCGCGAGAGTTGAAACACTTCGCCCGAGTAGTTGAGCTTTTGTCCGCGTAGCAGCTGGTTGATGATCTCGACGTATTCGCGCATCCGCGTGAACGGCTTGTCGAACTTCGCGCCATGAAAGTGTTCGATGACATTCGGCCCGGACGTGCCGAGCCCGATCAACATGCGCCCGCCCGACAGCTGGTCCAAGGTCGCGAAGTGTTGTGCGAGTGCTCCGGGACTGCGCGAATAGATGTTCACGATCGACGTGCCCAACTTGATTCGACGTGTCTCGCGCGCGAGTAGCGTGAGCAGGGTGAACGCGTCGTAGCCCCAGGTCTCGGCGACGAATAGCGCGTCGACTCCAGCCTCGTCGGCGAGCTTAGCGTCACGGATCACTTGCTCCGTGTTGTCGCCCGTCCACAGAATGCCCATCGATAGCGTACGCATGTGCCTCCGACCGCTTGCGCGAGACCATGCTCCGAAGTCGCGGCGGGCAATAGCCCCGAGCGGGAGATGGTCGATGCTGTCTGTTTCTTGCGCACGCAAATGTCAGCGCGCTAGCACGGGCACGCTTCATGCGTGATTGCGAATGCCCAGTTCGAGCCACAGAAGAGCAACCCCAAGCGTCACGGAGATCATCGAGATCCCAACAGGAGAAACATCATGGAAAGTGCATACCTTACACTCAAAGACGGCGTCAAAATCTTCTACAAAGATTGGGGCCCCAAAAACGCGCAACCCATCTTCTTCCATCATGGTTGGCCTCTCACTTCGGACGACTGGGACAACCAGATGATGTTCTTTTTGGCGCAGGGTTATCGCGTCATCGCTCATGATCGCCGCGGACACGGTCGTTCGACGCAGACGTCCACCGGCAACGAAATGAACACGTACTCTGCCGACGTCGCTGAGCTCGTCGCGTCACTGAAGCTCAAGAATGCGATCCACGTCGGGCACTCTACCGGCGGTGGCGAAGTGATTCGCTACGTCGCTCGCTACGGGAAAGGCCTCGTGGCCAAGGCTGTGCTCATCAGCGCCGTGCCGCCCCTCATGGCCAAATCGGACAAGAATCCAGACGGCGTACCCATGGAGGTTTTCGACGGCATTCGCGAGAACACAGCGAAGAGGCGCGCTGAGTTCTATCAAGAGCTCACGCTTCCGTTTTACGGCTACAACCGCCCCGGAGCGAAGATCTCTCAGGGAGTCCGAGACAACTGGTGGCGGCAGAGCATGTTGGGTGGCATCAAAGCCGCCTACGACTGCGTCGCGGCGTTCTCTGAAACCGACTTCACCGAAGACTTGAAGGCGGTCGAGATTCCGGTGCTCGTCATGCACGGTGAAGATGATCAGATCGTCCCGTTCGCGGTTGGTGGTGCGAAGTCGTCCAAGCTGCTCAAGAACGGTACGCTCAAGTCCTATCCGGGCTTCCCGCACGGCATGCCGACGACACATGCCGACGTCATCAACGCCGACTTGCTAGCGTTTTTCCGCGCCTGACCGGGTCGCGCTGCAAACGCACAAAGGGGCGCGCGGTTTTCTCCGCGCGCCCCTAAGTTTTTGTAGAGTCCGTGCAGTGATCTCGTTCAAGTGACCCGTCGCCCCATTCACGCTCACAAGCCACCGATCCTGCTCTTTCTCTTGGTCGCCATTTCCGGCAGCGCAGGTCTCGCGTTTGAGCTGCTGTGGATCCGCG
>DASRXR010000668.1:0-10333 GCA_035687405.1 Polyangiales bacterium
GGCGATCGACCAACAGCTCGCGCTTGGGCAGCTGCGTCAGCTCGTCGTAGTGCGCGAGGAAGCTCAGCCGTGCCGCTTGACGCACGATGTGCTCCTCGTGCCGCTTGCGCTCCGTGATGTCGCGCGAAATGCCGACGAGGCCCATCACGTCTCCGCGCTCGCTCCGGATCGGTGCATGCGTGCTGGAAAGCCAGCGCGTCTCGCCACCGCGTTCGTAACTAACCACTTGATCGACCGACGGCTCGCCGCACGACAGTACGCTGCGCTGGTCCGACTCGAGTTCCGGCACGCCGCTGTCGTTCAACTCGCCATCGCGCGCGCCTTGGAGCTCTGCCGTGGTGTCGCGCTGCTGCAGCGACGCACATGCCGAGTTCGCGCGCAGATACCGGAGCTCCCGATCTTTGAAGTAGATCGCGTCGGGCGCATTGTTCAGCAAATCTGCGAGCAGCTTTCGCTCGTGCACGAGCTCTCGCGTGAGCGAGAACTGTTCGACCGCCTGCCGCACCGTCATGCGCAAGTGGTCACCATTCCAAGGTTTCGTCACGTAGGCAAAGATTCGGCCATGGTTCACCGCCCTGATCACACCGCTCAGATCGGCGTAACCCGTGAACAAGATGCGCGTCGCTCGGCAATACCGCCCGGCCTGCTCGAGTACTTGATCGCCGCTCATCATCGGCATGCGCTGGTCGGAGATCAGCACCGCAATGTCGGGATCGTTTCGGATCAACTCGAGCGCGCGCGGACCGTTCGTCGCAGTAAAAGTTTCGAACTCGTCTCCGAGTACGTCTTGCATCGCGAGCAGGACTTGCGGTTCGTCATCGACAATGAGCACACGGGCGCGCGGCTCGCTCGCGCCGTGTTCAACCGCTGGAAGAACTTCGTGCATAACCTTGGAACAGATCTAACACCGTCCCAGGCCTCGGAAGTATCACTGCCTTTAGCCATGATCCTGAGCCAAGTCGGCAACCCAACTACAAGCTCACAACTAATGCTACTTCCGCTTGTTGAAGAGGTCGGCGAACGTTCCGAGCTTGCCGCCCTCAGCTGCGGTTGCGCGATAGCCGTCGAACTCTGCACGTTCTTGGTCGGCTTCGACGGCTTTCACGGACAAGCGCAACTTACCTTCCCCAGTTTCCAGAACCTTCGCTGTCAAACGCGTTCCGAGCGGGAAGTGCTTTCGAATGTCGACGCCGCGCTGCACGCCGAGCTCGCCGATCGGGATGAGACCGCGACCGGCGCGACCGCGGGTCCCATCTATCTGGAGGAATAGTCCAAACGGTTCGATCCGATCGATCGCCCCACTCACGATGCTACCAACCGACAGCGTCGGACCTCGCGCTTCGGCACCGACTGCGAAACCTTCCGGCGCGAGTGACAGCGCGATCTTGCGCGCGTCGCGATCCACCGACTTCACTACTACGTGGAGTGGCTGTCCCACCTGCAACGCGGCGGACGGATGCGCAACCTTGCCCGGCAACTCCGACACGTGCAGCAGACCCTCGATGCCCGGCGCAACTTGGACGAACGCACCGAAGTCCATCAGACGCGTCACACTTCCGGAGGCGACCTTGCCGACCGGCACGCGCTGAACGACGTCGTCCCACGGATCGGCCGACAACGCTTTGAGCGACAGCGTGATCTTCACGCTCGGCTCGCCGCGCTTGTTCGGCACGTCGTTTTGAATCTGGCGCACCTGCACTTCCACGACGTCGCCGGGAGCGAGCACATCTGCCGCTTTTTTGCCGCGCTCGAATGAAAGCTCCGACGTCGGGATTAGCCCTTCGACGCCGCCGAGATCGACGAACGCACCGAAGTCGCGGACGGCCGTCACCGTGCCGCGGACGGCTGCACCCACTTGCAGCTGGGCCAAGGTCCGCCCGCGTGCTTGCGCGGCTTCCTGCTCGAGCAGCGCCCTTCGCGAGACCACGATGCGCTTTCCGCCGTCTCGGAGCTCGGTCACCAAGAACTGGAACGGGCGTCCGACGAACGACTGGGGATCGGAGACGTAACCGCGCTCGATCTGCGAGGTCGGGCAGAACGCGCGCTGGCCTGCGACTTCGACCTCCAACCCGCCCTTGTTGACCGAGACCACCTTACCTTCGACTGCGAGCTTCGCTTCGTACGCGTTCACGAGCTCGTCGAGACCCGCCGGCCGCCCCAAGCTGCGACCCAAACGCACAGCGCCGGAACGCTCGATCGCGACTACGACTGCGTCGAGGACGTCACCGGTTTTGACTGTCACCTCACCGTCCGGCCCGCGAACGTCGAGGGCATCGATATACGCTTCTGGCCGCTTGCCCAGCGCGTCGCGGTCCAGGATCTCCACGAACACGCCGCCCTGCCCTACTTGCACGACTTCGGCGCGAACTGGCTCGCCCAGCTGCAGGCCGCGTACCTTGCCGGCACGCGGTTCCGATTGAGTCTTGGCCTCGAACAGCGAGGCGAAATCATCCGAACGGTCTTGATTCATGGTGGATCCGAGTGGCCTAGGCCGAAAGCGGCGTGGGTGTAGCACGCTCTACGTCGTCCGTCGCCCATCGCGCGGTCCAGCCACACCGAGTGCCGTCAGGCGACGGGGTGGGACTGTGATCGCCCAGCCTAGCCTGGTGCGATAAGCCCGCTACGAGGTGCAGCTGATAAACTCGTAACTGGGGCCGGAGCGAGCGTGTTCGTAGGCGGGACGGGTAACAGTATCGTAGCCAAACGTTATCGCGTCGAGCGCGCGATCGGTCGCGGTGCGATGGGCGAAGTCCTGGAGGTCGTCGACCTCACCACGGGGCGACGGCTCGCGTTGAAACGGCCGCGTTCTGTCGATGATTCGATACCCCAGTCGTCGACTCCGCCGTCGCGACGACAGCGTTCACCCAGCCTGAATGCGGAACACCTCGCGAGCTTGCTCCGGCGCGAGTACGTGATTCTCTCGCAGCTCGCTCACCCGAGCGTGGTCGAGGTCTACGAGAGCGGCATCGACGAAGGCAAGCCGTTCTACACGATGGAGCTTCTCCGCGGCGAGCATCCAGGCGCGGGCACGCTGCTACCGTGGCGCGACGTCTGTCGCATGTTGACCTCACTGTGCGAACCGCTCGCGCTCTTGCATTCGCGCCGGCTCGTGCACCGTGACATCTCAGCTCGCAACGTGTTCGTCGAGCCCGGCGGAAAAGCCAAGTTGATCGACTTCGGTGCGATGGCGTCGATGGGCGCGCACCACCGGCCGATCGGCACGCCGTCCTGCATGGCCCCCGAAGTGTGGCGCCGCGAGCAGCTCGATGGGCGCGCGGACATCTTCGGCCTCGGCGCGCTCGCGTACTGCGCGCTGACGGGTCAACACGCGTACCCGGGTCGTTCGCTCGCGCAGCTCCCGCTCGTGTGGCAAACGCTGCCGGCGCCGCCTTCCGAGCTCGTGCCGGACGTTCCACACGGTCTCGACGAGCTGTTGTTGTCGATGTTGTGTTTGGAGCGCGACGGGCGACCGCAATCGGTCAGCGAAGTGATGGAGCGCTTGTCCGCGCTCGGTGAGTTCGGAACGACGCAGTGGGTCGCGCCGCCGCAAGCCCTCGTCGCCCCGGTGCTCGTCGGTCGCGAAGCGCAATGCAATTCGATTCGCGGATTCGTAAAACGCACGAGCGCCGAACGCGGTGTCGTGTGCGTCGTGCGGGGCGACTCCGGGACGGGCCGCACGCGCTTGCTCGAGGCCGTCAGCCAGCAGGCGCAAGAAGCCGGGATGCGCGTCGCGCACGCGAGCGCAGGCTTGCTCGAAGACGCGCCGTTCGAGCTCGCACGCGAGATCACGCAGGCGTTGACGCTGCTCGAGCCGGACGCACCGGACCCGGAGTTGTCCGCGGAGCTGGACTCGGCGCTCGCGCTGTTGCGCAGTGACGAGCCGATCGACGCTTCGGACGAAGCAGAGCGGGCGGCAATCCAGAGCGCTTTCGTGCGCTTCTGCGAACACAAGGCGAGTGATCGTCCGCTGTGCATCGCCATCGACGACGTCGAGCGCGCGGACGTACACAGCACGCGTGCGCTCGCACAACTGGTGCGCGGTGTCTCCCAGCGGCGGCTGCTCATCGCACTCGTCGCCGGGCCCGACCGCCCCACCGGCGGCACGCCGACCGCGGTGCTGTTTCGGCAAGCGGTTCGCCTCGAGTGTCCGCCGCTCGACGCCGGTAGCGTCGAAAATCTTGCGCGCGCGACGTTCGGGGAAGTGCCCAACGTCGCCCGCGTCGCACGCTGGGCGTACCGGCATTCGACCGGGCAGATCGGCACGTGTCTCGCGCTCTTCGAGTACTTGGTCACAGCCGGCGTGGCAAAGTTCGTGTCTAGCCGCTGGCAACTGCAGGAGGACATCGACGCGCTGAGTCCGCCGAGCCAGACGCACGAAAACCTCGAACTCGCACTGCACGGGCGAGACGCAGGCCGCGCCCTCTTGGACGTACTCGCGCTGGTCACGCGGCCCTTCCCGCTCGAGCTGAGCTCGTACGCATCGGCGCTCTCCGGACCGCAGGCGGGACAGGCCCTCGATGACCTGGTTCGGGCACAACTCGTGCTCGCGACCGGGCAGGGGTATGTGATGCGTGACTCCGGAGCGCTGCGCTGGGCCGAAACACAGCTCGCTTCCGAACGCCGCCCTCCGCTGCAGCAAGCGCTGGCGCGCCTGTACACTCAACACGGCGACGGGTTCGGAATCCACGTCGCGTATCACCTCTGGGAGGCCGGCGAGCGCGCGGACGCCGACTCCGTCATGCGCCGAATGCAGAGCTCGACCGAGCTCGGCCTGCGCGATCTGATCTGGCGCGCCGGCGGCCTCAACGTGCCGGCTAGATTTCTCGAAGAGCTGCTCACGTATCGCAAGGCGTGCGGCGACTCGCCGGGTAACTTGTACGCCGTGCGCAGCGCGCTACTGGCGATCGCGCTCGTCTCCGACGTCGCGATGATTCGGTACGCCGGTGAGACGCTCGACCAGATCAGCCACGACGTGGGCCTCGACCTGTGGGATCAGACGAACCCGGAGCTGCCGAACCGCGATCGCGCGATCGCGTGTCTCGGACTCGCGCGGGCCCGCCGCGAAGCGATGCCGGAAGCCGAACGCGGCATCGCGCCCGAAAAAGCCATCGTGGAGATCGTGCGCTGTATCGCTCTGCTGAGCTCGCCCTGCGCGATCACGTACGACACCGCGCTGACGAAAAAGCTCAGTGAATTGATCGGACCTCTGCGGGATCTGTCGGCCGACGCCCGCGTCATCGCGGATGGAGTAGAGCTATCGTTCACCTCGCTCGTGCTCGGGGATCGCGCGAATCCGCTGCGGCGCAAGTTGATCGAGGCGACGAGCCCGATCGCGGGTCAAGACGTGCACCCGATCGTGCGCGAGAGCATGTTTTACTTGAACGTCTATTACCTGGCGCTCGATCTCGCGGCGGAGGGATGCGACGAGGCGATCGAGCTCGCGAAGCTGCTCGAGACGCAACCACTCTACGAAGTACTCGGACTGCAAGTGCGAAGGACACACGCGCTCGGCTGCGGCCGCTACGACGAAGCACAGCGTTGGCGCCGCCGCCGTGAGCTGCAGGCGCTCCGCACCGAGCGCAGCGACAATCACTTGCACATGGCGTCACTGCGCGAGAACCAGGCGGCGTTTCGCTGTTGGGACCTGCTCGAGCTGAGCCGGTGTGTGGCATACCTGGAGACCTTCGCGAAGAGGTTCCCGGGGTGGCAGCCTTGGGCGAGCCTTGCCCGCTCGTATTTTCACGCGCGAGCCGACGAGCCCGAGGTCGCGCGTTTGGTGCTCGAAGCTGCGCTCGTGGATATGCCGCCGTTCAGTCACGGCTGTTGGCACGTTCTGACGAGCATGCTCGCCGAAGTGCACAACGATCTGGGCGACTACGCAGCCGCGCGCAGGATCGCGATGACGTTGCTCGAAGGCGCGGCCGGGCTCGGGATCGACCCGGATAGTCTGTTGCAGGCGAAGTCGACGCTCGCGCTGGCACAAGCTGGGCTGGGCGATCCGAAGCTAGGGATGGAGACGGTGCAGGCGCTACTGCTCGAGACGCAAGCGCAAGTCGGGCCTGACAGCTTGCGCCTCGGCACGCTGCGCGAGACGGCGTGTCACATCGCTTGGCTCGCGAAGGACTACAATTCGTTTTCCTCGCATCTAGACGCGCTCGGCTCGCACTACGCTCATCATCCAGGTTTGCGAGCACAACACGCGCGCTGGGTGCGAAAAGGCAAGGAGCGGTTTCGCAAGCTGCTCGTCGTGCTCGAAAAAGCGAACGCTGCGAAGGATTGGAGTGCGCGGCTAGCGGATGGTGTGTCGACGCAAGGCGGTGATGAAGCGGGACACAATCTCCTCACGTTCGTGCTGGATGAGTTACAGATCGAGGCTGGCCAGTTGTACCGCGTGAACACGAATGGGAAGTTCCAGCTGCTCGCGTCGCGTCCCGACACGGAAGAGCCGACGCTCGTAGCTGCGGCGGCGCGAAGCCTCGAGAATTGGTTGTGCTCGGACGAGGCGCAAACTGCGGACGAGACGAGCGAGACAACCACGATGGTGGATTCGCAGGGGCGGAGTTACGTGCCGCTGTGGCTGACGAAACCCTCGCGAGCAGATGAAGTGAACGGCCTCGTGCTGGCGAACTGTTCGGCGGATCAGCTGTCGAAGCTGAGTCCGGCGTTCGTGAAGGCGGTCGCGATGCATCTCGACGCGCTCGCCTGATCGAGTTTTTTGCCGTTCGAGCTTACGGCACGGTGATGGCATACACCGCGAGGTTGTTCCCCGGATCCGCCGTCGGGCTGAACGTACCGCTCAGACCGCCCGAATCCTTGTAGCGAGACGGATTCGTACCGAACGAGCTCATCATGATCGCAGAGTCGGCCAGTACCGCGACCCAGTATTGGCCCGCCGAAAGGGCAACACAGCCTGTCACGGGCAAACGTGTCGTCGTCCCGACGGGGCCCGATCCCGAGACCGCGACCCGCGTCCCGGGTGAAGACGCTGTATCGGCGTAGAGAGCCATGGTGATGCTCCCCGCTCCAGCCGTACCGGCGATACCGAGCGCGACGAGATGCGACGGCGCCGCGATCGTGATCGGCAGGGCATATGCCACACCCATGTCCAACGCGGCGGGATCGGCCCCGCTGGTGAGCCCGACGTTAGACTCTACCGGCGCCGTCTCGCAGCTCGCCCCGGTGTACCCGCACGCGCACGTGCACGTCGCACCAGTGCCTGGCGCAGCCACGTCGGCGCAGGTTCCCCCGTTCTGACACGGGCTGGGGCTGCACCCGTTGATATCGACGCAACCACCTGCGCCGCGTCCGGGAGGACTGCCAGACGGCAAGTATCCCGCGCCACACGTGCACGTGTAGTCGCCCGCCGGCGTATTCGTGCACGCAGCGTTCGCGTTGCAATCGTCGGTGTTCGCAGTGCACTCGTTCGTGTCGGCGCAGCCGTCCGTGCCGTGACCCGGATTCGCCCCGCCCGGCGTGAACCCAGCATTGCACGTGCACGTGAACGACCCCGCCGGCATGTTCGTGCACGCAGCGTTCGCGTTGCAGTCGTCGGTGTTCGCAGTGCACTCGTTCGTCTCGCTGCAACCACTCGGACCGTGTCCAGGCATCGCTCCGGAGGGCATGTATCCCCCACCGCACGTGCAGTTGAACGACCCCTGCGTATCTACGCAAGTGGCATTCGCATTGCAGTCATCCGTGTTCGCAGTGCACTCGTTGATGTTCATGCACCCGCCCGTGCCGTGACCTGGATTCACGCCCGATGGCATCCAGCCCGTGGCGCACGTGCACGTGTACGAACCCGCGGGCGTGTTTGCGCAAGTCGCGTTCGCGTTGCAGTTGTTCAAGCTGCCCGACGAGCACTCGTTCACGTCGACGCACGGGTCCGCCATGGTTCCCGTACCCGTATAACCCATATCGGGGCACTCGCAGTGGAACCCCGGTGAACCCTGATCATCCATGCAGACCGCGGGCAAATTCGCGCAGTTGTCGAGATTCATCGCGCACTGATCGATGTTCATGCACGTGTTCCCGACACCCGTGCCGGAGTAGCCCGTGGGACACATGCAGTGGAACCCACCGACCTCGTTGACGCACGCGTCGGGATTGTTGTCGCAACCGTCGGTGTTCTGCGTGCACTCGTTGATGTCGGCGCAAGTATCGCCGACACCGCTCCCCGAGTATCCAGGCGGGCACACGCACATGAACCCGCCGTCCGTGTTGCGGCACGCGTTGGGCATGTCGTCGCAGTTGTCCGTGTTCGCCAGGCACTCATCGATGTCGTTGCAAAGGTTCGCGCCCCCGACCGGCTTCGCGTATCCCGTATCGCACGTACACGTGAACGCGCCTTCGGTATCGGCACACGCCGCGTGGACCGGGCAGTCGTCCAAGTTGCGCATGCACTCGTCGACGTTGGTGCAGCGCGCACCGTCGCCCTCGAACCCGGTCCTGCACTGGCAGACCCGCTGGCCCGCGATCTCCTGGCAGCTCGCGAGCGAGTCGCACACCGTCGGGTCACTGCCGCAAGGCACGTTCTCCGAGCACTCGCGCCCGTCGCCGTGATAGCCCGCGTCGCAGCTGCAGTCGTGGCCGCCCGGCGTGTTCGTGCATGTGCCGTGCTGCGTGGCACAGCCGCCTTTGTCCGCCAGCTTGCACTCGTCGATGTCCTCGCAGCGCGAGCCGTTTCCATTCACGTCGACGTACCCGTTCGGGCATTGGCCACACGTCGGAACGCCATCGATCGTCTGACACACCACGAGTGGATCGCAGCCGCCGTGATCGACGCGCGTGCACGGATCCTCGGGCGGACCCGAGTCCACGCCGGAATCCATCCCAGCATCACTGCCGGCATCCGGTCCGGCATCGACGCCGGTATCGACCGGGGGTGCAGCATCATCGCTCGCGTCGACCACGCCCGCGTCTTCTCGACCCGGCAGCAACGGCAAGTCGGTCGGCTCGACGAACGCCGGTGTGCAGCCACCCACCTTGCACGTATCGAGCTCGTCGCACGACACGCCGATGCAGTCGTCTTCGAGCACCAACTTCACGTAGCGGATCTGATGCTGAACGTACCCGGTCATCACCCGCGCCTGCGCGACTTGCGCGCCCACCAGGTCGAGCGCAGTCGCACTCAGCTCGAACACGCGTCTAGCGTCGTCCGACTTCGGCGTGAGAACGATTCGGATCGGCCACTCCGGCGACTCGGGATCTGCGCCCGGCTGGATCGTGTCCTCCCACGTCTTCTCGCGCTCATCCAAGTTGTCGCGATGTCGCGCGCTCGCGATGAACACGTGCAGCGACTCGAGCCGGCTGCGCACGCCTGGCTCGGCGTCGATGTCGACGACGAGCTGCGTCGCGGGGATCGCCTGGCTTTCGAACTTGCAGCTCGCGGCGCTCACGGCACAGAGCAGGAGCGACCCCAAAACGATCCGTGACCCGATCTCCTTGTTCATCGGGCCTCGAGCGTTTGGATCGTGCCTCCGACGCTGCCTCGCATCGGCGGCTGAACCGGATCGTTCGACGAGGTGACGATCAGCGCAGCGATCACCGTGCCGACCACCGCAGCGCCGATGCCGGCCCACAGCCACCACAGTTCCCCACCCGCTGCAGTCGTCTTCACCTGGGCCGGTGCGCCCGGCTCGCCGGTGGGTTCGGGTGCAGCCGCCTCGTCCGTGCTGCTCGCCGCCGCCGTTGGCGACAGGTCGGGTGCCTTGCTGCCGCTCCCAGCTTCAGCGAGGGCCTCCCGCTGGGTTTTGATCTTCCGCTCCACTTCGGCGCGGTCCGACGCGTTCGAGATCGCACCGAGGTATTCACGATACGCATCGAGTGCGCGCTGGTGGTCGCCGTACTTGGCCGCCGCATCGCCGATGTCTTCGTAGATGGCGGGGCGTCCGAGTCGCGCCAGCGCTTGCTGAAAACTCCGGAGCGCTTCGCTGTAGTTTCCCGCGCGATATGCGGCCTTTCCGGACGCCAGCAGCGCTTCACCAGCAGCTCGCTGACCCTCCGAAATCCCCGAGTCCTGCGCGCAGGTGACACTCGATGCTGAGGCGATCGTAAACGCGATCGCAGCGATCATCACGGTCATGAACGGAGCGACCGAGACCACAATCCGCGCCAAGCAAGTCAGTCTAGGCATGACGCTCCTAAGCTTGGATGTGCCTAGCATGAACCTCGACGCAGCCGCAATGTGGCGCTCCTGTCGCGATCTTCCGACAAATAAGGCTTCAATTGAAGGGCGGGCGCATGCGGATCGGCGTCGGATCGCAAGTGGGTGCGACATCGAGCACGCGGCAGCTCTTCAGAAACAACAGCTTGTTGTCCGCTTGGCGGCAAGCGT
>DASRXR010000669.1:0-24031 GCA_035687405.1 Polyangiales bacterium
CAAAGTCACCGGAGGAACAAGCAGCGTTTGCAAAGGCGCTCGCGAGTGCGGTCGAAAAAGAGGGCGCGGGATACGACATCGCTTCGTATCGCGATGCGCCTCCCGGATTGCGCGTGTGGTGCGGTGCGACTGTCGAGTCGAAAGATGTCGAGGCGCTGACGCCGTGGCTCGACTGGGCGTTCGCCAACACGCTCGGCCGTTAGCGCTCGGCCGAGACTCGGATTCGTAACCAGCGCAGCCGCGAAGCGATCTTCGGGTCTTTCGCATCTTTCGTGTCCGCGAGAGCTTTGTCGATCGCGGGCACGGCTTCGCTGCCGTAGCGATTTACGATCAGACGTTCCGCTGCTGGCGCTAGCTCTCCTTGGATGACTAGCGCCATCAGACCGGGCAAGACCTCCGGTGCACCGCGCGAGCTCGGATCGATCGTCATCGCGATCGCGAACTGCGATAGCGCATCGGCTCGCCAATACCGGTTGAGGTACAGCTGGCCGAGCAACAAGTGGCCGCGCGGATCTTCGCGCTGGTCTTTGTTGTATTCGCGAATCGCGAGCACCAAGTTTTCGGAGCCGCGGCCGTTCGCGAGCACGGTCTTACGTGCAGCGCGCAGCTTCGAGGGCAACGGCTGTTGCCATGGGTCGACCGCGGGCACGTTCGCGGGCGAGTACTTCGCTGTCGCACTGCTGCCAGCGGCCGCTGGATCTGCAGGCGGCTCGAGTGCAAGTGCAGGCGTTCCCGCGCTACCGGCACGTTCGAGCGCGACGGCAAGTCGATTCGAGAGCGGCAAGGCCGGCTGTGGGTCCGGTTCCGCGCGCTCGATCGCCGAAACGCTGGTCTCGATTGCAGCTGGAAGCGGCAGGCGCTCGACTCCGAACGTCGGCGCCGGTTCGAGCTCCGGTGGCTCGGCCGAAGCGACCGCCGCCTGGCCTACGGCCGCACCGGGTGGAGCACCTGGCGCGGGCGCCGGTGCGGGCGGTGGCGGTTGAACGATCGGAGGCAGCGCAGCGGATGGCTGCGGACCCAGACCCGGCGCCTCAATCGCAACGCTCGGCGCCCCCGCCGGCGACTGCACTGCGGGCGCGCCTGCTTGCACGACTTCGACGCGGCGCCGCATCGAGTGTTCGATCAAGCGATCGGAGACGCGGCGCTGGAGCGCACTCAGCTCCGCGCGATCGGCATCACTTCGCAACAGCAGAACGAAAATTGCCCCCGCGCCGATCACGAGCAGCACCGACACCACGGCGAAGAGCCGCACGCCCGTGACCACGAGCGCTCGCATCGCTCTGCCCACCCGATGGACCGAGTCTCGCGTTCGCGTGAGCTCGGCCGGGGGAGGCGGATCGCGCGGCAACGTCGGGAAATCGCTCGAGGCGTCGCTCGTCGACGCCAACAGCCAGTCCGCGTTCAGGGCGTCGACCGCGAACGGATCGGGCAACACCGGCTCGTGCTCGGGCAAGGTCGCGCGCACATAGCGGGGGAAGTTCTCGCCGAGCGTGCGCAGCATTTGGCCCGCGTCCGAAAAACGATCCTCGCGGCGCTTCGCCATGGCGCGCCCGATCAACGCTTCGAGCGCGATGTCGAGTTCGGGATCCGGATAGGGCCGGTTGAGTGGAGGAACCGGTGCGATCAGGTGGCTGCGAACCTGCTGAATCGCGTCGCCTTCGAACGGCAGCCGCCCCGAGAGCATCCGAAAGAGAATCACGCCGACCGCGTAGACATCGCTTCGGGCATCGACGATCTCGCCGGTCGCCTGCTCAGGCGACATGTAGGCAGGTGTACCGAGGATCGCGCCATCGCGGGTCAGCGTTGGATCGCTATTGACCATCATCGGCGTGGCAGTGAACTTCGCGAGGCCGAAGTCGAGAACCTTCACGCGTTCGTGCCCGTCCGGGGTCCGGATCAAAAACACGTTGCTCGGCTTCACGTCGCGATGCACCAGGCGAGCTCGGTGCATGAATGAGAGCGCCTCGAGCAGCTGCTGCACGGTCTGAAGCGCGGTCTCGATTGGCAGCGGCCCCTCGTGTAGGCGTTGAGACAAGGTCTCACCCTCGAGTAGCTCCATCACCAGGTACGGCCGGGCTTCCGAGACACCGTAGTCGAGCACCGCAACGATGTTCGGATGTTGCAGCGCAGCGAGCGCTTTGGCTTCACGCGCGAAACGCCCGCGCTGGATCTGGCTTTGACCGAACGTCTCGTGAAGTAGCTTCACCGCAACGGGCCGCTGCAGCTTCTGATGGGTCGCGCGATACACCGATCCGAGGCCGCCCACACCGATCACGGCTTCGAGGAGGTACCGCTCATCGATGCAATGCCCGATCAGGTCGCCTTCGGCGACAGCTGCGTTCTCCGGCGTCACGCGGGCCGATGCTACACCAAGCGTCGCAAGGGGGAACGCGACGCCCAGCAAATCCCCGGAGCGGCCGAGTTCTTAGAAATTCCAACGTGTAGCGGCGATTCGGAGCTGGCCTAACTGGGTAGCTCACCCGTGTGTCACGCCAGATGCGCGTATCATACTGAGCAACACTGGCGTCACGCCTTGGGCTCACCTGAAACTGCCTGCGTATCAATATTGCTACTCGCCTGGCTCGACCGAACGGGCACTGTGGCGAGCCGCGTGGGCTGCCGAACCTCAGGGTGACGCAACGCGTAGAGCCGTTCGGCGTAGGCCGCGTCCTCTACCCAGAGTTTGCGCGCCGAGTACTCGACCAGTGGTCGCAACAGCGGCTGAAGACCGCGGGCAATTGCAAACCCGATACGTTCGGAGCTCGCAACCGTGAGCTCCGTGATGGCGGTTTGGTCGCCACGAACTGGCGTCGCATGCGTCTCGACGACCGACCCGACCCCCTCGCCCCGGACGATGGTCATCACGATGGTTCGCGCATCCGGGCAGTGGAACCGGGCGTCGACCTCCATCACCCACGGCCACAGCACGCGATACGCGACTCGCACCGTGATCTCGTCCGCGCCTCGCTCGAGAATGCGTAACCACGCGAACGAGTGCGGGTGGTAGTGGGAGCCGTGCCAGGGGTCGAGCCGGTTCGCGATCACATCGGCCGGTTCGCAGCGGGCTTCGACTCGGATTACGCCTTCGATTCCGCGCTGCGGACGGTCGGCCAGTACCGGCTCGTCGGTCAGAGCTTCGCCCGCGTCGTCGATCCGGACCCAAGCCAGCCGGCCGTCATCGTGAGTCAGGAGCGGTCGATAGCCGGCACATGGCTCAGCACCGAAGCTGAGGCCATGCCACGGGCAGATCAGCCGGCCATCGCGAACGAAGCCGCCGCTCAGAGCTGCACCCATGTGCGGGCACCGATCGCGTGCAGCCACGAGCTGCGACCCGGATCGAAAGACGACGAGCGGCATGCCGCAGATCCAGAAGCTGCGCGGCTGTTGTCCGACGCGGCGCGACGCGTCGAGCACGAACCAGCCTCCGCCCGAACGCGTTTGGGTCGCCACGAGTGCGCGACGGATCCAGGCGGGTTCGGCCTGTTCGTGATCTGGCCGAAGGTCGCGGATCGGCTCGGGCGGTAGGCTGCGACCGAAACGAATACCTTCCGTGATCGAGCGGCGGACGTCGAGCTTCCGCAGCGCGCTGGCGAATCGGTCACGCAGCATGCGAGGACCCCCAGCGCGGAAGTGCGAACAAGCCGCGCGACGGAACCGAGCGCACGGGCGCGGCGCGGACGCCGTAGCTCGCGAGCAATCGATTCGCGGCGAGCATGCCCGAGACGGTTGCACGTTCCATGAGCGCACACGGAATCGGAACGGAGACGAAGTCGCCAGCGAGCGCGAGATCGGACGAGCCAGTTGCGACGCTCGGCCGGGTCTGGTGCATTCCGACGTCGAACGCCGGGCAGTCTTGGCGAAGCAAGAAGCACTCGTCGAGCACGCGAGCCTCGCGAAGCTCCGGGTAAAGCTTGTGGAGACCGGCGAGCAGGTCTCGCCTGATCGTGGGCTCGCTCATGCCGGCCGGCACGGCGTAGGCGTGAAGCTCGATGACCGAGCCGCCGTGCTTCGCGCGCCAAGCCTCGCTCTCGTCTTGTAAGCGTTCGTAGACGGAGATGTTGTCCAAGATGCCGATGCCGGTCGTGCCGGCGAACGGTGCGCGATCCGCACGTGCGGGACGGTCGAGCCACAAACGCCAGACTGCGAACGGGGACGTGGGGCGAAGCGCCGGGAGAATGGACTCGAGTCCGAGGTCGGGGCTCGCGCGAAGGACGGAGGCGAGTGAGCCGACGTCGAGCGCGAGCACGACCAGATCGGTTTCGGTCGACGTGTGATCGTGAAAGATCCGAAAGCCGCGTCCACGCCGACGTTCGATACGTTCGACCTTCGTGCGCAAGCGCAGCTCGACGCCGCAGTCGGTCAGCCAGCGCTCGAACGGCGCCCACAGTGCAGCCGACAGCGGCCGGCGGACCACGTCGAAGACGAGCCCCTCGGGATTTCCGAGGAAGTAGAAGTGGAACATCATCAAGAGCTCGGCGGCCGAGAGCTCGCGTTCGGGGTTGAAAAACGAGTGCGAGAACACATCGAAGAGCATGCGGCGCGCGCTCTCGGGAAATGCGAGCGAGTCGAGGTAGTCGGCGGCGCTCTGGTTGTCCCAACGTGCGTAGGTGCGCTTCGCGTCGTAGCGAAGCATCTCCAGTGCAGCGGCAGCACCGACGTGCGGCAGGTCTCGCGCGCGCAGGTATGGGGTGCGCCACGCGAGCGCCATCACTTGAAACGGGGGTCGGGTCGGGAGATCTTTGAAGCCTTGCACCATGCCTTCCGGCCCGAGGATCGGATAGTCGGTGAGCGGTGCGAGGACTGAAAGTGTGGGATCGACGCGCTGCAAGAGCGCGCGCAGGTTGTAGTACTGGCGAAAGAACGCGTGGAAGCCGCGTTCCATCTCGATCGTTTCGCCGGTCGCGAGTGTCTTTGCGAAGCCGCCGGCGCGGCCGCCGAGCGCGGGTTCGCGTTCGAACAGCGTGACTCGAACGCCGTGTTCGACCAGCGTGGTGGCAGCTGCGACGCCTGCGATTCCGCCGCCGATCACTGCTGCGCGTACACCGGCTGGAGCGAGTGGTTTGCCGCCACGCGCGGGCCAGATGCGAGTTTCGGGAGACAGGCGGCTCATGTTCGGCGGGTTCCTGGCGTCAGTAGCGCATCTTGATTACGACGCGCTTGGTTTCGCCAGCTTTGATCGTCATTTTTGCATCGTCGAAACTCGGTGGGCCGAAGTTTGCGGACGGATCGCGTGTGGCGCCCCACCCTTCTGCCGGTTGGCCGAGAACGCCGCGTTGCATTTTGCTATCACCGTTTTCGTCGTGATGGACGAGGACGACGAACGTGCCGGGCGGGTCGACGTCGAAAGACAGGTCGACTGCCTTGCCGGAGATCTTTGCGAGCTTGCGAACTGCAGCTTTGTTGGGGTCTTCCGGAAACCCGTTGTCAGTGCGAAACAGGGCAGCTTGGATCTTGCCGGAATCGCTCTTGAGGCCCTTGAGCTCGACGATGACATGAGCAACGGATGGAGTGGCCGGCTGCGCGGCAGGGGCGGGCGTTGTTGCCGGGGCAGCGGGTTGCACAGCATTGGCAGGCGCTGCAGCGGACGGCTGCGCCGATGAAGACGAGTGCGGCTTGTCGGCTGAAGCGGCGGCGGGTGCGGATCCGGTGGATGGCACGTTGGGTGCTCCTGCACCAGCGGCAGACTTAGCCGGCGGTGATCCAACGGGCTGCGCAGGATTGGCCGCCGGCGTCTTTGCAGCTGTTGGCTGCGGTACGGTGGCAGACGAATCCCGGCTCCCAGGAGGGCTCGAGTTCGCTGCAGCTGACGGCGGCGGCCCCGATTCCGCCGCGCCGTTTCCAGTCGAAGGTGCCGCTTCTGGAGCGGAGGCAGCGACGCCGGCAGGCGCCGCGGAAGCGGGTGGTCGTGCAGAGTCAGGCGGAGCTCCTTGTTCACCGCCAGAGGAGGACGCGCTAGGCGTAAACGCCGCCGAATCCCCACCGCAAGCCGAGCAAGCAGCGGCAACGACGATCGCCCAACCGAGTGCAACGAAGGTCGTCGTACGAACGAAGTGCAGGGACTGAAAGCCGAGGTAAATCGCCCTCATTTTCAAATTACCAATCTAGTGGGGGCCCAGATTGCTTGGGGCGTTGTGGGAGCTGGACTCAACCACAATGCTGGCGCCGCTCGCGCCGTTTGCAATGCGGCCCTCGCCACCAACAACAACTTCTGCCGGCCCGGAACGACTGCTCGTCCTGCTAACGGATCGCAGTGCTGCTTTCGCACTCGATCACCGATCGCCGCGTACACCAATCGCGCAGTACGCACCGCCAAACCACAACGCACGGACAAATCCGGCATTCCCGCATCGCCGGACGCGTAATACGCATCCGCACGCGCGAGCAAATCCGCCGTCGCCTTCGCCGCACCGCCCGCATACTGCACTGGGAACACCGCCGCACCCGAAAGCGGCGCCGCTGGGAGCTGCGCTCGCAGATCACCCGCGCCGTGCTTCGCCAACAACGCGTCCGGCAAATACAAACGCGCCCGTTGCCAGTCCTCCAACACGTCGCGCGCGATGTTCGTGAGCTGCATACCGATCCCCAGATGCGCTGCGTGCTCCAACGCGCGCGGATCTCGCACACCCATCACGTGACACATCATCAGCCCGACGACACCCGCCACGCGATACGCATACAGCGCGAGGTCCGCGAGCGTCGCGTAACTCGCACCCTCCACGTCCATCTGCATCCCAGCGAGCAAATCCTCGACGTAGCTTCGCGGAATCTCACAGTCGTGAACGACTTGCGCAAACGCAGCCAACGCGGGATCTCTCGGGACCCTCACGCTGTAGACTTCCGAGAGCTCTGCGCGCAGCCTAGCAAGGCGTGCAGGCTGCTCTTCCGGCGGCGCCAAATCGACCTCGTCATCGGCGCGCCGGCAATACGCATACAACACGACGACGTTGCTCGCGACCTCGGGCGGTAGCAGCTTCGTCGCAAGCGCGAAGCTCTTCGACTTCACCGCCAACACTTGGCGCGCCGCCTCACGCGCGGAAGCCTCCGCCGTTCGCGTGCTCATGGCGCAAAATCCTGGAGAATCACGCGGGCTGTCGCCTTCGCCGAGTTCACGACGCCGGGAACACCCGCACCCGGATGTGTCCCCGCACCTACCAAGTACAACCCCGGAATTGACGCGTCTCGGTTGTGCGGCCTGAACCATGCGCTCTGCGTCAGCTTCGGCGCGCAGCTGAAAGCGGCACCCTGATACGCGTTGAGCTCGTCCCGAAAATCCGCCGGTGTAAACGCGCGCTGCGTCACGACGTGTTTGCGCAGATCCGGCAGGTGCGGCTCGAGATATCGCAAGATCCGGTCCGCATACTCCGGCGCCCGCGCTTTCCAATCGATCGGCGCGTGCCCCAAGTGCGGCACCGGCGACAGCACGTAAAACGCATCGCAACCTTCCGGCGCGAGGCTCGGATCGGTGATCGTCGGCGCGTGCAAATACAAACTGAAGTCGTCCGGCAAATGGTCGCCGTGAAAGATGTCTTTCAACAACGCTTTGTACCGCGGACCAAACAACACCGTGTGATGTGACACCTGGTCGCGATAGGTTCGGTTCGTGCCGAAGTACAACACGAACAACGACATCGACCAGTCGAGCGACACCAGCTTGCGCCGCGTGCGCTCTGCACTCGGCACGCCGCGAAATAGATCCGCGTAGGTGTGATGGAGATCGGCATTCGACACGACGAGATCGAACACCTCGGGGCCGCAACGCGTATGCACGCGATGAGTGACACGACCGTTGCGCAACAACTCGATGCGCTCCACCGGCGCGCCGAACTCGATCCGCCCGCCGAGCTCTTTGAACAACTTCACGAGCGCTTGCACGAGCGCGCCCGTTCCACCGATCGGAAACCAGACACCCCAAGCGCGCTCGAGGTGGTGAATCAACGTGTAGATCGAGCTCGTCTCGAACGGATTACCGCCGACGAGCAACGTGTGAAACGACAACGCTTGCCGCAAATGTTCGTCGCGCACGAACCGGCTCACAGTCTGGTAGACCGATCGATCCGCCCGCAAACGCGCGAGCTGCGGCGCAACGCGAACCATGTCGGTGAACCGCAAGAACGGCTCCGCTGCAAGCTCGGTATAACCTTTGTCGTAGACCTGCTTCGCGTAGCGCACGAATCGCAGATAACCAGCGACGTCGCCCGGGCGGCGCTTCGCGATCTGCGCGCGCATGTTTTCGGCATTGCCGTCGTAGTCGAAGCGATGACCGTCGTCCCAGATCAGCCGGTAGAACGGCGTCACCGGAACGAGCTGCACGTAGTCGCGCATCGAACGCCCTGCGTCCGTGAACAGTTCTTCGAGGCACTGCGGCGCAGTGATGACCGTCGGGCCCGCGTCGAACGTGAACCCGTCCTGCCGAAATACGCGCGCGCGCCCACCCGGTTGCTCATCGCGTTCGAACAACACCGTCTCGAAGCCCGCGGTCTGAAGCCGAATCGCAACGGCCAGGCCACCGAAACCGCTACCCACGACCGCGACGCGGCGTGAGCCCACAGCTCGCTCAGGCTTCGACATAACTCCGCTCCAACCTCACCAACTCTTCGGCAAACTCAGCGAACACCGGACTGTCGCCAATGGCGGCGCGCACGTCATCGACTGCTTCAGCAAAATGCGCGCGGACGCGCCGCGTTCCGGACGCACCGAGCCGGAACCGCAAACGCTCGACCAACGCTTCCGGCTTCTCGTCTTCACGCAACGCAGCGAGCTCGCGCCGTAGCTGATCGTACCGCGCTGCATCCAGCTCTTCGGCGAGCAGCGCCCACACGAACGTCGCGCGCCCGTGCTCGAGATCTTCGTGCGCTTTTTCACGACGCCGCGGGTTTTGAATGCCACTCATGTCGTCGAGCATCTGCAAACCTACGCCGATCGCGCAGCCAAAAGCGGCGACCGCATCGGCCCGCTTCTCGTCGGCGCCGGCCGCAACCGCTCCCAATCCCATCGCGAGCCCGAGCAATCCGCCCGTCTTCAGAGTGGCGATCGCGTGAACCACGTTGGGCACGTCGCTCTGCGCGAGCTCGTCTACGCGAACGGCCAAGTCGAGCGCTTGGCCTTGATGACAGCGCATCAAACACAACGCGAGCCGCTCGTGTGCGCGCAAGCGGTTGGCCGGAGAAAGGCCGGCGTGCGAGAGCAGGACTTGCGGCCAGAAGTACAAAAAGTTGCCCGCGTTCAGCGCGAGCGGCACGCCGATCGACCGGTGCAAACACGGCGCGTTACGCCGGTGTTCCGACTCGTCTTCGATGTCGTCGACGATCAACGAACCTGCGTGAAGGCTTTCCACGATCACCGGCAACTCGCGAGGCAACGCTTTGGTGCCGCCGGCCAAACGAAACCCGACTTCGACCAACCGCCCGCGAAAACCCTTACTCGGCCGTGCGATGAATTCGCGCAGTGGGTCGAGCAGCGCGTCGTCCCACAGCTGTTTCGGAACTCCAGAGACGAACGCTTCGGATGCGCGGCCGCGTTCGGAAAAACTACGCTCGAGCAACCTCACGATCTCGGGAAGATTGTTCGCTGCTTGCGAAATAGTTCGAGTGGAAGCGGTCATGACAACCTCGAAGCAGTTAAGGCATGGGATAGAGAGAAGGCGTGGGACAGCGAGAAGCCGCGTGGTGGACGACCCAGCAAGATGCGCGCCTGATCCCAGCGCGTGAGCGACAGCGAGTAAAATCGCGCGAGCATCGCCTCGGGGAGCGTATAGAACCGCGCAAACACGTTCCACATTTCCTCGGGCGCGAAACAATGAAACAGCAGGCGGTTGAGCTCTTGGGCGTAGCGCGCCTGACGTTTGTGGCGCTGCACGAGCTCGCTGAACTCGGCCTCGAACATGTCATCGCTCGTGTGCGTTGCGACGTGCATCGCGAGTCTCAACGCTACAGGTAGCGAGTAGCCGGTCGCTGGATGGAAGAAACCGCCCGCATAACCTGCGCGTAGCGGCGAAGCGCGATCGATCTCGTGGCCATTCGCCCAAGGCATCGGCAGCACGCCTGACTCCTCGCGCACGCACTCCACGAACGGCCCCCAATCCGCTGCGTACGTGTCGATCGCGGCGCGCGCCGTCTCGAGATTCAACAGGGGCGAGCGCGAGAACGTGGTGTCTTCGACGAGCAAGCGGTCCGGCGCAAGCGGCAGTACATAGAAGAAGCGGAAGCCATCGTTCTGCGGGACCGTCGCGTCCATCAACACGGGCCGGCGGAGACCGTGGGGTTCGCGCGTGCGCAGCTCGCGCCCGAGGAACTTTTGATAGCCGGCGCGTTGGCCCGGCCGTGCAGTGCCAGGACCGCGTGCATCAATCACGACGTCGGCGCGCAGGACGCGACCGTCACGCAGCTTGACACCGTTGGGCTCCACCGTGTTGGCGACCGTCCCGAGTAAGAGCTCACAGCTCGGGGAGCGCCGCAAGCGCCGTTCCACCACTTCGGCGAAGCGATCCGAGCTAATCACGGAGTACGGAGCGGCGACGGTGCGGCTGAAGCCTGGAAAGCGGACGTCGTAGCTGTCGAACCGTGCAACCAAGAGCTCGTCGATGAACGGACGCGCAGCTGCTGGAACGTCCTCCGCGTGCAGCGACCACGTGTGATTGCCACCGATGGTATCACCGGCCTCGATCACCGCGATGCTACGTGCCGGATCCTGGTGAAGGCTCGCGAGGCTGATCAAACCGTTCTGTAGCCCACCGCCGACGAGTATCAGGTCGAAGCTGCGGGGATCGTCCGACCCTAAGCCATGCACGGACATTGCTTGGGACTCATGGGCACCTAGGACTCGGTGTCAAGGCCTCTCGGAGGGTTTACGCCTCTGACATCCGGCAGACTTTCGGCGTGCCGGATTGCCCGATCGGCGGCCGATTCGACCGAGATCGAGACGGGGCGCGGGCACGATCACGGAATGCGCCTGCAGCTGATGGCGGCGCATACGATCGTATTACAAAACTCGTCAGTTACTCTCGGTTTGGTTCCGCGGGCGCAGTGTGCAGACCGCCGCATCGCGCCAACAAACCTCCCAACGCAGGAACCAATGGCTGATCGCGGCCATCCTGGATTGGATAGGTTTTAGCCAAGCTGGTTCGGGTCGCTTCGGTGGAGATGTCGGCGTGCGACGGCTATCGACATGCATCGAGCCACCGAAATCATTGGCAAGCTCGCGCCCAACGTCGCTTTAGCCGGGTCCTGTGTACTATCACGAGTCTCCAGGATTCGTGTGATGCTTGCCGAGCCCACACAACGCCATCACATCGTAGTCGTACCCGACCACGAGTCGGATGTGCGGCCCCCGGGTTGGACCGGCGATGTGACGCTCGAGTGCCTCGCCGATCTCGTGCAGCTGCTCAGCATGGCGCAAACATCGGGCGCGCCGGCGAGCCGGCGAGCGATCCGCAGCTCGTTCGAACGGATTTCGCGTAGTCGGATCGTGGAGCTCGAAGGCCACGCCGATGCGGATGGCTCGTCCGAAATCAATCAGCGCATCAGCGAGAACCGCGCCGCGGCGGTCCAGGCGTACCTGACCGGAACTGGCATCAAACCCGAGAGCATCCGCATTCGGGCCGTTGGCGAAACACAAGCAAGTGGCACGGCGCTCGATCGCCGCGTCGAGATTTGGATCGAACCATGACGCCCCTGACCTGGAGCTGGCTGTTGTCGTTGACTGGCGCGATGCTGTTCTTTGCTGCAGGCGCCGCGTACACGGCGCGCCGATTCGGTCGCATGGCGTTTGCAGACTCGCAGCTCGCAGCGGCGGGCGCGCGCGTGAGTCTGCCGGCGGCAGCGCGCCTGCCGTCGCCGCTGCCACCGGCTGCGCTCGAAGCGCTCGAGAACGCTTTGAGTGAAGCAGACAAGCGCCGAGCCGCGCTGGAGCGAGAGCTCGCGCAGCGTACGGCTGAACGCCAGCAACTGTTCCGCGAGCTCGAAATCGAGCGGAGCGCGCGCCTACAGCGGGAAGACCAGCAGCAGCTCGTGCTCGACACGAGTGGCGTCGCGGATCTGGACGCCGCCAGCCTGCGCCAAGAGCTCGCGGTGATCCGTGAGCAGCTGACCACGCGTGAGCGGCAGATCGACTCACTGCGGGACGAGAACATGAAGCTGCGCGCGGCAGACGAGGACCTCTCGCACACCAAGCGGGAGCTCGCGATGCTGAACGAGCAACATCGCGTCCTGCGCGCGCAGGTCTTCATCGCAAAACCGCCAGCGGCGCCACGGCCGCGGACTCCCACGCCGACGCTGTCCGCAACCGGTCGAGCGCTTCAGACGATCGTAGATACCGAGACGCGACTCGGGCGTGCGAAGAGCGCAGTGATCGCGGACGAGCTCGGGCTTCTCGTCGCCGCGAGCAGCGCGACCAACGAGTACAACGACGCTCTGGCAGCGTTGGGGGCGTACTTAGCTGACGTAGGCAGTAAAACGCGCGATATCCTTCCGCTACGCAAGCTGCGCCATGTGGTGGTCTGCGATGATCATGATGTAACGCTGACCGTGCGCCCACTCGCGATGGACGACCCCGGCCTTGCGCTGGTCACGCTCGCAGTTGAACCGACGTCGAGTGCCAACGACAATCGTCATAACTGAGGGGACTACAATGCAAGTGCCGTCGGAGCTCGCGAAGCCAGCAACGCCGTATCAAAACGTGGATGTCACCAATGCCCTACGCGTGCTGCGCCCCTCGCTCGGTGGCGACGCCGGAGTAGCACTGTATCGGCTGCTTCGTTTAGTCGCGTTAGAGGACATTATCGGCCGTGGTGCGGCTGGCACTGCCTATCTAGCCGGGAAAAAGCTGGGTATTTCGCTGGGACTCGACAAGTTGGATGCACTGCTCGAGCTATGCGATGCACTCAAGGTCGGGATCATCAAGATCCCCATCGCGACTGAAACCCGAGTGCGCGTCGAAGTGTTCGAGTGCGTCACTTGCTCGGGACTAACGCCAGTCGGACGCGTGTTGTGCCACTTCGAGGGGGGACTAATCGCCGGCTCGCTCACGACGATCTTCAAGCAGAAGATCCGCGCGATCGAGACGAAGTGTATCGGCGGGCTCGGAGACGAGGCTTGCAGCTTCGACATCGAACGACGGTGATGCGCGCGTCGCAACTATGATCTGGTTGCGACGCCACGCGAATGGCGATGAGCACGGTTGCGCGCAGTTGGATCGCGCGCGATGGTGCGATTCGCTTCTACCAGCCTTTACAGAGTCATTGCCGCGCGTACTGCACAAGCATCCG
The DNA here is from genome assembly GCA_035687405.1 of Polyangiales bacterium. GTDB lineage: Bacteria > Myxococcota_A > Polyangia > Polyangiales > JAFGIB01 > JADGRF01. Next base: position 13,262 of record DASRXR010000669.1, read on the forward strand.
TGTACGTCCGCGTTTTGGAGCAACGGCGTACGCATACAAGCGGCCTGGGTTAACCACACAGCTCAGCTATACTCCCGCCGGGTGCCTCACGTTATGCCACGTTCTGGCCTGCTAACACCGATCGGCCAACTCGCGCTTTACACACTGTGTTGTGTGTTTAGCGCGTGCAGTGTTTATGACTCCGAGCTGATCGGTAGCTCGGACCAGGGCGTTGGATCAGTCCCAGCGGCTGGGACAAATGCAGCCGGCGGCGGCGGCAGGAGCGGTGACAGTGCGGACGCTGGAGATCCCGACGGCAGCGCCGATGGACCGGACGGCAGTTTGCCGATGTCGCCGATACCGATCGACGTGCATTGCGGCGACGGCCGCGTCACCGGTGACGAGAAATGTGACATCGGAGTTCCGGACGGGATGCCCGGTTCTCGCCCGAAGGAGTGTCCGGAGCTCGCGAAGTGTAATCCGCGCAAGCTCAACAACTCGGGTTGCCAAGCCGAGTGCGTGGTCTTGCAGCTGGTCTGCATGAGTGGTGACGATTGTTGTCCCGGGAATTGCACGGACAAAAACGACAGCGATTGTTCGTCGAGCTGCGGTGACGGCGTCGTTCAAACCGACAAGGGTGAGACGTGCGAATCCGAGTCGAACATGCCCTGCAAGATGTCCGATGCGGAGTGCGACGACGGTGATCCGTGCACGCTCGACAAGCTGATCGGCAGCGCGAAGAACTGCAATGCGCTGTGTACACCTTCCAAGATCACGACGCCTAAAAACGACGACGCATGTTGTCCGGCCGGCGCGGATGCGAACGTGGACAACGACTGCAAGCCGATGTGCGGCAACAAGATTCGCGAGACCGGCGAAGACTGCGATGGCACGACTGGTTGCAGCGCGTCGTGCAAGCTCACGCTGCAGCCCGATCAGATCGCCTGCCTCGAAAAGTTCGGCACCATGAGCGACGAGTGCGCGAGGTGCTCGTGCATGAACTGCGCGTCGTCGTACTTGGCGTGTCGCGGTGGCGCTGACGCGAAAGTGAACGATCTCTGCAACGGTGTGCTCGAGTGCGCGCGAACGAACGATTGCTTCGGGTCGGCCTGCTACTGCGGCGATGCGCTGCTCTGCGGTCCACCCGGCGGCGTCTGCAAAACGGCCATCGAAGCGGCGGCGGGCTCGACCGACCAGGCGATGGTGAGCGATGCGGCCAACAACACGATGACGACGCTGGGGAAGGCCTACACCGCCGACACCTGTCGCTATCAGCAATGCCGGCAGCAGTGCCGCTGAGGGGCGATTCGCCTCCGCAAATCCGGCGTGCACCGGCGCAGCGGCGTTCGAAGACGCGCGCTTAGCCAAACGAAGAGCCGTGCCGCTGGCAGCGACACGGCTCGTTTAGTAGTCCCTTTAGTCTCTAGCTGTGTTCCAGCGCCCAAGGCCTAGACGTATGGGAGCTCTGTAACTTCGGCCTTTGCCCCGGCGCCAGAGGCTTCTTCTTCGTCTGAACGACCTTCGGCTCGTGCTGGCTACGCTCGTTGCGGTCGCGCGCACGGACTTCAGTCGCCGACATCTGCGCCCCCCGCACCGAGCTTAAGATGCGCTGTGAGCTCTTCTTGCAACGCGGGCACGCGGCCGGATCAGCCGACTCTTTCATGCCCGCCACGCGCTCGAACACGCCGTGTCGCTTGCAACGATACTCGTATACCGGCATGGCGCTCCCCCTACTCCGCCTTCGCGAGGTCGGCGCCGCCGACCATCTTCGAAGGACCTTTGACGTTGGGTTTGATGTCGAATGCGAAGATCTCGGTCGGCAATGCGAGCGTCGCGCATGCGTTCGGAATATCGACGATGCCGCTGATTCGGCCTTCGATCGGTGCCGTGCCGAGAATCGCGTAGGCCTGCTCGCCGGTAAACCCGAACTTCTTCAAGTACGCGATCGCGTTCAAACACGCTTGACGATAAGCGACGTGCACGTCGAGGTAGTGCTGCTTGCCTTCTTCGTCGACCGAGATGCCTTCGAAGATCAAGTACGAGGTGTAGTTCGGTTCGAGCGGGCTCGGGCGGAAAATCGGGTTCTTGACCCCGTACATCGCCATGCCGTTCTTGATGATGTTGACGCGGATGTCCAAGTAGCCGGCCATCTCGATCGCGCCGCAGAACGTGATCTCACCATCACCCTGCGAGAAGTGGATGTCGCCCATCGAGAGGCCGCCACCCTTTTGGTAGACCGGGAAGTACACCTGCGAGCCGCGCGACAAGTTCTTGATGTCGCAGTTACCACCGTGCTCACGCGGCGGCACCGTGCGGGCGCCCTCCGCTGCAGCGAGCTTGGCAGCTTCACCTTTCATCCGACCCATGTGGGCGGTCTCCGCGTGCGGCAACGTCGCGAGCGCAGGCACGCGCTCAGGATTCGTGTCGAACAAAGCCTTCTCACGCGTGTTCCACTGCTCGAGCAGATCTCTCGACGGCAAACATCCGATCAAACCTGGATGCATGATGCCGGCGAACTCAACACCGGGGATGTGCCGCGAGTTCGCGTAGATACCGCTGAAGTTCCAACACGCTTTACGCGCTGCCGGATAGTGGTCCGTGAGAAAGCCTCCACCGTTCTCCTTCGCGAAGATGCCGGTGAAACCCCACTGGAAGTCCGGAAGCACGCCGACGTCGAGGATGTCGCACACCAACAAGTCACCCGGTTCGGCGCCTTCCACACCGATCGGCCCGCTCAGATAGTGCACCTTCGTCAGATCGACGACTTTGACGTCCATCGCGGAGTCGTCGTCTTTGATCTGCCCTCCAGTCCAATCGATACACTCGACTCGGAACTCGGCACCTGGTTTGACCCAGGCCACCATGGGAATGTCAGGATGCCAGCGGTTGTGCAGAACATCCTGTTTGATGGCAGATCCTTTGACATCGACTTTGATCAGTGTGTCCACAATACTCACCCTTTCAGCATGTAAGTCACCACGTCCTGTGAAGTTAGATGGACAGCAATCGCCCTAGAGTCTGTTCATCGAGCGCTTGCCTGGAGCTTTCATGCGAGAGCTTGCCCTTCGTCATGACGAAGAAGCGGTCTGCGACCGCCAACGCAAAGCTCAGCACTTGTTCGGAGACGAGGATGGTGATGCCCTTGCGATCGCGAATCGAACGCAGCACCACCGCGAGCTCTTTGATGATCGAGGGTTGAATCCCCTCGGTCGGCTCATCGAGCAACAAAACTTTGGGATCACTCGCGAGCGCACGCGCAATCGCGAGCTGCTGTTGCTGGCCGCCGGACAAGTTGCCCGCGCGACGCTTGCGCATTTCCTTGAGTACGGGGAAGAACCCGAATAGTTCTTCGGGAACGCCGGCCTTGTCCGATCGCAGACCCGTTTCGATGTTCTCTTCGACAGTCAGCGCCGGAAAGATCTGGCGACCTTGCGGCACATACGCGAGCCCATCGGCGACACGCTCGTAGGCTTTCCGATCATCGAGTTTCTTGTCGCCGAGCCGAATCGAACCAGAACGCGCGGGCAGAATGCCGATCAACGCCTTCATCAACGTGCTCTTGCCCATGCCGTTCAAGCCCATCAGCGCGAGGATTTCGCCGGGTTGCGTCGACAACGACAAGTCGTGGATCACTTCGCTCTGGCCGTAGCCGACGCTCAAACCTTCGACAGTCAGACTCGCTGCTTGCATGAAGACTCCTCAGTGACCCAGGTACACTTCGATGACTTTGGGATCGTTCTGAACGGCAGACATGCTGCCTTCCGCGAGTGATTTGCCTTGATGCAGCACCGTGACTTGGTGCGCGATGCGAGCGACGAAATCCATGTCGTGTTCCACCACGATCACCGCGCGACCTTGGCACAACACCTGAAGTAACTGGATGGTCTTCTCACGTTCATGAACACTCATGCCCGCGACAGGTTCATCGAGCAACATCACCTGCGGGTCTTGAATGAGCAGCATCCCGATCTCGAGCCATTGCTTCTGGCCGTGACTGAGCGTGCCTGCTGTGGCGTGTAACAGTTCTGCGAGACCCATGCGTTCTGCGACGGACTCGACTGTTTCGATGACCTGTTTCGTGCGTTTGAATAGCCACGCGCCATACCAATTGCGCGAACCTGGGTAGGCCATCTCGAGGTTTTCGAAGACGCTCAAAGTCTCGTACACGGACGGCGTTTGAAACTTTCGGCACACTCCCACGCGAACGATCTCGTGCTCGCGCAAATGTGTCAGCTCGATTGTCTTGAACTTCACCGAACCTGACGTGGGCTTGGTCTTTCCGGTGATCAGATCGAGCAGCGTCGTTTTGCCTGCGCCGTTCGGCCCGATCAACGCGCGAATCTCGCCCTGCGCCAAGTAGAGCGACAGGTCGTCGACGGCCTTGATCCCGTCGAACGACACCGTCAGGCCCTCGCACTGCAGCATGAACGGTTGCATCACAGGCCTCCGCCGGCGTGACCGGTCGAGGGACTCGGATCGTGAGTTTCGGGGGCCTTCGGCTCGGGCGTCAACAGTGGCTTCGACTTGAAGCGTTTCAGCAAGCGCGTGCGGATCTCAGCGAGGTTGATGCCGGCGAGACCACTCGGGAACGCCATCACGACGGCGATGAACAACACGCCCATCATGAACAGCCACAGCTCGGGGAAGTGCTCGGAGAAGAACGTCTTGCCGAAGTTGACGAGCAAGCTGCCGTAGACGGCGCCGAGCACCGAGACTCGGCCGCCGACCGCTGCAGCGACCACCATCTCGATCGAAGGGTCGATCCCGACGAACGACGGCGACATGAAGCCGACCTGCAGCGTGAACATCGCGCCGCCGATGGCTGACAACATCGCCGCGAGCACGAACACGAACGTCTTCAACTGCGCGACATCGTAGCCGGTGAATCGCACGCGATCTTCACGATCCCGCACTGCAACGAGCAGACGCCCGAGCTTGCTGTGCAGCAAGTGCTGCGACATCGCGATCGCAGCGAGCAAAAAACCCGCGTTCACGAAGTACAGGATCAGCTTCGCCGAGTCGCTCCGGATGTCCCAACCGAGCATCGTCTTCAAGTCGGTGATGCCGTTGACGCCACCGGTGTAGCCCTGTTGACCGATGATCAGGATCGAGAGGATCGCCGCGATCGCCTGAGTGATGATCGCGAAGTACACACCCGTCACCCGCCGTTTGAACATCGCGAGGCCGACGACCAGCGCGAGCAATCCAGGCACGAGCACTACGGCGAGCAGTGCCAGCGGCAAGCTCTCGAACGGCAGCCAGAAGATCGGCAGCTCCTTCAGCTGATTCCAATCCATGAAGTCTGGGATGCCGGGCGTCGACTGAATGGAGGTGCTGGCTTTGTCCGACGCCTCGAGCTTGAGGAACATCGCCATGCAGTAGCCGCCGAGCCCGAAGAACACACCTTGGCCGAGGCTCAGGATTCCGCAGTAACCCCAGCACAACACGAGGCCGAGCGCCGGAAACGCGTAACACAAGTACTTCCCGATCAGGCCCAGGCGAAACGCGCTGAGGGTGACCGGAAAGACGACGAGAATGATGAATGCGGTCGCCCAGAATGCGATCCGTTCAGTACTTAGCTTGGGCGAGGTAGGTGAATCGAGTTTCAGTGACAACTTCATGGATCAGGTCCTCGCTTTGATGGAGAACAACCCTTGGGGTCGCAGCATCAGAATCAAGATCACGCTCGAGAGCGTCAGCACCTTCGCCGTCGACCCGCTCAGGAAAAACTCCATCGTGGCTTGGGTCTGCGCGATGCTGAACGCCGAGGCGATGCCGCCGACGAGGCTTTGCGCGCCGCCGAACACGACCACGAGGAACGTATCGACGATGTAGAGCGAGCCGCTCGTCGGCCCAGTCGAACCGATCGTAGTGAACGCGGCGCCGGCGATCCCCGCGAGGCCGCAGCCGAGCCCGAAGCTCAAGCGGTCTACGCGAGTCGTATTGATGCCAGTGGCCGCGCTCATCGTACGGTTTTGCGTGGTCGCGCGGACGCGAATGCCCCAGCGCGAGCGATACAGCGCGAAGAAGATCAGGGTCGTGAGGACGGCCGTCAGGCCCATCATGAGCAAGCCGTTGATCGGAATGTCGATGGCCTCGCTCGGCTTGAGCGAACCCATCAACCAATCCGGAAGAATCGCGCTGACTTCGCGCGCGCCGAACGTCGAGCGAAACGTCTGCTGCATGATCAAGCTCAAGCCCCAGGTCGCGAGCAGCGTATCGAGCGGCCGCGTGTACAGCTTTCGAATCATCAAGTGCTCGACGACCAGGCCCAAGCTGCCTGCAATGACGAACGAGATCAGGATCGAGATCAGGAAGTAGCTATCGGTCAGCCACTTGATTCCCAAGCCGTGTGCAACCTCGGAGCAGACGTACGTCGTGTAAGCGCCGACGGTCAGGAAGTCGCCGTGCGCCATGTTGATTACGCCCATCTGCCCAAAGATGATCGCTAAGCCGAGTGCCATCAGAAGCAAGACGCAGAAGTTGCTGAGGCCGTTGAAGCCTTGCATCAGTAAGATCGCACCAAAATCGGATAGCGAATCCATGGAGCCTCCTTGGACGACTAAACTGGACTGTGAGACGAGCGGAACAGAACCGTGATCAGCTGAAGCTCGGACAGCCCGTCACTGGTAGCCCTTCGGAAACGGATTCGGCTCGATCAACTCGGACTCGTAGAGCACGTCGAACTGGCCATCGGCGCGCGCTTGCCCGATCCGCAACTTGCTCCACAAGTGGTGGTTCGGGTGAATCTTGACGTAGCCTTCCGGCGCAGTTTTCAGCTCGATATCGGCCGATGCAGCGACCACCTTGTCGACGTCGAACGAACCAGCCTTCTCGACTGCAGCCTTCCACAACCACGGGCCGAGATACGCCGCCTGAGTGACGTCGCCGATCACCGAGTTCGGTCCGTACTTCTCTTTGAAGGCCTTCACGAACGCTTCGTTGTTCGGGTTCTTGAGGCTCTGGAAGTACTTCATCGCAGCGTAGAAGCCGACCACGTTCTCGCCGCCGATACCCAAGAGCTCGTCTTCGGTAACCGAGATCGTGAGCAGCGTTTGATTCTTTGCCGTTACACCCGCGGCTTTGAGTTGTTTGTAAAAGGAAACATTGCTGCCGCCGACGATGATCGCGTACACGGCATCCGGCTTCTTCAGCTTGATCTTGTTGATCAGCGAGCCGAACTGCGTGTGGCCGAGCGGGTAGTACTCCTCGCCGACGACCTCGCCCTTGAGCACGTTCTCGATGTGCTTGCGCGCAATTTTGTTGGAGGTGCGCGGCCAGATATAGTCCGATCCGATCAAGAAGAACGTCTTTGCCTTCTTCTCTTTGTTCAACCAGTCGAGGCCCGCGAGGATCTGCTGCGTGGCTTCCTGACCCGTGTAGAACACGTTTTTGGACTGCTCGAGACCCTCATAAAATGTCGGGTAGTAGAGGAGACCGTTCTCCTTCTCGAATACCGGCAACACAGCTTTGCGCGACGCTGAGGTCCAGCAGCCGAATACGGCCGCGGTCCGATCGTTCACGAGCAGCTTGCGAGATTTCTCGGCAAACGTAGGCCAATCGCTCGCGCCGTCTTCCTGGATGATCTTGATCTTGCGTCCGAGAATACCGCCCTGCGAGTTGATCTGATCGATCGCGAGGCGCTCCGCTTGAATCGAGCCCGTCTCACTGATTGCCATCGTGCCGGTTGCGCTATGCAGTTGTCCCACAGTCACTTCGGTTTCAGACAACGCGAGCGCGCGCGGGCCACTCGGTGCTGCCGGAGCTTCTGCAGTTTTGGTCGGACTTTCTGCCGTACTGGGAGTGCTAGCCGCTTCGCTGCGATTACATCCGGGCAGAGCGCCGAGCGCCAACATCGAGAAAAGAACAAGCCACTGCTCGCGCGAGCGCACGAGGAAATCATCGGATCGCGCCTTCGTGATCACGTCGGAACCTCCTGACGACCGCGTACAAAACAGCGCGGTGCGTAGTATTGCGTGTATGAGCTGACCGATTAGCCCAACGCACGTTTCCACGCCGTGTTTCGTCAATGAGGAGCGCGTAACATCGGCTACGCGGTCACACGCTTTATTTCATGCGTGATGAGAGTGCGTGTCGATCGATCGCTGAACATGTACTCGATGCCGAATGCGCAACCGATCGAAACTTGGTCGTCACGCAAACAGTCAGAACTTGCCTGAGTACATCGCGTTGCACTTACCGGGCATGCAGCTAAACGCGAGCCCTTCACGTTTCGATGCGGTCGCTGCGCGCTCCGAGCTACTCGCGCCACTCGCGACTACGAGCATCACACCGCCGAGCGCAGCGAGCGCACCACCTGCGCCAGCAAATACGCGCGCCATCGTCTGCCGCGACTTCATGCGTTCGAGTGCTTCGGAGTAGCCGATCTGATCGGTTTGGCGTTTCGCTTCGTCTTCGGCGCGACTGCGCATGACTTCCAACGTGATCGCGCCACCGATCGCCGCAACGCTGGCACCGAGTGCAGCAAAGCCGATCGTCCGCGTGAGCGAGCTACGTTTCGAAGTCGCTACGTCGGTCGGTGCGATACGCGGGTCGACACTGCCTGAGGCTTCCGACTCGGAAGCCTGCCCGGATTGCGGCACAGACGAGATTGCGCTGTTCGTGTTTCGAGGATCTTTCCCCTGCGCGAGCTTCGCGACGACATCGACTGGACGATCCGCCGGCAGCTCGAAGTCGAACTGTGCAGGTTGATATCCAGCCTTGCGAAATTCGACGGTGTGCTTTCCGGGCCGCATCTCGAGCGTGACTGGCGCAGCGCCGATCGGTTCGGAGTCGACGAGCACGGCCGAGCCGGCCGGACTCACGATGAAGCTGATCTGCTGCACCCCGCGCAGTCCGATCTTCTGACTGAGCTTCGCGATGCGCTTCGTGACGCCCTCGCGATCATTCGCGCCAGGCGAGCGCCGCAGGTACTCGCGATAGTACTCGAGCGCATGCGAGTCATCGTTTTGCGCCTCGTAGGCCTTGGCGATGTTGAACGCTGTCTCCGAGCTCGGGTGCAACGCATCCGCAGTTAGAAACGCTGCGATCGCGTCCTCGTACTGACCTGCAGCAAACGCTTCGACCCCCGCACGATGTTGATTGCGCGCTTCCTCGGTCGTGCGATCGCGCACTTGCTGACTCACAGCGACCGGTCCGGAAGTCGCGTCGGCGCGTGCGCTGGAAAGCGATGCGACGCAAAGTCCGAAGGCGATCGCGGCGCAAAGAGAGTTCATGGCCGCCTCACCACGGGCTCTTCAGGCCGAGCTCAGCTTCGCTGGGCTGCGCCTGTTTCGGGCGAGTACGAACCGTCAGCACGTTCGAAGCGGGCCGCGGTGCTGCGACCACTTCCGGAGCGCGCGCCTGCGACGGGTCCGCAGCCGAAGGCAGTTCTTGCTCCTGCGGATCGATGAACGAAGCGAGCTCGAGCTGCGTGCGAGTCGACTTCGAGTGTTTTGCCGACGCCGCCTCGTCCACGCCGCGAGCCTGACTCTCCTCCGCTGCGCGACGTGCGAGCAGTGAGAGGTCCGGCTGCTGCCGAACGCTGCGCGTCAAGAACTGCTGGTGCGCGGACTTCGGCTCCGGCTTCTCTGACGCTGCAGGTTGCGCGGCGGCGGTTGGAACCTCTGCACGCGGATGCACCGGCGTTGCTTGCGCGAGCTGTTCGGGCTTCGCCGGTTGCGCGACGTACGGCTCGGGCTTGTCGTCACCAAGCGCGTACGCCGACTCCGGACGCGGCGCCAACCACGAGAATGGACCTTGCGTTACGCCGACCGCGAGCAGGCCCGCACCGACGCACGCGGCCATCGCGATCCGAAATGCTGCGGCTTTGCGGATCGCAGCGGGCGACATGGTCTGCACCCCGCGACGCACGGTGGCGAGCGGCGTCGGCGAGCGACGATCAGCCGCGCGGCGCTCGGACGGACGACGGTGCTCCGAGATCACGCGACCCGACTCTTCTCGCGCTGCGGCATGGTCTGCGCGAGGGCCAGTTACGCGAGCCGGCCGAACAGCGTCCGCATCTTTTACCGTAAACGCGTAGCGCCAGTGCACCGGCTCACCGCCGAGGTCCTGCTTCGCGCCGCGTGCTGCGAGCCACTTCGCGAGCTGCCCGCCGAGCGCGAGCATGCTCGGAGTGCGCTCCTCGCGTTCTTTGTTCAAGCCCGCATTCAGGATCGGCCACAACTCTTCGCAATCCTCCGCGGTGAGCGGAGCGAGCTCTTCTTCGATGACTGCCAGCATCAAAGCCAGGTGATTGTTCCCGTCGAACGCCGGCTTGCCCGTGATCGCTTCGTAGAGCACCACACATGCGGCCCACACATCGACGCGATCATCACAGTCGACCAAACCGCGTGCTTGCTCGGGCGCCATGTACGCGGGGCTGCCGATCACACCGCCCTGCCCGGTCAGCCGCGGATTGAACTCCGTGTTCAGCTTCGCGATGCCGAAGTCCAAAAGTTTTGGGCAAAGATCGGTCTTCGGGTGCGAGATGAAGATGTTGTCCGGCTTCAAGTCGCGATGGATGACGCCCGCACGATGCGCCGCGCACAACGCGTCGATCACCGGCAACATGATTTGCACTGCAACGATCGGCGAAAGTGCGCCTTCTTGTTCGAGCCACTCGGCCAAGCTGTAGCCTTCGAGTAGCTCCATCACGATGAACGCATCGCCCGAAGACGTCTGACCGTAGTCATACACGCGTGCGACGTTCGGATGCCGAAGGTTCGCTTGAATGCGCGCCTCGGTCAGCAGTCGCGCTGCGGTCTCACTGCCGCGAATCTCGGGGCGAAC
>DASRXR010000670.1:0-2865 GCA_035687405.1 Polyangiales bacterium
ACTGGCCGCGTGCCGCACATTGCTTCCCGAGACCTGCGAACTGCGAATAGACCAAGTACTTCGCACCGCCCACCCACTCTGTCAGTAACGCGCTCCCACCTCGATGCGCGTCGCCAAGTGGTGCGAGTACACCACGCTCACGCGAAGCCTACAAGCAGTGCGTTAGCCTCAGACCGTGCTGGATCACACACGACCGACGCTTGCCGCGAGCGCGAGTGTTTAGTCGGGTTATTCCGCGCCTTTTAGGTAGGCAATGCGACACCCTGTTCATTGGCTCGGCGTTGGCAACTCGCGTAGTGGCGCGCCTACTCGAGGATGTTCACGCGGATGTCCGTCTTCACCGACTGCGCGATGAAGCACTCGTGGTGCGAGTCGTCGTGGAGCTTCTGCAGCTCTTCACGCGTCGGCACGCGCTCGCCTCGATACAGGATACGCGGTGACAACACGACCGAGCTCACCCACGACACGCGCTGCTCGTTCTTCGACAGCTTGCCGACGGCGTCGTCCTCGTAGCTCTCGATCTCGAAGCCGCGCTTTTGCGCCAGGTAGATGAACGTCAGCATGTGGCAGCTCGAGATCGCCGCGACGAACGCCTCTTCGGGATCGACGCCGGCAGGGTCGGAATACGGAACCTTGACGACTTGCGGCGATGACGACGCAGGCAAGCTCAAACCGCCGTCGAACGACCAGGTGTGCTTGCGCGAATACGTACCTTCGCGAAAGTTGCCTTCGGACTGCTGCCAACGAATCGTCGCTTTGTACTCGCCCATGTGACGAAACCTGACGCGCCTCCGAACGCGCGTCCAGCGATCTTCGGGCCAAAGACCCCACGCTTTCAGCCGCCTCCGCCACCCATCATACCGAACGTCGCGACCTTCTCGAGCCGCGGATCGATCTCGATCTGTTTGAGATCTTGCCGCAGGTATTCGAGGACCCGGTCGCGCGCGTTTTCATCGAGCTGTCGCGCTTCGGGCGGTGGCATCGCGCCTGGAGCGTTGCGCGGCCGCTGAATCCGATCGATCGCGACGTCGATCTCTGCGCGATCCAACCGCGACAGCGCAACCGAGAATCGCGCACGCGTGATGCTCTGGTCCAGCACGTCGTTGTGGCATCCGCCACAGGCTTGAATCAGAGCGTCTTCCGCCGAAGCATCCGGTTCGGTCTGCAACCCAATCTTTGCGCGCAGCGACGGATCGTCCGGGAACACGTCGGCGAGGTCGGGCAGCGCGTCCGCGTCGATCTCGCCGGAGCGATAACGCTGGTAGGCGCGCGAGAGTTCGGCCTGCTTGTCTACGTCCACAGCGCGTTGCTCGATGTACGGCAGCGCCAACTGCTCGCCGCGCTTGAACGCTTCCCATGCCCCTTCCCAAGTCGGGCTCGGACTCGGAGTCGATGGATATCCGCTCGGACTCCAAGGCCAGCGCTCGTTCTCGATACCCGGGGCATCGAACAGCAATGGTTGTTTGGGGCCCGCCACGCTCTGAAGCTGGAAGGCTGAGATCGGCGAGATGAGGTCCGGGGACAAACCACCGTAGAGCTCGTCGCCCTTCGCCACCAGATAGTCGTTCATCAAGTCACTTCCGGTGACTCCAGGGAAGGAGCTGCTCGCCCCGACCGGGAACATGAAGTGCGTCCACGGTGACTTCAGCTCGCGCATCAACAACCGCGAGTCTTCGCGGCCGCGGCGATGACACTGTCGACAATCGAACGTCGTGTTCTTGAGGTCCTCGTCGTCGCGAATCTGAACCTGAGTCCAATCGTTTTCGATCTTCGGCGTGTACAAGTCGCCAGGCGTGCAGCCTCCGTCGCGTTCGTTGCAGGCCTGCTCGAAGGACAGCAAGTAGAAAGTGAACGCGAACGTTTCACGCGTGCGCGTCGCAATCTCGAGCCGCTGTACGCCGCGCTGGTACGCTAAGACGATCTTCGCGCCGATCGAGATCGTGCGCGGATTGATCGGCGAGATGATGTGTCCGGGAAGCGCGGTTGAATGGCTCAAGACTGCGATGTCGCCATTGGCCGCGCTCAAGTACAACGCGGTCGCGAACTCATCGTCCGTATTCGGGTCTGGGCCACGCGGGTTGATGTCGAACAAGTTTTGGAAGTCGGCGAGGCTGGCGATGGCCGGCTTTTCGCTCGCGCAAAACAGGTCGCGCACCGCGTCGTCACCTTCGCGCGCACAAAACGCGGGGCGACCGTCGACGATCGTCGGTTGACCGGCCGCGCCGGCGCCAGGTGTCGCTGCATCGGCCTCGGCAGCCTGATCGGCGCCTGCGTCGACACGGGCTGAGTGCTTGCGGTCCGACTTTGCATCGGCCTCATTGCCGCATGCGGCTGCGACGCACACGACCGCGCTCACGAGCAATGCGAACGCGAACGAACGACTGGTTTGTACGACGAGTTTTGTCACCTCACAGCAACCTTACTAGCCTGTTCGAAGGCCTGCTGCATCTCGACTGCCAGCGGCGCAAGCCACTGCGCTGCCTTTGCGACTACATCCGGTCCGGCGTTTTGCGGCGTTCCAGCATCGAACGGCGGATGCGGATCGTACTCGAGCGCGAGTTGGGCGAGCTTCGCGATCGGTTCACCGAGCAAGGTCGCCAGTAGCGTGAGCCCGAAGTCGATACCGGCCGTGACGCCACCACCCGTGATGCGATTGCGATCGACGACCACTCTCGCGTCGACCGGCTTCGCACCGAACAATGGGAGTGCATCGCGCAGGGCCCAATGACAGGTGGCGTCATAGCCGTTCAAGAGGCCGGCCGCACCGAGCACGAGCGAACCGTTGCACACGGACGTGATGTACTTCGCGCGCGCGCCGCGATCACGAAGGAACGCGATGCACTCCGGGTCGCGCATGACGTCGAC
>DASRXR010000671.1:0-4361 GCA_035687405.1 Polyangiales bacterium
GTGTGGATCTCGAAGTCCGAAAGCGCCGGCAACACGACCACACCCGCACGCCGGGCCTCGGCCATCAAAGCCTCGTAGCGCACACCGAGCGGCGACCCACGCCCATGGCGATACTGGTCGGCGGTGAGGCGCCCGTAGATCTCCACCGCCGGCTGATCGCCTGCGATGATCGCCATGCGCGCACGACACTCGTAAGACGCGCCGAGATGAAGGCCCTGCACGCCGAAGCTCAACTGTCGATCGATCAGCACCTGCAGTCGCGCACAGGCCTGCGGATACGCTCCGAGCTTCGTCTCTGCGAGCGAAAGCCCGCGCACCACGTCATCGAGCGTTCGAATGTCGAGCCGCTCAGCCTCCGCGAGTGCGTGCACGCCGTAGCTGCGCGCTTCTTCGACACTGCCGGATTGCAACAGCGCCTGGATGTACACGCCCGCGGCGTACGGCCACGGCGTGAGCGAGCGATCTGGATCGTTCGAGTCGGGCGCACACTTGGAGAGCGCCTGCTTCACCACCTTCAGCGCTGCGAGCGGGTCCCCGCGCAGCAACTCGAAGTACGCCGCCCCGACCGAGCTCCACGGTGCCCAACCCTTGTGCCGCTTTGCGAGCGTGTCGATGCGGGCCGTAATCTGCTGCACGCCTGCCAGATCGTTCGCCATCGCGTGCGCGCTCAGCTCGATCATCTGCGAAGCAAACATCTGCGGCATGTTCGACTGCAACGCGAGCAACTCGGCCGCGCGCCGGCACCGCTCGGCGCCTTCCCAATCGCCGAGCTGTAACCGCGCGACCTTGCGCAAGTACATGCCGCTGACTCGCTGCTGCGGTTCCTTCTCGAGCAAATGCGCCCACTTTTCAGCCGTCGGGAAACCGCGCCCGCCTTCGATGCAACCGAGCGCGAACGCGATGGCGCAACGGATCTGGTCGACGTGACGCAAGGCATCGCCCTCGACGTTCGACAAACGTTCCATCACGCCGAGCCAGCGCTCGCGCGCCTGAAAGAACTGTGCGTCGACCGTCGTCTCGCGCGTCGCGACCGCGTTCTGATAGATCGCATCGATGATCGGCGACAGCGGCGCGAATGGCGCCAGCAACCCCGGCAGCGACCGCACCAGCTTGACGTCGACCATGCGTGTACCCATCGCGATCGACACCGCGACGAACAACACCAAGTGTTTGATCGCCTCTTCCGCCGTGTAGGTCTGCGCTTCCGGCGGAAGCGCGGCGTGGCGCTGCGACGCGGCCGTGAGCGCCGCCATCAGCCGCTGACCGGAGTCGGCCATGCTCGCGAGCGCGTCCCAGTCGTCGAGACCCGAGTCCCGGCGCAATACTGCGAGCAGCGGTGGAGCCCCGCGCACGTAGAATTCCTCGTCTGTGGTCACCCCGATCAGCGTCAGCCAGCGCCGCAAGTCCGTGCACAAGCGCGCCGGTCGCCCCGACTGTTCCGCGAACGCGAGCGTACGATCGATCAGCTCGCATGCCGCTCGCGGCTGCAGCTGCGCGCGAAGCGCCGTCTCGAGTGCGCCGGTTTCCCACGCGAGCACCGCCGCCATCTGATCGACGCCACGCTCCATCATGCCGCCGCACAACAAGTGATGGATCGTCTGTAACTCGGGTTTCTTCGCCCGTTCGCCGAGCTCACCGAGCGCGCGATGCAGCTCGTGCTTTTCTTCGTCTGAGAGCACGCTCGAGAGCAGCGGTACGAACGCGGGTTGGGCCAGCGACAACAGCTGTCCATCCGCAGCCAGAATCTCGGCCTCGAGCAGCTCCTGAATCGCGTGGTTCGTGTCTTCGGTCGTGCGTTCGCCGGCGAGCAATTTGTGGTCGTCGCGGGTCAGCTCGCGATAGACCGACAACGCGTGACATTCGGCGAGCCTGCGCGCGAGCGGAGACAGCGCGGCGATGCGCTCGCTGAACGCCGCTTCCAAGCTGCTCGGAACCACCGCTTGCTCGAGCTCGGGCGGCAGCGCCCACGTACCTGCGTCGTAGCGGATCACACCTTTGTCGACGAGGTGCTGTGCGAGCTCCATCGATGTGCGCGGATTGCCGAGCGCGACCTTGTGAATCCGATCGCTCAACAGCCCGACGTGCGGCACATCGCCGAACACGGAGTCGAACATCGCTTCGGTTTGCTCCGGCGTCAGCGCACCGAGCAAAACCTCGGAGCTTCGCTCACGCAAGACGCCGATCGAAGTCGCGTTCGATCCACGCACCACACTCGTCACGAGCAGCAGCTTGTGGCGGCGAGCGCGATCAGCGAGCGCACTCAGAAACGCTAAGCTCGCGTCGTCGGCGCGATCGACGTCGTCGGCCGCGATCGCGAGCGTATGGGTGCGGGCCACGCGCAAAAACCACCGGCTGAGCGCATCGAGCAGGCGGGTGCGTTCCGCCGGGAGATCGCTCAGCGGCGCGAGCTCAGCGCGTGTGCGGCCGTTGCCCAGAGTCAACAATAGAGAGTCCACCGACTCGGTGCGCGCCGCTTCCACGCTCGGCTCGAGGAGGGAATCCAACAGCTGTTCGGCCAACGCGCGTGCGAGCGCGAATGGCCGTTTACCCGCCGTGACACTGCCCGCCCGCAACGTGACGATGCCGGAAGTCTTTAGCTGCAAGACACTCGCATCGAGCGCACGCGATCGACCACTGCCAGCCACACCTTCGACTAAGAGCGAGGTGCCGATGCCGCTCTCGGCGCGCGTCGCGCGTCGCTTCAGCTTCGCGAGCAAGTCGTCGCGACCGACCAGCGACGGAATCGCGAGGTACGCGCGCGAAACACCGAGCGACTCCACCTGCTCGAGGTTCGCGATCGCAGCCAACCGCTGCATGACGTCGAACGCGCTCCGGGGCCGCAGCGCCGGCTCGAGGCTGACCATCGACAGCACCAAGTGGTCGAGCGCCGCCGGAATGTCGGCGACGTACGCGGACGGCGGCGCCGGCTTGGTCGCCCAGACTTCATGCAGTTGCGAGAAGTGGCGCGCGGGGTAGGCCGGCCGGGCCGAGAGCGCGTAGTAGAGCGTCGCGCCGAGCGAAAACAGATCCGTGCGCCCATCCAAGCTCGCGCGTTGCGCGACTTCCGGAGCCACAAATGCGGGGGTTCCGACGGCTTGTGGACACGGGCCCATGCTCGCCATCGCACCGAAATCGATGAGCTTCGGCCGCCCATCGCGCGTGCGGTGAATGTTACGAGGACTGACGTCGCGGTGGACGAGGCGACGCGAGTGGAGTAGCGCGAGCGACGAGCAGACATCGTAAATCAGCGCGCACGCCTCACGCCACGGCAGCGGCGAAAGCTCCGCCAGATCCCCGCCGTCGAGCAGCTCCATCGTGTAATAAGCTGCGCCGTCGGCGACCCCGTAGTCGAACACGGCGATGACGCGCGGGTGTTGGAGCTGGGAGAGCGTTTGAAACTCTGCCTCGAACAGCGCCTCCGCGGCTGCGCGCCTGCTTTCATCACCGTCTCCGTGGAGCCGCTTGAGCGCAAGCTCTCGCCCGTTCGCGCCATCGAGCACGCGGTACACGGTCGCCATGCCGCCGCGGCCGAGCTCCGCGAGCACCTGATAGCGGCCGGCGATCAGGTCGTTCGTCGAGCTGACGTCGTTGGCTGGCGTCGCGACCGCAGCCAGCGGCTGCGCTTCTTCGACTAGTTCGAACGGCTCCTCGCGCGGCGGTGGTGAAGACGTTGCGCGCGTCGGCATCCCATGATTCTAACAGAACCAAGCCAGCGCTCATCGCCATCCACCGCACGCACGCGGGCGGATGGATGGCGACGGTTGTACCCCGACGACTCACAGTACCGCCATTGGTTTCAGGCGGGCGGGTGGTGCACCGAATCAGCCGGTACGTCGCGACAATTGCCGCTGATAGCTGCCGGGGCTCGTCCCAGTCCAGCGCCGAAACGCCCGCTGAAAGCTCTGCGTGCTGGCGTAGCCGAGGAGATCCGCGACTTCTTCCAAGGATCGCGGTTGTTCCAGATATCGCAACGCCGCTGCCTTACGCGCGCGTTCGATCAGCTCCCGGTAGCTCGTGCCTTCCGCTGCGAGCCGGCGATGTAAGGTGCGCTCACTCACGCCCAACCGACCCGAGATGTGATCCGCGCTGATCGTCCGCAACTCGCTGTCGGCGAGCGACAGCACCTGCTCGGCGTAACCACCGGACTGCGGCAACCGCGCGAGCATGGCATCGGCGCGCTGTTCGAGCAGGTTGCGCAGACCTGCATCGGCTTGCGGCATCTGGCGATCGAGCGCCTTTGTCGACATCACGAGCTGCGTGATCGGCGCGCCGAACACCACCTCACACTGAAACAATCGTTCGTGCCGCGAGATATCCGCCGGCCGCGAATGCGTGAAGTGAACTTGTCGCGGCGACAGCCC
>DASRXR010000672.1:0-3251 GCA_035687405.1 Polyangiales bacterium
CTGGAACGTGTCGACCTGGAACCCGTACCAGGTCGTGTTGATCAAGACGAAGCTGACAGCCAACGTGGACAGAGGAGAACGGGCAATGACGACGCGGTTCGAGCTCGAACGCCAGAGTTCGCGCTAGCGCTTCGACTCACGCCGATGCTGCTCGACTGCCTCGTTCGTCCAATCTGCTCTACGCCGGTACCAGGCATCCGCTGCGTGATAGACCGCCGCTTGTCTCGCCTTGCGTGACAACGCCGCCAATCGAGGCCGATCTCGATCCAACTCCACCAGCAGCTGCGCCGCTGCGAGCGGCGTTCTCTCGCAGCTCGCCGCCGCACCATCTTCCTTCGCGCGCTCGAGCACGTACGCAATCTCGTAGCCGACGAGCGGCAACCCCGCCGCGTATCCGTCGAAGATCATGCGCGGCGTATCTTCCGCGATCGGCGTAAAGAACAACGCATCGTAGCCCGCTAGGTCCGACAGCAACTCGCGGCCGTACGTCCGCATTCCGAGAAACCGAACCGCTTCGCGTAAGCCGAGTCGATCGACCTGGTTCTCGAGAGCTTGCCGGACTGCGCCGTCGCCGATCACGTCGAACGTCACGCGAGCACCCCGCGCGCGCGCCGCCGCGATCGCGTCGATCGACTCATGCAAACCTTTTCGCGCTTCGAGCCGCCCGCAGTACACGAGCTTGAGCGGCTGATCATCGGTCAATAAACCCTGCAAACGCCGCTCGAGCCGCACTTCCTCCACGAGCTCGTCACTGAAAAACGATGTGTCGTGAAAGTTCTTCGGATTTTTCGCCCGTTTTCCATACCGATCGATGAGCGCTTGGCCTTTCAACAAGCTGAGCGACGCGCGTGCCACGCCGTAGCGCACGGCCTGCTCGTAGGCGGTCGTATAGGCTTTGGCTTTGATCCGAGCGGGCAGCGGCTTGCCGCGCGTCAGCTCGGTCATTTGCAAGACGTGATCGGTATCCTGCACGAACACCGTCGGCTTGTTCGCTTGATGTGCGAGCAAAAAACCGGTGAACAGGATCGGCCGATAGACATCGTCAAACCCCGTGTGCACGACATCGGCAGTCGGGATGTGCGCGCCGACATCACGGCGCCAGATGTGAACGTTCTTCTGCCAGAACTCTCGCGCTCGCGTGTAGTACGGAAACGAGGGGAACAACTCGAGCTCGTCGCTGGGCTGCAAGGGCTCGAGCAATTGGTCGTGCTGGTTCGAGTCGACCTCGATCGACGGAGCGACTACGCGCAGCCGCCCGTAGCGGCCGTTGAACGAGTCGCGCAGCAACAGGAGCGAGCGCCTCCAGTCGGTCGAAAGCAGCAATTCGGAACCGCGAACGAAGATCGGAACGTGGATGGGAACGAGGTACATGCTTCGGCGGCGTATTTTAGCAAGTTCGCCCGCCTGCAGCCCGGGGCGTTCTGGCGGGCGGGTTTCCGCGGGCTGCGCGAAGGCTCGCGGTGTAGGATGCGGCCGATGCAGCTACCAGAACAGAAGGGCCAAAGTCTCCCTCGCTTGGTCGAAATCATGCAGCGCTTGCTCGCCCCGAACGGCTGCCCATGGGACCGCGAGCAGACTCTCCAGACCCTCCGGCCCTTCGTCGTCGAGGAGGCGCACGAGGTGGTCGACGCGATCGACAGCGGTTCGCCCAAAGACCTTCGCGAGGAGCTGGGAGACCTCCTGCTCCAGATCGTCTTTCAGAGCGAGCTTGCGCGCATCGAAGGCTGGTTCGGGCCGGACGACGTCGTGGACGCGATTTGCGACAAGCTGATCCGCCGGCATCCGCACGTCTTTGGCGACGTGACGGTGAAAGACACGGCAGAGGTCCTCGCAAACTGGGAAGTGCTCAAGGCTGAAGAAAAGAAGGGCCGCGGTGTGCTCGAAGGGGTGCCGAAGGCACTGCCAGCGCTGCTGCGAGCGCTGCGCGTCGGCGAAAAGGCAGCCCGCGTGGGATTCGATTGGCCGGACAGCGCCGGTGCCCGCGCGAAGCTGAACGAGGAGCTCTCCGAGCTCGACGAGGCGCTCGCGTCTGGGGACCGGGGCGCGGCCGAGCGCGAGCTGGGCGACGTGCTTTTCGCGCTCGTGAGTGTCGCGCGGAAGGCCGACATCGATCCCGAAGCCGCTCTCCGCGGCACGCTCGACCGGTTCGGGCAGCGGGTGCGCAAAGTCGAGACCGAAGTGACAGGCAGGGGTCAGGAGCTATCCCAGGTGAGTCCGGAACAACTCGACCTGCTGTGGGAAGCGGCCAAAGCGACCCCCTAAAACTTGTGTGGCATTCCGACCACCAGTAGCCTTCGGCACATCGCGGAGGAGTGTTCGGATGTTCACGACTCGATCCCGAATACTATTGTTGGCGTGTCTCGGGTTCATGCTCGGCAACACGTCGTGCGACGAGAAAAAAGATGATCACGGCACGCTGATCGTGCCGTTCAAGCTCGGCAACGACCGCAGCTGCGATGACTTCAACGTCAAGACGGTGCGTGGCGTGCTCGATCACGGCGACTCGGACGACGACGATTCGTACTCCGACGAAGTGAAGTGCGAGACGCGCGAGCTCCGGTTCGAGAGCGTCCCGTCCGGTTCGTGGCGGCTGCGTTTGTTCGCCTATCAGGACGACGACGACGAGAACGCCGTCATGGACAGCCTGCAGAACGACGACCTGCGGATGAACGTGATCGGGGACGGCACCACGGTCGTCGCCGAACGCAAGGTCATGCTCACGGCGTCACCGGCGCACCTGCTCGTGCGCTGGAGCTTCGGTTACGGCACCTGCAAGAGCGCGGGGATTGGCTCGTTCGTAGTCACGGTGTGGCGCAACGACGGAAGCGATTTGCTGCTCGAAGACGAGCTCGATTGCGAAGCCGTGGGCGACGCCGAAGATGGCTACTACCGCAAGATCCCCGACGAAAAGCGCTTGCTGCTCGGCAACGACAGCGGCGAGGTCGCGGTCCAGCCGCTCGATACCGACGGCAAAGAGATCGGCGAAGCACTCAGCTACACGTTCAAAGCGCCGGGGCCGGGGCAAGACGTCAAGCTCTCGCTCAAGTGCGACGAGGACGAAGAAGTCAAAGCCGGCGTCAGCTGCTGGCCCGAGGATCACGCGGCCGACGCGAAGTAGGGGCCGGCCCGGCTCGACTGGTCCAGTGGTTCACTGGTTCGCGCGTCCGCGCGTCAGATCCGCGAGACCGGAAACGCCAGCACTTCGTCGATGTGCGAGGCGCCCACCATCAGCATGACGAGGCGATCGAAGC
>DASRXR010000673.1:0-22147 GCA_035687405.1 Polyangiales bacterium
CGGATCGCGCGTTCGCTTTGGCGGCGATGTCGAGTGGCTGCTCGCGGATAGCGATCCGCCGAGCGCAGTCGCGGTCGCGCTCGACGACGGCGCCCGAATCTTGCCGCGAGACGGCTTGATCGCGCTGCCGGACGCCGACCACCCCGACCTCACGATCCACCGGCAGTTCGACGGAAGCTGGATCGCGGAAGGATCCGACCGAGTGTGGTCGCCGGAAACGGACGAGATCGTGACCGCCGCGACCCGGCGATTTCGCTTCGAGCCTGGCGGCGTCGTGCTCGCGACGGCCGCGGGTGCGGCCCGGCAGCCATCACCTTCGACGATTCAAATCGAGTTCGCGGTGAGCTTGAATGAAGAGCACGTCGAGCTCACGGTCGTGCATCACGGCGAGCGCACGAGCTTGCGGCCGCGTGCACACACGTATCTCTTGCTCACGCTCGCGCGCGCTCGCTTGCGTGATGCCGAAGACGCGAGCCTTCAGCCGACGAGTCATGGCTGGATCGATCAGCCGAGCTTACTCAAGATGCTCGCAACGAGCTCGGCGCAGCTCGCGCTCGACATCTACCGCGCGCGGCGCCAGTTCAGCGACGCCGGAATCGTCGACAGCGCGCACTTGATCGAGCGCCGGTCGACCAGTCGCGAGCTCCGGATCGGCATCAGCGCCATCACCGTCCGTGTCGTGTAAGCTTCGCCGGTGAAAAATCTGTTGTTGTTCGATATCGACGGCACGCTGCTGCGCGGCCACGGCGCAGGGACGCGGGCCATGACTCGCGCGGGCCGCGCACTTCACGGTGAAGGTTTCGACCTCGAAGGCATCTCGATCGGGGGCGGGCTCGACCCTGTGATCTTCGCCGGCGCGCTGCAGAAGCTCGGCATTCTCGAGCATACGCCGCACCACGACGCGTTTCGCGAGCGCTACTTGCTGGAGCTCGCGCGAGAGCTCGCGAGCGCTCAGGAGCGGCCGTATCTGTTGCCTGGCGTAGTCGAGTTACTCGCGGCGCTCGCGACACGCGACGACGTGCTGATCGGCCTCGTCACCGGCAACTACCGGGCGGCGGTTCCGCTCAAGTTCGGTGCGGTCGGTCTCGATCCGCAACAGTTCGTGATCGGAGCGTTCGGCGACTGCGGACCGACGCGGCCGGACCTCGTCCGGATCGCACGCGAACGCGCACACACGCACGCGGGCAGGCACTTCGAGCCCACCAGGACGATCGTGATCGGCGACACACCGCGCGACGTCGACTGCGCGCTTCAGCACGGTTGCCTGTGTCTTGCGGTTGCGACAGGTGGCCACACCGAAGACGAATTGCGTCGCGCAGGCGCGCAGCACGTAGCTGCGGACCTGCGCGATCCAAACGTGCTCTTGTCAGTTCTCGTCTGAGACGAGTCCGACGTTTCCGCGTCCGTTGTAAGGCCGCGCCTGCTTGATGTAGAGCGCGGCCGGTTTCGCCGGGTCCGCATCGTTGTCGAACTTGAACTCGACGTCCATCGCGTACCAGGCGTTGGTGCCGACGCCCGGCCCGTACGCGTTCGTAAACGCGTCGTGAATCAAGCCGAGCGCTTTACCGAGATCGAACACCTGCTGCGCGTCCAGCACGGTCGTGCCCGCGTCGATGATGCTCGAGTGCGTGAGGTAGATCGTCGGCATGCCTGGGAACGTCGGCTGATAGATGAACGAGTCGCTCGTCACGCCTTCCGGCGGTGCGACGACTTCGGCATCCCCGCCGAATTGCACGTTCACGTAGACGCCGGGCGACAGGCCACTCGGGTCGTACGGGTTTGCGGTCACCGCGACGCCGTTGGCTTCTTCGTCCGGGAAGTTCGTGTGGACGAGGAGTGCCATCGCGACGCGCGTGTGATCGATGCTGTGGTACTCGCGCTCTTCGAACGTGCGGTAGCTGAAGACCGTCGCCCATGTCTGCTTGATCGCGCGGAGCATGTCGCCTTCCCAGTCCGCCGGATCACCGGTGTGGGAATCGTAACAACCGGCGCAAGGGAAACCGTCGAGGTCTTCCGCGTTCGTGCTCGAACGGAAGCGCATGGTGTGACCCGGGTACTCCGCGTCGAGCTTCGCTTTCAGCAGGGTGTCGAGCCCGGCCTTGAGCGGCGCGTCCTTCATGTCGTCGCGCAGCTGCTCGAGTTGTGCATCGCGCAGCTGCGGATCGCTCTTGAACTGGGGGTCCGCGAGCATCGTTTTGAGCCGCGCGTAAAACCCGTTCTCCTCCATGAACTTCGCGAAGTAGTAGACCGGGATCGCGAAGCCGGGCTTGATCGGAATGCCGGGGGTGTGCGTGAGCACCGAGTAGTTCGCAGCCTTTGCGCCGAACGCCTGCACTGCCTTCTTGATCGCGTCGCGCGTCACCTTCGTGCCGGTCGGTTGGACCGTGACGTCTTCGATGTTGCGCAGATCGGTCGCGGTCATATCGAGGTCCGGCACCGTGACAGGGTCCGGCTTGTGCTCCACCCAGAACGCGTCCGCTTCGGCTTGAGTGACTTCTTTCGCGCTCCAATCGAACGCGCCGACGGTCAGCTTCACCCACTTGCCCTCGAGGGGTTTGAGGATCGCGTTCGTGTGCGCGTTCTTCAGACCCATGTTCGGCGTCTTCCGATTCTGCGCGAGCACGTTGACGTGCGACAGCGGCGTCTGAAAGTCACCCGTGACGAGTGCAGCGACGACCGAGATGTCGTTCGGCACGCGGTCCAGCACGACGATGTCGTGATAGCTCACGTACGTCGCTTCGAGTTGCTCGGCCGTGAGGAACTTCACCTGACCCACGGTCTCACCGAGGTTCAGCGGCTGGTAGTCGATGCCTTCGTACAGGTTGTCGGTCGTCTTGACCGGAATGTCTGCCGAGAGCTTCTTCGCTTCGGCGAGCACGGCGTCGGAAGTCGGGTGGAAGACCAGCGCGGGCCCGAAGAATGTCACGGCTTTGATCGCGTTGAACAGCTGCGTGATCTTCGCCGCAGACATCGTGTCGTACGGAGCGATCTCGAGTGCCCAGACGTTCGGGCCTTCGTAGTGCGTGATCGCGCCCAACAAGAAGCGGCGATCGGGTGCGTAGTATTCGGTCGTGTTGAAGCTGGAGAGCGCAGGCACGGGTGGCTTGTCGCCGCCCGACAGGAACTTCGACGCGAAGTCGTGATGGATTTTGTACTTGTTGCTGTTCTGGAAGTAGAGGTTGTTGCCGTCCAACTGGTCGAGCACGACCTTGCCCGACCGCGCACCCGGAATGCTGTCGTCGAGCGGTTCCGAAGCGAGCGCTTCGAAGTCTTTTGCGCAACCGACCTTCCGGAGGAAGTCCGGGTTCGGCATGCTCGCGGTTTCGCACGCGCCTTCGGGGATCGCCGGCGTCTTGCCGCTGTCCGGCGCCGCGGAATCCGGCACCGCGCCAGCGTCGGTTGGGCCGTCGTCGTCTTTCGAGCACGCGACTGCAAACAAGGTGATCACGACAGCGAGCGAAAGCCCGGTTGCGCGAGCAAAGCTCGCGAGCGACGTCACGGGACTAAACATGCGGGAGCTCCGACTCAAGGCTTGAGTGCAAAACAATAAATGCCACCGTAACCACCACCCGAACCGACCGTTGGGTTGCTCGAGTCCGGCGGACCCATCTCGACGAGACTGGCACCGGGCGCACAGCCGGCTTCATTGAGCGACGACATCCAGTTTGCCATGCTGTCGATGACACTGCCGCCGCCGGCTGCGCCGCCGCCGGTCGGTGGAACGAAGCCGCCACCAGCTGCACCGCCGCCGGGCCGACCCCCGCCCGGGAAGCCGGGAAAGCCCATGCCGCCCATGCGAGGCCAGGAATGACCTACGCGCGGAGTTCCGTCCGCTCCGTTCGCCGACGTCCAGTCGTGGCAGGTGAACTTCCAATCCGCGTTGAACAGCTGACCGGTCGGACCCGTGCCGGTGAGGATGTCGTGATTGTCGACCTGCATGCCGTCGGGCGCGTGATTCGGCACGCCGTCTTCGTTCGGCAGATCGTTGATGATCGCGGGATCGGCACCTTTCGGGCGCGGTTGCATCAGGTCCGCTTTGTTCATCGCGACGACACGACCGAGCCGGTCGTACCAAGGTCCTTCGCCGACGCGATCGATCGCGTGCAGAGGCTGACCGTTCGGACCTTTAGTCACGCTCAAGAACGCACGCCAACCCTTGCTGCCCGAGCCCTTGACTGCGAACTCGGCGATCTCGGTGCAGATCTTGTCGCCGCCAGCGAGCCCGTCGGCTTCGCCATAGCGCAGATCACCACCAAACCCGTTCGGGCTCTTCGAGACGCGTTGCATCGCAGCCCAACTCGCGACGAAGAAGCTGAATGGCTCGCCCGCCGGTGCAGCCGCGCCAGCCGTACCAGCGCCTGCACCGGCCGCGGGTGCGCCGCTCCCAGCTGCGCCGCTTCCAGCTGCAGTGCTGCCCGCGGCACTGCTGCCGCTCCCAGCTGCAGCGCCTGCGCCTCCACTGCGACCCGCAGTCGTCGCGAGCATGCCTGCGACGCCGGTCGAGCCCGAAGCTCCGGTGTTCACGCCGGTGGGCGGACTTCCGGCTCCGGCAGCTTGACCGCTTGCACCCGCAGCAGGCGCGCCAGCCGTGACGACCGGAATCGCTTCGCCGCCCTCCGTGGAGCAGCCGGGTGAGAACAACCCCAGCACGCTAAAGACCGCAATTCGTTGCCTGATCGTCACATGCTTCATTACGTACCGGTTCCTTTGCGCTGCGCGTCCATTACGGCCGCGGCAGGTCACTCGCACTTCAGATCGGAGGCGCACATCTTTCCGGCGGGGCAATCGGTGTCTTCGGTGCACGACGTCAGACCGTCGATCGCGATCGCGGAGCGGTACGGCGAGCTGATGTTGAGCACGACGCCGCCCGAGGCCGGTGCGCTCTCATTTTCGCGCGTCAAGAGCACGGTCGGAAAGCCGCTGAAGCCGAGAGCCAGCAGTGCGTCGCTGAGCTTCGCCGGAATGTCGAGCATGCCGTCGTCGTCCGTATCGCACTCGATCTTGCCCTTCGAGGTGCCGTGCTGGCTGATGTCGAGGAGCACGTGCATACGCGAACCGGTGTTGGCCGGCGCAGTCCAGCGCAGCGCGAGTGGTTGGCCCTTCGTGAGCGTCACACTCGCCGGCGCTTCGACCGGAGCGATGCACGACGTCTCCACCATCAGTGCGCCGTGCCCGCCGCCATCAGCTGCAAGCGAAAGTTTCGCGCCAGCCGTGCACGGTGGATACGGAAGTGTGGTTCCGGCCGGCAGCTGATAGTTGTTCGCGCGCGGCTCCATCGCAATGTCAGCCGAACCGAGCCCTTTGACCGTGGCTGTTCCAGCGGTCTGCGCCGTCGCGTAAGGCACGCAGTTGTTCGCGCTGACGCACACCGCGCTGCCGCCGCAGACGGGCTGGCAGAGCACGGCGTTCGGCGTGTCGAGCGTGCAGCCTTCAGCTTCATCCGTCTTTTGCCACGCCATCGGCGTGGGGTTCTCGCCGTCGTAGACCTTCCCGAGGAGCGAGGTGCTCGCGGCCGTGGCCGTCTCTTCGACCGCTGGGTTCAAAACGATGTTGAAATAGCCGTAGAGTTTCGAACCCGAGGATCCGCCCGTACCGGCTGCTGCACCCGCAGCACCAGACGCGCCGGCTGCCGCGCCGCTCGCTCCGGTTGCGCCGGCTGCGCCTGCCGCACCAGCGCCGCTACCAGCTGCGGATCCGCCGGAACCTGCGCCAGGGTCGGAAGGGCTCGAGTCGTCGCCGCAGGCGAATAAGAAACAAGCACCGGTCACGGCCACGATGCTGCATGAGGACACCACACGCCGGATGACGGAAGCCTGGGAGCCTGGGTGTAGGGGTCGAGACATTCGGTGCTTAGTAAGTTCCCGACCCCGTTTCTACAAGCTCACGACACACTTCCTTTGCAAAGTCGCGGTCCAAGCCCGGCTCGAAACACGCCGGCTCACGATCGCCCCGCTCGAGCAAGATTCGCGCCGCCGTTCGCAAGTCGTTCTTGCGCTCGTGCCAGCGGCTCTCCTAACGTGCGCCGAGATGGCTAATCCGCTCTTTGCTCGCAAGCCTATCGCTAAGATTCTCGAAGAGATGGCCAGCGAGAACCGCTTGAGGCGGTGCCTCGGTCCTTTCCAGCTATCCAGCCTCGGCATCGGCGCGATTATCGGTACCGGCATCTTCGTACTCACGGGAGTCGCCGCACACGACAAAGCCGGGCCAGCTTTGATGTTGTCGTATGCACTGGCCGGCGTGGCGTGCATCTTTGCCGCGCTTTGCTACGCGGAGTTCGCCGCGATGGTGCCGGTCGCGGGGTCCGCATACACGTATGCGTACGCCACCTTGGGAGAGCTGATGGCGTGGATCATCGGCTGGGACCTCGTGCTCGAGTACACGGTTGCGTCAGCTACCGTGGCGCACGGTTGGTCGCACTATTTCCAAAACTTCATAGGCCTATTCGGCCTGGCGATCCCAGATGCCTTGAGATCTGCGCCATTCGACTATCACCCTGACACAGGACAGTTAGTCTCGACCGGACGCATCATCGACCTTCCGGCTGTGTTTGCTGCAGCGCTCGTGACCGTGATCCTCGTCAAAGGCATCCGAGAGAGCGCGCGCTTCAACACCGCGATGGTCGTCGTGAAGGTGATCATCGTGTTCCTCGTGATCATCCTCGGCTTCCCGCACGTGAATCCGGAGAACTGGTCACCGTTTGCGCCATATGGCTATACCGGCATCGCGCTGTTCGGGGAAACGGTCGCCGGCCAAACCGGAAAGGGCGGCGAGCCGCTCGGCATGATCGCCGGTGCTGCCACGATCTTCTTTGCCTACATCGGGTTCGATTCGGTGTCGACGCACGCGGAGGAAGCGAAGAACCCGCAGCGCGACGTCCCGATCGGCATCCTGGCATCGCTCTTGATCTGCACCGTGCTCTACATCGCGGTCGCCGCGGTGATCACCGGCATGATCAAGTACGACAAGATCGACATCGACGCGCCGATTCCGAGCGCGTTTGCAGCGGTCGGCATGCCGTGGGCGCAGCTGATGATCTCGACAGGTGCGCTCGCCGGCATCACGTCGGTGTTACTGGTGCTGATGTTGAGTCAGCCGCGCGTGATGCTCGCGATGGCGCGCGACGGGCTCGTGCCGGCTTCATTCTTCAGCGCGGTGCACGAGAAGTTCCGTACGCCGTGGAAGTCGTCGATTCTCACTGGCGTCGCGGTCGCGCTGCTCGGCGGGTTTCTGCCGCTGCGCATTCTCGCGGAGCTCGTGAACATCGGCACGTTGCTCGCGTTCGTGATCGTCTGCGGAGCGGTCCTCGTGCTACGAAAGACGCACCCGGACCTGCCGCGTCCGTTCAAGACGCCGTTCGTTCCGTGGACGCCCATCGCGGGCATCTTGCTGTGCTTGATGCTGATGTGCTCGCTGCCGGGCGAGAACTGGTGGCGGCTGATCATCTGGTTGGCGATCGGCCTCGTCGTCTACTTCGCGTACGGGCGCCATCACAGCGCACTGCGCAAAGCGAACGCATCAGCGAAGTGATCGAGGTGGGGCAGTAGCGGCGCAGACCGCGATCACTTCAGTCCGGTTGCACCGCGGGCTCGGCCTTGTTGCCCTTGCGCGAACGGATCCACGCGATGATGCCGGGCAAGATCGAGAGGAACACGATCACGATGATCACGGCCTCGACGTGTTTGCCGAGCGGCGTGAGGCCGACGAAGTAACCGAGCACGGTCATCGACAGCACCCAGCTCGCACCACCGATGATGTTGAAGAAGCCGAACTCGCGGTACGACATGCCCGCGATGCCGGCTACGACCGGGACGAACGTGCGCATGATCGGCATGAAGCGCGCGATGATGATCGCCTTGCCACCATGCTTTTCGTAGAACGAGTGAGCGAGGGCCACGTGTTCGGGCTTGAAGAAGCGCGAACGCGGTTTGTTGAACAGCATCGGCCCCGTCTTCGAGCCGATCGTGTACGAGAGCGCGTCGCCCGCGATCGCACACGGGATCAGGATCAAGTTCAACAGCAGCAAGTCCAACTTGCCGGTCGCTGCGTAGACGCCGGCGGTCACGAGCAGTGAATCGCCGGGAAGAAAGAAGACCATCGCGCCCGTCTCGAGAAAAATGACGAGGGCGAGGACCGGATAACCGAGCTCGGCGAGATACGCAGGGTCTCGAATGAATTGGATGAGCTGCTGAATTAGCTCCATAAGGGCCGGGACCTTAGCACGGGGTGCCAGGCGTGGCATCCAGCGAGCGCCGGCTTGACTGAATGGGAACGGTGCTGTCTAAGAGCGATGTGCGGGAGAGCGATACCGCAACCGACCTTTCACACGCCGCGCTCGAGCCCGACGAAGTCGCCGAGTCACAATCGGGTGCTTTCGGCCCCGAGATCGACGACTTGCAGGCGCTTGCGCTCGCCGGCGCAGGGCCCGCCCAGGTGATGCAGCTGGCAGAGGCGGCCGCGCGGCTTCGCGATCGGGTGTACGGAGATCGGCTGACGTTCTCGCCCAAGGTGTTCCTGCCGCTCACGAACTTGTGCCGCAACCGTTGCGACTATTGCTCGTTTCGCAAATCGCCGAACGACCCCGGTGCGTGGACGATGACGCACGCCGAGGTGAACGAGTGGGCCGCACGTGCGCAGTCGCAAGGTTGCGTCGAAGCGCTGTTTTGCATCGGTGATAAGCCGGAGGCGGCGTTTGGCGCATACCGGCGTACGCTCGCGCAAATCGGTCACGACAGCACCGTCGACTATCTCGAGTGGGCGGCGCTCGCTGCGCTCGAACACGGGTTATTGCCGCATACGAACGCGGGTGTGCTGACGCGCGAAGACATGCAGCGGCTCAAGCCCTGCAATGTCAGCCTCGGGTTGATGCTCGAGAACGTGAGTCCGCGGTTGTGCGAGAAGGGCATGCCGCACTATCGCGCACCCGATAAGCGCCCCGAGCGACGGCTGCGCATGCTCGAAGAGGCAGGCGAGCTGCAGATTCCGTTTACGACCGGAATCTTGGTCGGGATCGGCGAGACGCGTCGCGAGCGGATCGAGAGTTTGCTCGCGATTCGCGCGTTGCATCGCCAGTACGGTCACATTCAAGAGGTGATCGTGCAGAACTTCACGCCCCGTCCGGAGATCGCGATGCACGACGTCGCGCCGCAGGAAGATCTGGAGATGAAACACGCGCTCGCGCTCGCACGTTTGATCTTGCCGCTCGACGTGAGCTTGCAGGCGCCGCCGAATCTCAACGCTTCACGCACGGCGTTGTTGATCGAGTCCGGCATCAACGACTTCGGCGGCATCTCGCCGGTTACGCCCGACTACATCAATCCGCGGCATCCCTGGCCGCACCTCGCGGCGCTCGCGCAGGCCTGCGCCGATCGCGGCTTTAGGCTCGAGCCGCGGCTTCCGGTGTACGACTCGTATCTGTCGCGCACTGGCTGGGTGGTGGATTCGCTGCGTGACCGGTCGCAAGCAGTGCAAGTGCGGCTCGCGCAACACGGGCTGTTCGAGGCAGCTAGATCATGACTCGACTCGATTCGCTGCTGGTAGATCGCAGCTTTGCGCGTGCCCGTCCCGAGGTGGGTCGGTTGCTCGGTACGGTGTTGGAGGGGCGGCCGCTGTCGGCTGCGGATGCGGTGACGTTGTGCGAGGTGAGCGGCCCGGATCTGCGTGCGCTCACCGCCGCTGCGGATTGGTTGCGCATTTCGCAAGTCGGCGAGCACGTCACGTACGTGGTGAATCGCAACATCAACTTCACGAATCAGTGCGTGAAGGCGTGTAAGTTTTGTGCGTTCTCGCGAACGGCGCGCTCCGAGGAAGCATACTTCCTAGACACCGAGGAGGTTCTGCGTCGCGCGCGAGAAGCGCGGTCGCTCGGTGCGACGGAAGTGTGTGTTCAAGCGGGGCTGCCGCCGCGTGCGGAGCCGACGTTGTACTTGGACCTGCTGCGAGCGTTGCGGCGAGAGCTGCCGGACGTCCACGTCCACGCGTTTTCGCCGGAGGAAGTGAAGTACGGCGCCCAGCTGATGAACTTGTCGATCGGTGACTACCTGAGTGAGCTGAAGCGCGAGGGCATCGGTTCACTTCCCGGTACGTCGGCTGAGATTCTCGACGACTCGGTGCGAAAGCGGCTCGCGGGCGGGCGAATCACGACGGCCGAGTGGATCGAAGTGATCACGACCGCGCATCGCTTGGGCATTCCGACGACGGCGACTCTGATGTACGGGCACATCGAGACGCCGCTCGAGCGAATGCAGCATTTGGCGTTGCTGCGCAGCATTCAGGAAGAGACGGGCGGCTTTACGGAGTTCGTGCCGCTCTCGTTCGTGCATGCTGAAGCGCCATTGCACTTCAAGCACATGGTGCCGGACGTGCGTCCGGGTCCGACCGGTCACGACGTCACGCGGTTGATCGCGATCTCGAGGCTCATGTTGGGTGCGAGCTTCAAGAACATTCAGACCAGTTGGGTGAAAGAGGGCATTCGCCAGGCCCAGTGGCTGCTCGATTGTGGGGCGAATGATCTCGGTGGAACGTTGATGAACGAGAGTATTTCGACTTCGGCCGGTGCGATGCACGGTCAGTTGATGCGCCCGTCGGAGTTGCGCAGGGTGATTCGGGATGCGGGTCGCGTCCCGGTCCAGCGAAATACGAAGTACGACGCGCTGCAGATCTTCTCGGCCGACGCAGCCGACGATCCCGAAAGTCCGTTGGACCGGATCGAAGATCCGGAAGCGGTCTTCGGCAGCTACAAGCAACTGACGCAGCTCGCGCGAGCGAAGCGAGCGAGCGCCCCGTAGTTGTGCCTCGCGCGCGTGTTCGCGTTCGTTCTCGCGCCGAACACGCTTCCCCCCAGCTACTCCAGCGGCCGCTCCGGCACCCCGAGGTGAGCGGTAACCCGATCCGCCTGTGACCGGATCTCCTGAAGGTTCTTCCCGATCTCCAGCTCGATCTCGGAAGCCCTCGCCACATCAGGCTCGAGGTCGGCGTGAGCCTCCGCCTCGAGGCTCGCGAGCCGCCCCTTGAGATGCGAGATCTGAAACCGCAAATCGGTCTTGGCCGCGTCTTTCTCCGCAATCCGAGCCCGAACCCCGAGCAACTTCTCCTGCACGCGAGCCCAATCCCGAGCGACGTGCAAAAGATCCTCGGACGAAAGCGACACCCTAGCGTTCTGCCGGTCGAACGTGTGCACGGCAGCGAGCAACCTCTGGACCTCGTGCGCGAGCTGCTCCGAGTGTGAACGCTGCTCCAGCTGCAGCGTCTCGTACTCCTGCGAAGTCCGGCTCTCGTCCAACGCGAGCGTGTCGAGCGCACTTCCGATCCGCAGCATCGTCGCACGATCGGTGTCGTGCCGCCGTGCGCCGCTGAGGCTCAGCGTGCCGAGATCCCCGCGCAGCCGCTGCGTCTCTCGAACGAGCGCGGTCGCGCGCTCCACCGCTTTGAGTGCATCGGTTCCAGAGCGGTCCACCTCCTCCTTGGAGAGCCGCTCGCGCAACGAGTGCAGGTTCTCTTCCCAACGATCCTCTTCGTTGCGCGCCGCTGTGCCGCGCTCGGTCGGCGGCTCCAGGTTCGGCAGACGCGGTCGGGCAGACACCTTCGGCAACGTCGAGGCACAGCGCATCAACTCGTCCGCGACTTCGTACCCGCTCGCGGGCCTGCGCGCTTGATCCTTGTGCAAGAGCCGCAAGATCAAGCTGTCGAGCGCTTCCGGCGTCTCCGGCCGAAAGCTTCGCGGCTTCGGCGGCTGCTCGTAGACGTGTTTGTAGATCAAGCCGGTCGGCGCACCTTCGAACGGCAATCGCCCGGTCACCATTTCGAACAGCACGCAACCGAATGCGTAGAGATCCGCTTTCGCTCCGACGAGCGCACCGCTCGCTTGCTCCGGCGCCATGTACTCGGGCGTGCCGAACAGCAGGTTCGACTTCGTGATCGAAACGTCGTCTTTGGCGCGCGCGAGCCCGAAATCGAGCAGCTTCACGAAGTCGGCGTCGCCCCCCTTTTGAATCAAGAACACGTTGCCGGGCTTCACGTCCCGGTGCACGACTTCCAGCTCGTGTGCGCGCGCGAGTGCGAGCGCGAGTTGGCTGCCGACGTGGCAGACACGTGGCAAGCTGATCGGCCCATCCGCGATGTCGTCCGCCAGCGTGCGACCGACCAGATGCTCCATCACCATGTACACGAGCGAGTCTTCGGTCTCTCCGACGTCGCTCACATCGATGATGTGCTCGTGCTGGACGCGATTGACCGCGCGCGCTTCGCGCAAGAAACGCGTCCGACTGCTTTCGTCTTGGGCGAGCTTCGGCGTGAGAAACTTCAATGCGACCCGCCGCCCCAGCAGCTGATGGCTGCCGCGATACACACTACCCATGCCACCCGAGCCGATCAGCTCTTCGATCAGGTAGCGCTCCTGGATCACGCGCCCGACGAGCGGGTCCGGCAGACTGATCAGCGCGGCCCCGTCGATCGGACACAAGCTCGCGCGCTCGTGGAAGCGCACGCCGCAGGTCGGACATTGCTTCGTAAGCGTCGGGTCGAGCGGTTGCACGGGGTTCTGGTGCTCCGACCCAAGTGTATTGGTCAGGAGGAGCTAATCCTGGTGCAATCCAGCTAACAGGTCCAGATCTGCCGGGGTGTCCAGGTCCAGCCCGAGTCGCGGGTTTTTCTCGACCCGCACCCGCAGGCCTAGCTCGCGAGCCGTCTTCGTGTGCAGCTCCAAGCTGCCAGGACCGCCGAATGCCGTCCGGAAGTGGTTCGCCGCCGGCCCAAATCGCAGCGCCAGCGCGTTTGTGCATTCGCCGCGCAAGTCGGGCGCAAGTGCGAGGTCGGCGTCGTCGAGCGCCGCCAGCAGTGCGGTGAGGTCGCCCGGTTCGACCCGCGGCAAGTCTCCCATCAGCACGAGCACCACGCCCACACCCTGGGCGCGAAGGTGCGCGAACGCCGTATCGATCAACACGCCCAGGCGCGCCGCTGTCAGCTGCGTGTCAGCCGCGAGCGCTGGGTCTTCGAGGACGTCGGCGCCACGCGTGCGAACGTCGCGGGCGATCGCCGTCGCGTCGGTCAATACGAGCGTTCCATCGAGCTTCGGGCACGCGAGGCTCGCGTTCAACACACGCTCGAACATCGAGCGCGAGAGCTGCGCGCGTTCGGGGTCCGACAAGCGCTCGCTCAAGCGCGTCTTGCCGCGCTCGAAGCGTTTGATCGGGATCACCGCCTTCGCGATCGTGCTCATGCTCATGCTCAGCGTGTCCGGGTCGCGAGGACCTGTTCCGCGAACGACAACACCTCGCGCGCCAAACGCAGGCTGTCGTCGCGCGTGGCCATGACCGTTTTCGCGGCGTGACACGGCAGCTGCGCGGACGGCAACTCGTCCCCCGCTTCACCGACGAAGCCCGCGAGCAGGTGACCGTAGTGCGCTGCGATCGCGGCTGGGGTTGCTTCGGCACGCGACAACGTCTCGAGCATTCGAGCGAGCGGGCCTTTGACGGCGCGCCCGTGCACGATCGGACTGACCGCGATCACGGGCAACCGCGCGACGCGCTCGCGCACTCCCGTGCATTGCAGGATCGGATCGATCGATACGTACGGGTTCGACGGCCCGATCACGACGAGCTGCGCCGCGTCGAGCGCCGCGAGTAGGGCAGGGCTCGCCGGTGTCTCCGCAGCAGCGTGCTCGCGCCGAAACCACACGCGCGTTGCATCGAGCTGCGCGCGCTCTTGCACGAGCCAGCGCTGAAACGTCAGCGTGCCTTTCGCCGTGTCGATCATCGTCTCGCACGGCTCATCGGTCATCGGAACGATCGCGTGTGCGACGCCGAGCCCTCGACACAAGCGCGCCGTGACCTCGGTCAAACGAGCGCCGCTCCGCAGCCATTCGCTGCGCATCAAGTGCGCCGCGAGGTCGCGATCCCCGAGCTGAAACCAGGTCTCGCCACCGTACTTTTCGACGAACGAGAGCGCCGAGAAGGTCTCCTCCGCGAGCCCCCAACCCCGTTCGACCGCTGCGAGATCGGCGAGCGTGTACATCACCGTGTCGAGGTCCGGACAAATGCGAACGCCCCAGTGCCACAGGTCGTCTCCGGTGTTCACCGCGAGCGTGAGCGATTCGGCGGCGAGCGCGCGCGACAACCCATGCGCGAGCCGCGCGCCACCGACACCGCCGGAGAGGTACACGACCTTCATAAGTACAAATCCTCGCCAGGTGGCCGGGACAACACACTCGCACCGCGCTCACTCGGCGGAAACTTCAGCCCGCGCACGCGCACGACTGGCCGGCCTTCTGCAGCTTGACCCGCGATCAGATCCGCCGCTGCCGCGATTTGATCCGCAGTCGCGCTGATCGTGTGTTCGAGCGTGCGACCGAACAAGTCCGTCTTCCCGCGCTGATCGAACAGGGGATCGATCCCGGCACATCCGATCGCCGTGCCGACGGTACCCACACGCAGCGGACGCCCGAACGAATCGCTGATGATCACGGCGATGCGCGCGTGCCACGTCGCCGACAGCTGCTGCCGCAGGTGCTCTGCCGCTGCATCGGAGTCGATCGGTAGTCGCAGCACCCACGGCCCCGAACCTTGGTCCGCGTGGGGTGGCCGCACGTTGCTCTGATCGATGCCGGCGTTCGCACTCACGTGACCGCTCTTGTGCCGTACGATCAACGCATCGCGACCGACCCGCGACACCCGCTCGGACTCTTGCAAGATCGCTTCGACGAGCCGCGCGTCTTTGCCGCTCCGAGCGGCGAGCTCGAGCGCTGCCGGCGAGGGCTCCAAGGTCGACAAGTCGAGGTAGCGGTCTTCGGCCTTTGCCAAGATCTTCGAGCACACGACGAGCACGTCGCAGTCCGCCAGCGTCAGCGCTTCGGCGCGCAGCGCGGCGTCGATCAAGGCCGCGACGTCATCGCCCGGGGCGACGTGAGGCACCTGCCGGAGCGCGCGAAGCGACAGCTCTTCCGAGCACATCAGCCCTTCCGTGACTTCGCCGTCCATCCGCGCACCTTTCCTTAGCAGCACGGCGCGATGGTTGCTCGCCCACCTCGCACGCGCAAGCCGGGATGCTTCGCGCGGTCGGTCGTTGCGCCGCTCGGGAGCCCTCTGATGTAATGATTTTTCACTCGAGCACGAGGCTCGATGGAGGCTTTCCGATGCGGCTGCGCTACGGGTTCGGACTACTCGGGCTGGCTTTGGGTCTCGCGCAACTCCCTGCGATTTCGTCGGCGCAAGCTGCGCCGACCGCAGCTGAGAACGAGGAGCAAGCGCGCGCCCACTTCCGCCTCGGCCGTGCCCACTACGACAACGGCAACTTCGCGCAGGCCGGTGTCGAGTTCGAGGAAGCCTATCGAATCTCGCAGCGGGCGGCGCTGCTCTACAACATCTACCTCGCGTACCGCGATGCGAACGACACGCGCAAATGTGCGGATGCGTTGCGAAAGTATTTGCAGCTCGAAAAGGAAATCGAGAATCGCGGGCAGCTCGAGTCGCGACTGGCTGCGCTCGACCGCGCGCTCGCAGCGGAAGCGCAGCAGCCAGCCGCTGCAACAACGCCCGCGCCGACCAAGCCGCTCTCACCGGCACCGAGGCCCTCGCAACCCCTGACTCCCGCGGAGCCGAAGCAGCTTACGCCAGTGCCGGAAGCTGCCGCTGCTCCGGCACCGGACACGCAACCAGCACCGGAAGCAGCGACGGCCGAGACCTCACGCCCGAGCTCGTTTCCGGTTGTGCCAGTGATCCTGATGGCGACCGGCGGCGCGATGATGGCGACCTCGGTCGTGACCGGTCTCATGGCTGTCAGCAAAAAGACCGAGTGGGACGACGCGCGGAAGCAGTGCACTCAAGCAGACAACTGCGCGCTTCTTCGACCCGCTCGCGTGACTGAGCTGAACGACGTGAAGAGCAGCGGCCAAACGCTCGCGACCGTCACCGACATTCTGCTGTTCGGCGGCGTGGCTGTCGCGGGCACGGGCGTCGTCCTCTTGTTGCTCGACCTGGGCGACTCGGGAGAATCGGCGCCGAACACGACGGCTGGGCTCGCGTGCGTGCCGGGTGCGTGCAGTGCGACGATGCGCGCGAGCTTCTGACGCGAAGCTGCGCAAGCGGCCTCGAATCAAGCGAATCAACGCGGCTCACCCAGCGTTCACAAGCCCGTGATGCGAATGCCCGCGCTCGTCTTGTACTGCTTGTTCAGGTGCAACAAGACAGGTGTCAGCGACTCGAGCGCGACTGCATTCGCGAGTGGACCGGCGTCGAACGCACGTACGCCGAGGTCGCGGATCACGGCCAGGCACGTTTCGAGTGCTTTCGCGTCATCGGAGCACGCCAGCACGTCGCAATCGACGGCGTGGCCCAAATCGAGCAGGTGGTTCGAGCTCACGTGATGCACACCAGCCACGACGGGAGTGCCGGGGCCGAGCAACGCCTGCGCTTCGAGCGCGGCTGCATGACCTTCAGGCAAGTTGACGCGACGAATCTGTGGTGGCTTGAGCGGGACCGTGACATCGAGCACGACTTTGCCCGAGAGCGCGTCCTTCAACCCTGTCAGCGTGTCGCGGTGCGCCCCGTAGGGTACGCTCAACACCACGAGCTCTGCTTGTGCCACGGCCCATGGATTGTCCCCGCCGGTGACCTTGCCACCACTTTGCTGGGACAGCTCGGCGGCTTTGGTTCGAGCACGTTCTGCGTCGCGCGAGCCGAGCAAGACCTCGTGCCCTGCTTTCGCCCAGCGCAACGCCATCCCCGAACCTTCTTTTCCGGTGCCTCCGACGACTGCGATCTTCATTCGTGCTCCATCCGTGGATTCGGCCTTACTATAAGTCAGAAACAAGCGGCGCGATGGCGACGTTCTTAGCGAACCCGAAATGCGCGTGACCTCAACCGCTGGGTAGAGTCCGCACATAGCCAGAAACGAGAGTTTCCCGTGGCTCAGCAAGACGACAACGATCCATTGGAGACGCAGGAGTGGCTCGACGCCCTCGGGGCCGTGCTCGACCGTGAAGGTATCGCGCGGGCTCACTTCATCATCGAGGCGTTGATCGACAAGGCGCGTCGCGCGGGCGCCAATCTGCCGTTCAAAGCGACCACTGCGTATCTGAATACGATTCACGTGAACGATGAGGCGCGCAATCCCGGTGATGGCGAGCTCGAGTACCGCATCCGTTCGTTCATCCGTTGGAACGCGATGGCGATGGTGCTGCGCACCAACACGAAGTTTCCGGGGCTCGGCGGGCACATCTCGAGCTTTGCGTCTTCAGCCACGCTCTACGATGTCGGTTGGAACCACTTCTTCAAAGGGAACGACCACCCGGACGGCGCGGACCTCGTCTACTTCCAAGGGCACGCATCGCCCGGTGTGTATGCGCGCGCGTATCTCGAAGGTCGGCTGACGGAGGACGACATCGATCGGTTCCGTCGCGAGACCGATGGGCCGGGTTTGTCGTCGTATCCACACCCGTGGCTGATGCCGAACTTCTGGCAGTTCCCCACGGTGTCGATGGGCCTCGGCCCGATGATGGCGATCTATCAAGCGCGCTTCATGCGCTATTTGCAAAATCGCGGTTTGATCCCGCGCAACAAGGCGCGTGTCTGGGCGTACCTCGGCGATGGCGAGATGGACGAGCCCGAGTCGCTCGGCGCGATCTCACTCGCGGCGCGCGAGAACCTCGATAACCTCACGTTCGTGATCAACTGCAACCTGCAGCGCCTCGATGGTCCGGTGCGCGGCAACGGCAAGATCATTCAAGAGCTGGAGGGCGTGTTCCGCGGTGCGGGTTGGCAAGTGTTCAAAGTGGTCTGGGGCGACGGCTGGGATCGCTTGATCGCAAAGGACAAACACGGCTTGCTCCTGAAGCGCATGGAAGAAGCGGTCGACGGCGACTATCAAAACTACGCCGCACGTCCGGGCTCGTACACGCGCCAGCACTTCTTCGGCAAAGACCCCGAGCTGCTGAAGATGGTCGCGAAGCTGACCGACGACGACATCAAGCGCTTGAATCGCGGTGGTCACGATCCGCAGAAGGTGTACGCGGCCTATCACGCAGCGGTGAACACGCCGGGGCAACCGACGTGCATTCTCGCGAAGACGGTGAAGGGTTACGGCATCGGTGAAGAAGGTGAGGGCAAGAACCCCACTCACCAGCTGAAGAAGCTCGGCATCGAGGCGCTCAAGGCCATTCGCGATCGCTATCGCATTCCGATCGCGGACGACGTGATCAAAGACGCGCCGCTGTACAAGCCGCCCGAGAACAGTCGCGAGATGGCGTATCTGCTCGAGCGCCGCAAAGAACTCGGTGGCTTTTTGCCGGAGCGGCGTGTGACGGCACCGCCGCTCGAGATCCCAGGGCTCGAGGTCTTCGATGCGTTGCTCAAGGGCAGCGGCGATCGCGAGAACTCCACGACGATGGCGTTCGTGCGCGCACTGACGGCGCTCACGCGCGACAAGACCCTCTCGAAGCACATCGTGCCGATCGTTCCGGATGAAGCGCGCACGTTCGGAATGGAAGGCTTGTTCCGGCAGCTCGGCATCTACGCGTCGCAAGGCCAGCTCTACGAACCGGTCGATTCAGCCGAGGTGATGTACTACCGCGAGGACAAGCAGGGGCAGATCCTCGAGGAAGGCATCAACGAAGCCGGCGCGGTGTCGTCGTTCATCGCGGCGGGCACGTCGTACGCGAACTACGGCGTGCACATGATCCCGTTCTACGCGTTCTACTCGATGTTTGGGTTTCAGCGCGTCGGCGACCACATCTGGGCCGCCGCCGATAGCCGCACCCGTGGCTTCTTGATCGGTGCGACTTCGGGCCGCACGACACTGACCGGCGAAGGTTTGCAGCACCTCGACGGGCACAGCCACGTGCTTGCGAGCACGGTGCCGACCTGTCGCGCGTACGATCCGACGTACGGGTACGAGCTGGCGGTGATCATCCAAGACGGCATGCGGCGCATGTACAAGGAGCAGGAAGAGGGCTTCTATTACATCACCGTGATGAACGAGAACTACGTGATGCCGCCGATGCCCGAAGGCGTCGAGGCAGGCATCGTGAAGGGCATGTACTTGCTCGCGCCGACGAAAGACGAGAACAAGCCGCGCGTGCAGCTGCTCGGATCCGGAGCGATCTTGCGCGAGGTGCTCGCGGCGGGGGAGCTCTTGCGCGAGGAAGGCATCGAGTCCGATGTGTGGAGCGTGACGAGCTTCAACGAGCTCGCGCGCGAAGGTCAGCTCGCGACGCGCGTCGCCCTCCGGGACGCGAGTGCGAAGCCGGCCGTGAGCTACGTGGCGCAGTGCCTTGGCCCACGGAAGGGTCCGGTCATCGCTGCGACGGACTACATGAAGCTCTACGCCGAGCAGATTCGCGGCCTCGTGCCTGGTTCCTACACTACGCTCGGGACCGACGGGTTCGGTCGCAGCGACACGCGGGAAGGCTTGCGGAAGTTTTTCGAAGTCGACCGCCACCAAATCGCGTTTGCAGCGTTGCGTGCGCTGGCCGATGCGGATGAGTTCCCGGCGGATAAGTTGAAGGCGGCGCAAGAGAAGTACGGCATCGATCCTAAGAAACCACCCCCGATGCGCATGTAAGGCGGCGACAGAATGGCAGAAGAGCGGGTCAGTGTTCCGA
Organism: Polyangiales bacterium; assembly: GCA_035687405.1. GTDB lineage: Bacteria > Myxococcota_A > Polyangia > Polyangiales > JAFGIB01 > JADGRF01. The sequence goes on from DASRXR010000673.1 coordinate 19,589, forward strand.
ACATCGGCGATTCGCACGACGTAGCGGTGGTCGAGGTGCTGGTGCAGCCGGGCGCCAAGGTCGAGCGCGAGCAACCTTTGGTCGTGCTCGAGAGCGACAAGGCCTCGATGGAGATTCCGTCTCCGAGCGCCGGCACGGTGAAGAAGCTCGAGGTGAAGGTCGGCGACACGGTGTCCGAGGGTTCGCCGATCCTCGTGCTCGAGACCGAGGGTGGTGCGGCCAAGGGTGACGCTCCAGTCGAGAAGAAAGCGGAGCCAGCGCAACCTGCTAAGGGCGGCAACGGCGCGCCGGCCGAAGCGAAAGCAGCTAACGGCGGCAAGAAGGCCTCAGCTCCGCAGCCGCAAAGCGCGAAGTCTTCAGGGAACGGTGAAGAAGCGCAGCCGTCGGCAGGTGGGCAAAACGAACCGTCGCTGCGCGAGGTCGCCGATCAGCAGGAGCCCGCCGCAGCGAAGGATACAGACGAGGAGCAGGACGAAGACGACGACGACGCAGACGAACAGGAGAGTGAAGGCGCGGGCGAGACTCGCCAGACGCGCACGATCCCACCGGCGCCGCCCATGTCGGCTGCTCCGCCCGTCTCGACTGAACATCTCCCGCACGCGAGCCCGGCGATCCGTCGCTTCGCGCGCGAGCTCGGCGTCGACCTCGCGCGACTCAACGGTTCGGGTCCGAACGGCCGGATCACGAAAGACGACGTCCAGGGCTTCGTAAAACAAGCACTGACGGCGCCCGCGGCGAGCTCGACGACCCTGGGGATTGCGGAAGCGCCCGAGATCGACTTCACGAAGTTCGGCGAGATCAGCGTCCAGCCGCTCACGAAGATCCAAAAGCTGTCGGGCAAAAATCTGCACCGCAGCTGGGTCACCATCCCGCACGTCACGCAGCACGACGAGGCGGACATCACGGAGCTCGAAGCGTTTCGCAAGAAGTTGAAGGCGGATCAGCCGAAGCTGAAGCTCACGCTGCTCGCGTTCTTCATGAAGGCGATCGTGTCGGTGCTGAAGCAGATGCCGAAGTTCAACTCCTCGCTCGACAAGAGCGGCGAGAACCTCGTGATGAAGAAGTACTTCCACGTCGGCGTCGCGGTGGATACGCCGAACGGGTTGGTAGTTCCGGTGATCCGTGACGTCGACAAAAAGAGTCTCGGGCAGCTCGCGACTGAGCTCGAAGAGGTCAGCGAGCGCGCGCGGGCGCGGCGGCTCACGACCGGCGATCTGCAGGGCGCATCGATCACGATCTCGAGCCTCGGTGGCATCGGTGGTACCGCGTTCACGCCGATCATCAATCCGCCCGAGGTCGCGGTGCTCGGTGTATCGCGGGCCCAGTGGAAGCCGATCTACGAGAACGGCGCGTTTGTTCCACGCCTCATCTGCCCGCTTTCGCTCTCGTACGATCACCGCGTGATCGATGGCGCCGATGCGGCGCGCTTCTCGAAGCGGCTGACGGAACTGCTCAGCGACATTCGCCAGCTCTTGCTGTAGGTGGCCGTCCGCGCGTTGGCGACGCACGCGCCACTATGCTCTAATGTTTCCATCCGTCGGGGGCGGCAGGTCCGCTAGAGGCCGCCCGAGTGCGGAAGGACTCGACCATGCACAATCGTTATCTTGGGTCCGCGGGTTCGACGTTGATTTCGAATCACCTGCGGCGGTCGTTGTGGGCAGTCTGTCTCTGTGTATCGCCTGGTTTGATCGCGAGCGTCGCATCCGCGCAAACCGCAGCGCCGACCACGCCTCCGCTGACTGCGGCGCCCGCTGAACCGGCGCCGCCGACAGTGCCGCCGCCTCCAGGCGTGACGCCGCCGCCGCCCGCTGCAGCCGCTCCGACTGCGCCTGCGGAGCCGGCGCCGCCGACGCCTCCGCCCTCGAGTGCGCCGCCGCCTCCGCCCGAGCCGCAATCGCAGTACGGCCGGCTCGGTGGGACGCCGGAACAAGAGGTTCAGCAGGGCGAGTGGAACCCTTGGGATCATCCGGAGTCGAGCGGCAACTACGCGCACGAGGGCTTCTTCCTGCGCTTGCAGCTCGGACCTGGCGGAAGCAGCGTCTCGCGCGAAGGCGAGAGCTGGTCGGGCATGGGCCTCGGCATGGGGCTCGCGATCGGCGGCTCACCGGTCCAAAACCTCGCGCTGCACCTCGACCTGCAAACCACCTGGTTGTTCAGTCCCTCACGCGATGTGAACGGGATTGGAATGCAGTCGCTCGGCCTCGGCGCGACCTATTACATCATGCCGGTCGACATATTCTTGAGCGGCTCGGTCGGCATCGGCTGGCTCGCGTTCGAGGATGACGCTGGTCAGTCGAAGGACACGAGCGCAGGCATCGCGCTCGACGCGATGATCGGCAAGGAGTGGTGGGTCGGCTCCGATTGGGGCATCGGGCTCGCCGCGCAGCTGCTCTACATGCACGTGAAGGACTACACGGACGACGCGGGCATGGACGCGATCGCGGTCAACGTGCTGTTCACTGCGACATACAACTGAAGCGCGCGAGCGCGGCGGTTTCGGCCGCCGCTGCGCGAGCTCTACTTGCGGGCGACGCCGTCTGCTTACTTGCGGGCGACGCC
>DASRXR010000674.1:0-6336 GCA_035687405.1 Polyangiales bacterium
ATACCCATTGGGGCTGTCTGCGGTCGCCGAGTCCTGATCGGGCGAGATGAACGAGCCATCTGCAGGCGCCGAGCTCTGCTCGTAGGCGCCGTTCCCCTCACTGAAGTTCGGCGCGTTCTGCTCGAGCTCGGCGAATGCGAGGCTCGGCGCTGGCGAGGCTTGCTCCGCGGTCGCCTCCGCGATCGGCTGCGCGATCACCCGCGCTTCGCGCTCGGTCCGGCGCGGAACGCTCGGAATCAACGTCGCACGTCCGCGCTTGCCTTCGGTCAGGTAGCGGACCGCGTCGACACCCGTCGTGAGGTCATCGACGACGACGTACTGCAGCCGCTCGCCGAGCGCCGCGGCCAAAGCTTTCGTGAGCTCCGGCGGGCACTCGAAGCGATCGGCCACGAGGCCTTGCACTTTGCTCGAGCCCTGTTCGCGACCGTACTGCGTCATGATCGCGCGAACGCCTTTACCGACGCCTTCGAAGCGCTGTTGGATCTCTTCGAGCGAGTGCAACCGCGAGCGCTTTTGCGCGAGCTCGGCGCGAAGCTTCTCGACACTCTCGTCGCTCGAGACGATGTCTTCGCGCAGGCGCTTGAGCTCGGACTCGAGCTCTTCCTTCGCTTGGCCGATCGCGTCATGGGTCGACTGCAGACCCTCGAGCCGCGCGCGCAGTTCGGCGGCTTCCTGCTGCGAACTCGCACTCTGCTCCGAGAGCTGCTCACGCTCGGTTTCGATGCGCGTAAGCCGCGCCCGCGTGTCCTCACGCCGCTTGTCGAAGCCCGCGAGCATCGCATCCGCGCGCGCGATCCGCCGATCGGCATCCGTCACGCGATCACGGATCTCCTGGAGCGCACGCTCAGCCTCGTCACTCGATGCGCGCTGGCGCTCGAGCTCGCCCGTGACTTCTTCCAACTGCGCCGCGGAAGTAGCCTCGGACTCGGCCAGCGCTTCGAGCTGCTGCGACAAGTTCTCCGCTTCGGTCGCGAGCTCCTGGCGCTGCGTCCCCAAGCGCTCGAGCTCGCGCTGCCCCGAAGCCTCGCGCTCGCGCATCTGCGTGAGCTGTTCGGTGTGGTGCGCGATCTGCGACTCGAGCAAACGCACTGCGTTGTCCGCGCCGTAGGCTTTGGTCTGCGCCTTTTCGACGACGCTCTCGAGCGTCTGCAACACCACGCGCTCGGCTTCGAGCTCTGCTTCGCGCAGCCGCAAGGCCGAACGAGCGCCGTCGGCTTTCGCGACCGCGTGGTCCATCTGCTTGACCAGCACTTTGTGCGTGACGTGCAGCTCCAAGTAACGGTGCGACGACAGCCACAGCTCGAGATCGCGAATCTCTTCGCGGTAGCGCTTGTAGCGCTCCGCCTTCTGCGCTTGGCGCTTCAAAGACGCGAGCGTCTTCTGAATCTCTTCGATGATGTCGGTGATGCGCAGCATGTTCTGCTGCGTCTGCTCCATCTTCCGCTCGGCCGCTTGCTTCTTGGCTTTGAACTTCGTGATGCCGGCGGCTTCTTCGATCAGCACGCGCCGATCTTGTGGTTTCGCCGTCACGATCAAGCCGATGCGGCCCTGCTCGATGATCGAATACGCGCGGCGACCGACACCGGTGCCGAGAAACAGGTTCGTCACGTCGAGCAAACGAACGGTGGTCTTGTTGATCAAGTACTCGCTGTTGCCCGAGCGATCGAGCCGGCGCGTCACCGCGATCTCGTTGAACGCGTTGTACTCGGGCGGCGCGAGGTGGTCCGAGTTGTCGTAGGTGATCGTGACTTCAGCGAAGCTGTGGGGCCCGCGCGACTCGGTGCCCGCGAAGATCACGTCTTCCATCGCGCGACCGCGGAGGTTCTTCGCAGACTGCTCGCCCATCACCCAGCGGATCGCGTCGACCACGTTGGATTTGCCGCAGCCGTTCGGGCCGACGATGCAGGTGACGTCGTGGTCGAAGCGCAAGGTGACGCCGTCGACGAACGATTTGAACCCGCACACCTCGAGCTTCTTGATCTTCATGGAATTGTCAGACGCTCCTCGGAACTCTCGCGCACATCGGATTAGAGAGCTCCGAGTACGAGCCATGCCAATTTCGCAATGGCCGAGGCTGGGGTAACACCGCCCCGCGCTGCCCCGCAACGCTGAGGCCCAAATCTAGTATCAGCACGCGCTCTCGACCACAATCAGTCGTAGCGGCGCGGCCGATCCTAACGATTACGCGAGATCTGGGCCAGATCTCGGCCGGCCAGGAGATCGCCCGATCTCACTGGATCGCGAACGGGAATTGGATGCGAAACGAGCTTTGCTGAAAGCGCGGAAACTTTGCTCGGCGCACGACGCCTTCCATGCACCTGCCGCTGCGATCCCCTTCAAAGGGTGCGCCTGTCACGGACACGCTTTCGACACGTCCGTCGTTCTTCACCACGATCCCGACCGTCGCGAGGCCGCTTTGGCCCGCCGCACAGCCGCGAATCGCCGGCAATATGACCGTCATCGAGCGGGTCACGTCGTCGCGCGAGGGCACGACTGGGATCGTGTTGGCTGCCACGAGGGCGCGATCGGCCTGGGCGACGCGCGCTTGTTCCTGCTTTGCCGCGGTGCTGGAGAGCGCTTGATCCAGGAGATCGTCGATCTTGCGGCCGTCGGGGCCCGTCGCGCCCACTGCCGGCACTGGGGCGGGCGCCGGGGTAGCCGGGGTTGCAGCGGATGGCTGCGCCGCTGTGCTCGCCTGGGTCGCGGGCGCATCAGCTGGCTTCGCAGGACCAGCATTCAGCGCCGCGGTCGCGACGCGCGCGGCCTCGCGTGAGTGCGCGTTCGGCGGTGGCTGGTTCCTCGCAGCCGCAGCTTCCGCGGCGCTGGCGCTGGCGCTTCCCATGCCCGGTGGCGCAGCCGCCGATGCAGCTGCTGGCGGCACCTCGGCAGCGGCAGGCGGCGCCTGTTCTGCAGCGCTCGGCGGCGCTGGTTCGGCGGCTTGTTCCGCGGCAGGGGGCTGACCTTGCTCGGCCAGGCGCTGGGACGGAAGCCGGACCGCAGCGGCGATCTCGTCCGCCTTGCGCGCGCGGGCTTCCGCCGCTGCAAGCTGCGCCTCGCGATCCGCAGTCGGACTCTTTGGAGCGGGCACCGACACCACGGTCGTGTGCGGAAACAAAATGCCGCCGACTGGGACGCCGGCGACAAACCCGATCGCGAGCCCGATCAACCAACCGAAGCTCGAGCTCCGCGCAGGCGGCACGACTGCAGTAGGTCGCGCGGCGGAGCCCTTGGACAACGCCGCGATCGCGGCTTGGTCCAATGGGTTGATCGCGTCGTCGCCATCCGATCCCGGTGGAGCGCTCGAACGCCGCTCACTCGCAGGCAACTCTGCAGCCAGCTTCCCGAGCTCACTCGGGTCAGACTTGCTTGCAGCGCCTCTCGCGCGACGCTCTTCCTCGTCAGAATCGAAGGCCAAACTGCGCTCCTTGCACCGGCATCACCGGATAACTAGCAGTCCATAGGCCGGGAATCCAACGTGGTCCAACCCAACGTGCGAAGCCTTGCTCAATCAGCAGGTGGCAACGACAGGTGCATGACGATCGCGTCCTCCCCGTTGTCCGAATAATAACGCTGCCGAATCCCGAGCTCGCGAAAACCGAAGCTCACGTAGAGCGAGCGCGCAGCCGCGTTACTCCGGCGAACTTCCAAGGTAACCAGCTTTACCTGACGTTCGCGACCGTGTTGCAGCAGATCGACGAGCAACGCGCTTCCATGTCCTCGCTTTTGAAGCTCCGGCAAGGTCGCAACATTCATGAGCTGAAGCTCATCGCCGATGTGCCAGTAGTTCGCAAATGCGCACACGGACTCCTCGGCCGACGGCCGCAATACGCGCAGCACCGCGTAGTCGCGCTTCAGTTCTTTCTCGAATTCCTGGCGCGTCCACGGCACGGGAAAGCAACGCTCCGCGATCCGCTCGACTGAGGACAGGTCGGACGCGAGCATCGGCAAGATCACGGGTTTGGGACCGCTGTTCCTCACGAGCTCTCGAACGAAGCGTAAATGCGAACCGGCACACGCGCACGCAGGACTCGCACCCAGCGTTCGATGTTTCGCGCAAGCGTTGCCCGCGCGAGGATCGTCCGTACTTGCGCACGAACAGTCACCGGATTCTGACCGGCGTACTGCGCGCCATCTCGCGCGATCTGCTGGTCGATCTCGCGCTCCGTGATCAACGTCGTGCCCTCGAGATTCGCGCGTAGAAACGCACCGACGAGCGCACGGCGTTCCGCCATTCCATCCAGCTCCGCCGGACCGGCTCCGAGTGAAGCCAACAACCGTTGGACGCGATCGGGGCCGCCTGCCGATGCGACCAAACGCTGCTTTTCTTGCGCCACCATCGCTTGGGTCGGCCGCGTGATCTGCACGCGCTCGGCTTCTCGCGCGATCAGTTTCTCACCGATCAGTTCGCGCAGCGCCGCCGACAGGAGCCCGGTCGGCAACTCGAGGTGCAGCGCCGATTTTTCGTCCCGACCGAGCAACAGAAGCCGCGCGCGCAGCTCGACGTCGCTCTGCAGGATAACGTCGGCGCTCTCGCCGGCCGTGCCGCCAATGGCTGCTGCGACTCCGTCGACGCGAGTCGCGACTGGGATCTGCGCGCGCGCCGAGCCGGCGAGACTCGCGCAGATCAGAAGCAGGCACGCGATCAGCGGATTGCTACTCGGAGCTCGGCGGCTCGCTGTCCCCGTTCGTGTCATCTTCGTCGGCCGCCCTTTCCGGCGCCTTCGACTTCATACGCGGCACCGGTCGTCGCTCGCGCAGAAACTCCAAAAACTCGACGGCCATGTCGAGCTCGCGCACGGGAAGCAGCTCCACGAGATCCCGCAAACGCTGCCGCGAGGCATCCGCGTGCGCAGCGCGATTCTTTCGCGCCGGCCGAGCCTTCTCCTCGCGCTCTACCGCGTCCTTCACGGCCTCTGCGCTCGGAACTTCCCACTCCTCACGCCGCACCGCTTCGATGCCATGCGCGTCGAGCCAAGTCTGCATCGCAGTGCGCAATCGCTCGGAGCGAAACGTAAACCAACGCTCGCGCTCGACCGGGAAGGCCATGAGCACGTCTTTGAAGCGCCGAAACGCACCCTTGCCGTCGATCGAACTGACCAGCTTTTGGCGCAGGTCCGGCTCTTCCACCGTCGCGATGTAGCGCTCCATCCAGCGGTACTGCTCGCGCGACGACACGGGGTCGACGAGCAGAAACTCGGTATCCCCCGCAATGCGCGTATGCATCTGTGGCTCAGCCACACCATCGACGATACGTATGACGTCGCCGTTCGCCAGGTTCAGATAGCTGTGAACCTCGGGGGCATTGTTTTCGAAGGCGTCCTCGAGCGCTTCCCAAGCGACCGGAACCTTTCGTAAGGGAGGCTTTGGCTGTTCGTCGGGATCCGAAGTCATGACTCTCCCTGTCGCGAGCGCGCGCGTGACACGGCTTCTTTCCAGCGGGCGAGATGCTTCCCTCGCTCACCGTCGGCCATCTTCGGCGTCCAAGTCTTGTCGACTCGGTGCGCGCGACTGATGGCCTGGGTGTCCGCGAAAACACCAGTCGCCAGGCCCGCAAGATAAGCAGCGCCGAGCGCTGTGGTTTCCACGTTGCTCGGTCGATCAATGGCCACATCCAGAACGTCGCTCTGGAAACTCATCAACAAATCGTTTCGGGATGCGCCCCCGTCGACGCGAAGCCGACTGAGGGGCCGGCCTGCGTCTTCGGCCATCGCGCGCGCCAGGTCGGCGATCTGAAACGCGATTCCTTCGAGCGTAGCCCGCGCGATATGTGCGGCCGAGCTCCCGCGCGTCAACCCAGTGATGACGCCGCGTGCGTCGGCATCCCAATACGGCGCGCCGAGACCCGTGAGCGCCGACACGAACGTTACGCCTGCACTGGTGTCCACACTGGCCGCGAGCGCCTCGACATCGGACGCTGATTTGATGATCCCGAGCTGATCGCGCAGCCACTGTACGGCACTGCCGGCAACGAACGAGCTGCCTTCGAGCGCGTAGGTGGTCTTGTTTCCAAAGCGCCACGCGATGGTCGTCAGCAGACCGTTCCGAGAACGGATGGCTTGGGTGCCGGTGTTCATCAAGAGAAACGCACCAGTACCGTAAGTACATTTCGCTTCGCCGACGGCAAAACACGTCTGCCCGAACAAAGCGGCTTGCTGATCGCCGGCGATGCCGCCGACCGGAATCCCGTCGGGTAGCCCGGGCAAGCCACGCGTCCGACCGATGACCTCGGCCGAGCCGCAGACCTCGGGCAGCACGCTGCGGGGTACACGCAGATGACCGAGTAACTCGTCATCCCAGCGCCCACGGTGAATGTCGAACGCATCGCGCACGATGCTG
>DASRXR010000675.1:0-17626 GCA_035687405.1 Polyangiales bacterium
GCAAGGGTTCCAGGGGTTCGAATCCCTTCTCCTCCGCCGTTTCTTCCCACCCAGAGCGGCGCGCCACGTTCAGTTAGGAAGAAACGGCGGAGGAGAAGGGATTCGAACCCCTGGAACCCTTGCGGGATCAACGGATTTCAAGTCCGCCGCCATCGACCACTCGGCCACTCCTCCGGCGCAACAAGTCTGACGTTACACAGGCGCAACGTGGCGTCAACGCAGAAACGGCTCACGAAGTGGCGTCTGCGATATGTGCGCCAGCAGCAGGGGCTGGCATCGGCTCCAAACCTGCGAGCGAAAGTGCCTCGCGCGTTTTGCGCGTAGCCCGGCGCTGCCAGAGCAACGCGATCGCGAACAGCACGTTCGCCACGACCGCTCGCAGCAACAGATACACGTCGAGCCGATCGAACATCGCGCAGATCGACATGCCGTACGAGTGCGGCGCGAGCGAGATCGCAGCCCACAGCTGCATGGGGGCAGCGTTGTACTTGCGATAGATGGCGACGCTCTCGCTGCTCACCGGAAACTGCAAGTGCGCACGCATCGCAGCCGGGTTAGTCAACTGAACGACCTTCTGCTGCGCGCCGAGCAGATCCACGTGCGACCGCGTCGCGAGGATCACCGGCCAAGGCGCGCGCTCCGCCACCGCACGGTCGACCCGCGCCTGCACGTCGGATACGCGCTCCGCCGCACCGTCCCAGCCGGGATTCGTGTGCTGCAGGTACGCTTCTTTATAGTAGTCGTACGAGTAGACGTGCACGACCGACATCAAGAGCGCGATCGGCATCAGCCACAAGTGCATCGGGTTATGCCACTGCGCCCACACGTGATAGAAGGCCGCCGCGACCGTCGCGAGCGCGACCATCATGTCGGCGAAACCGTCGAGCGCCCGACCCGTATCCGAAAACATCTGCTTCGCGCGCGCGAGAATGCCATCCGCGCCGTCGAGGATCGCGCTCGTCCACAGGAGACAGCCACCGACCAACATCAGCGCCGGAGTCCCGACGAACCAGCAGCCAGCAGCTGCAAAGCCTACGACCAGCGCGAGGGCGGTGATTTGATTGGGCGTGATCGAAGTGCGATAGACGAGCGCGACGAACGCGTACGCGAGCGGACGATGCACCCAGAGGTTGATCGGGTCTTCTACTTCGCGAGACTTGATGACGGTCTCGAACGGAGGAAGCCGAGCGAAGCGACTCATGCGCCGCAGCGTATGTCTGCTTGCACGTGTGCGCAAACACGCGGCGAAGAGCCACCGGCCGGCCGGATGTTCGACTCGAAACCGTCACCGAATCCAGCGACTAAAAGCGAGCCGTCTCGAACAGTTGCACCATCTTGCCGATGATCGTACCGGGCTGCGTCGCACTTCGCCCAGGCCCGCAGTCGCGACCACCGCCGCAGAACTTCCCCGGCACGCGGGCGAGAGTCGCCGTCCACACGGCATCCCCGGGGAACACGCCGGCGAGCTGCCCAAACGCACCCCCGGCCGCGATGGCATCGAATTCGTCGATCAAACCGCGTGAGCCGTCCGGACTCGGATCGCCGACGTTGAACGCAGGCGGCCGCATGCTCGCATCACCCTTGCAGCTGAAGGCTGCGCGCGCGCGGCACTGCTGCCCGTTCTGCCACAAGCCGTGCTTCTGACGCTCGACGTAGACGAGCGGCGTTCCATCCTCCGCGAAGTCCTGTGGAAAGAACGCGTAGCGCGAGCGGCACGTCAGACACGGGTGGCCCTTCGCCGCCGAGGCGACCCAGTTGAGCCCACCGTCCGCATCGATGCGGTACAACATGCCGAACGCCTCCGCATCGCCCGGATGATCGAACATCCCGAGGTGACCGTAGTCGCGACTGAACGCGACCACGCTCGCGAACAGGACGTATTCGATTCGTCCGCGCACCATCGGCGTCACGGACGTCAGCACTCGGACGAGATCCGTCCGACTCGCGAACAAACCGTCGCTGCGATCCAGTAAGAGGCGCGGCCGCAGCTGCTGCACTGCGACGTTCTCCCAGAGGTCGTTCAGACCATCGCGATCGGCGTCTTTACAAAACGAGCCGTGGCAGTCGCTCATGCGCCGCGGAAAGTGATCGGGCGGCAGCTCGAAGCGACCCGGCTGAGAAAAACCGAGCGCTCGCGGCAAGTCGTACTCGAGCTTGAACCAACCCCCATCGATCGCGCGTCGGGCTTCACCCTTGCCCGCGACAGCGCGCACCTTGAAGCGATTTACACCCGGCTTGTAGTAGCCCAGATCAAACGTGAGACGCGCGATCCCGCTATGCGGCTCGCTGATCCGAACACCGATCTCGGTGCGGTGATCACGCACGAGCGGCCTCTCGCTATCCGCACCGGCCGGACGATCATCGAGCACGAGCCACGCGTCGCGCAGCCGATGCCCCGCTGGAATCGACAAGTCGACCTGATAGTCACGAAGCATGGGCACGGGGTAAGGCGGCTCGACGCACAAACTCGCCTCGCAGCTGTAAGCGGCAGCGCAAGCCGTCGAACTTTGCTTTGCCGCTTGAACCGGACAGCACGGCTCACCGACGCCACCACAAGCGGCGACGAACACGCGCGCGAGCTCGGGCTCTTTTGCCGAGCACGCTTCGAAGACCTCGCGTTCCGACATGCCGACATCGTGCTTCTGCCGCGCGCAGCTCTCAGCGTCGGCCGCGAACGCGCGCAGCACGCGATCGCCGTGGACGACGCGCACTTGCGCTTCGATGCGTCCGCTCTTCGCATGTGGAAGCCAGTACGCGGGGGACTGCGGCAGTACCGCGTTCGTCTGGTAACGGAAGTACGGGCTGCCCGAGGCGCTGATCACAGGATCGGCTTCGCGCGTACGCGCCGTTCCGAACCGCACCCATGCACCTGTCTTCTGGTTTTTCGCCTGAAGCTCGAGGTCCACACCGGGTGCTTCGAACACCCCTGAAAATGTGACTGGGTCGGTCTTTTGCGCGATCTCGGAGGAAGACCGCGGAGAAGACATACACGCTACGAGAAGGATCAGCGCGCAACACGACGCGCCGGGCAACGTGCGAACCCACTCCAAACTGCTGCGCGAGAACTTCACGCAGGCGACCAACTTCGACAACCGCTCCTCCGCGCTTAATGTCCTGTACGCGTGTCCGGCCAGCCGGCCGGCCTAAGTTCAGTCTGTTCCGGCGCGATCGGATCAGCAACGCGCAGAGGTGCAATTTGCGTCCAGCACTGCAGCCATTGGCGTCAGCCGCGCACAGCGGCACTGACAGCGCCCAGTGTCACCGCGCTCAGGTTCCGTCGGGATTTGGCACGTTTGAGCCCACACGCGCACGCGCCTGCACTCTCAGAAAACGCAGTCTGGCAAGAAATTGGCAGGCGTCTCGCGACGTTGTCAGCTCTTCGTCAACCGGCGAAGATCGTTGCAGAACCAGGGAAAAGCGTTCTACGGTTTCGCCGTCCGCCGCTTGTAGGCGGGACCGATGCTCATCACCGGTACGCGATGCACTGGACGGAACTGCTAACTCCCTCGTTCGAAGGTTTACGCCGGCGCTTGCGTGGCGAACCGAAGTACGAGCAGCAGGTTGCACTTCCCAAGCTGCTCCTCGGCAGCGAGGGCCGTGGTTTTGCGGTCGTGCCCGATCTGATGTTGCGAACATCGATCGTGTATGCGTTCGGCGTCGGCGTCGACGCGGACTTCGAGCTGGAGCTCATCGGTCGGTTCGGTTGCACCCTGCACGTGTTCGAGCCGCGGCCGCGCCACTTGCACTGGATCCGCATGCAGGCGTTGCCGCCGCAGATCACCGTGCATCCGATGGGCTTGTCCGATCGCGACGGCCTCATGACGTACGGACCGCTCGAGAGCACGACGCATGGGCACGCGCGGCGCAATCACGCACATCCGAGCTCGGAGTATCAGGTGCGGCGGCTGCCGACCTTGATGAAACAGTTCGGGCATCCGCACGTCGACGTGCTGAAGCTCGAGCTCGAGGGCGCCGAGTTTCTCGCGACGCACTCGCTCATGACGACGAGCGCGCGGCCGACGCAGATCTTGATCGAGTTCCAGCACGGACCGCGTCCGTTCTCCGTCACACGGTGCGAACGCGTGCTGATGCAGCTCAATCAGATCGGCTATCGGATCTTCGATTGTCAGCCTGGCGGTCACCGGTTCTCGCTCGCGCTCGTGTGACCCAAGTGCAGCAGTAGAATAGGCTCCACGAATGAGCTCACGCGCGGAGCGCACAGGCACGGTGCTCGGCACCACGCTTCGCTTCGCCCTTTGCGCGAGCACGGCGTGGCTGTTCGCGCTCGCGTTCGAGCTCTTCGACCTGAACGCCCCCTGGACCGACACACCGGCTCGCCTCGGATATTTGGGTGAGCTCGCGATCACCTGCTCACTGTTGTGGCTACCCGCGCTGGGCGCAGCCCACGCCGTGCTCTGGCTCGCGAAGCTCCGTACCCGCTACGCGCGCATGCTGACGTGCCTGCTGCTTGCAGCGGCGGTCGCGCTTCCGAGCGTCCGCTGCGCACAGCTCTTGACCGGCGGCACGGGAATGCTTGGCTCGGCGACCGAGCTGCCGTTACGAGTTGCGTTCACGATCACGTTGATCGCCGGCTACGTCGCAGCGTGGCTCGCGCATCTTCGGCTCTGCGTCGATCCGCCGCCCGCCTGGCTCGCACGCTCGTCACCGCGCACCCAGCGCAGGCTGCGCTTCGCGAGTGTCGCAATCGCGATCGCTGCCGGCACCGGCTTCGCGGATGCAGCCGACGATCAGCTGCGCGCTTACAACTTCCTCGTGGCATTTGTCATGCCTGCGGTGTGGCTCGGCCTCGCCAGCTTGTTCTACGCCGGCTTGATCCGCAGCCCAGAGCAGCAGACGTGGACGGTGCTGATGGTCGCGCTGGTGGTCGGCTGTGCCGCCCACGGCGTCAGCCATCGAACGCCGGCGTTGCACGCCAAAGCCGAGCTGATCCGCCGCGGCGGACTCACCACCTTGAGCGAAGCGGCCCAGCAGTTTGCGCCGCCGCCGCGCTTTGCGAACCTCGCCGTCAGCTCGGCCAGCACCGCGCGATTCGATTGCGTCGAACCCCCGCGCGAGCCGCAACCGAGTGCGCTCACGACCCCGCCCGAACAGCGCAAAAACGTGATCCTGATCAGCATCGACGCGCTGCGTAAGGACGCGCTCGGTCCCGCCCTCACCCCAGCCCTTCACGCGTTTGCAACGCGCAGCTTGGTCTTCGAGCGTGCGGTCACACCCTACCCCGCGACGCTGTTTGCGCTCGGCGCCGTGCTGACCGGCGTCTACCCGAGTGAGCTCTTGCTTGCGCCGGCGACGTTGCCGGACGTCCTGCAGCTGACGGCGTCGAGCTGGGATCGGCGCATCGCGATCTGGCCGGACGTGGTTTGGTTCCGCCGCTCTGCGCTGCCGGGGCTCATCACGCGCAACCTCGGCCCCCAGCTGCTTCCGGGCGCAGCGCCGCAGACGGACAAGCTGATCGAGGAGCTGCGCGACGCGCGGAAGGCTCACGCGCGCACGTTCGCCTGGATTCATTACTACGAGCCACACACGAGTGCGCTCCGCAGCTTGCGTGCGCAGGGCGGCACCCCAGAGTCGCGCTACGCGGCGCTGGTTCGCAGCGTGGATGTGCAGGTCGGCCGCCTGATCGCCGAGCTGGAGCGGCTCGGTTATCTCGAGGATTCGCTGATCATCGTGTTCGGCGACCACGGCGAGGCGCTCGGCGAGCTCGGCTACTACGGTCACCACGTGTACTTGAACCAGTTCATCGCCGACATACCGCTGATCATTCGCGCGCCGGGGCTCGAAGCGGGTACGAGCGATCGGCTCGCGAGCCTGATCGACATCGCGCCGACCTTGCTCGAGTGGACCGGCACGCCGAACGACGCCATCGGCGGCGACGCCCGAAGCCTGTTCGAAGTCGCGCGCAGCAAGAGCGAGCGCTATGGGTTGAGCGAAGCCTTCCCGGTGCGGGGCAAGCTACTGTTCGAGCTCGTGCGCCAACCGATCCGCTCGAAGGCTGCGCTCGCCGAGCGCCTGGCGCTCGTGCTGAGTGGTAGCGCCGACTATCAGCCCAAGGTCGCGCTCGCCGGCTCGCGCGACCGCCTGATCGTGAACCGGGTGACCGGCGACGAGGAGTTTTACGATCGAGCGGCCGATCCGAGGGAACAGCACGACCTCTCGCAACGAAGCCTCACCAGCCACACGCGAATGCGGGCTGCACTGAAGCGGGCGATGCGACGGATGTCCGAGCGAATCCACTGCCGAGTCGCCGCACTGGAAGCGCCGGGCGGCCAGCCGCAGCCCTGACCCCCCGCAGCCCCACGGCAGGCTGGCTCGCGGCGAGCAGGCGTGATACAGCCCCGCCGCCATGGCCACGGACACCCTCGTCATCCACGAGATCTATCGGTCGATTCAAGGCGAAACGAGCTTTGCCGGCCGGCCGTGCACACTCGTCCGCTTGAGCGGCTGCAACCTGCGCTGCAGCTGGTGCGACACACCGCAAGCCTTCACCGGCGGCACACGCATGTCGCGCGCAGAAGTGCGCGATCGCGCGCTCGCATTCGAGACGCAGCTCGTGCTCGTGACCGGAGGCGAACCGCTGCTGCAGCCCGCAGCGATCCCACTCTTGGCCGAGCTGTGCGACACACGGCGCACTGTGCTGCTCGAAACGAGCGGCGAACGCGACATCTCGGCCGTCGATCCGCGTGTGCACCGCATCGTCGACATGAAAGCACCGGGCAGCGGTGAATGCGCGCGCAATCGGCTGCAAAACCTCGCCCTGCTCGGCCCGCGCGACGAGCTCAAGTTCGTGCTGAAAGATCGCACCGACTACGTCTGGGCCCGCGAGCTGATCTTACGCGAGCGCGTGATCGGCCGCGTGCACGAGATCCTGCTGAGCCCTGTCCACGGCGTGCTCAATCCACAGGAGCTCGTCGCCTGGACGCTGGCAGACCGGCTCGAGGTGCGCGTGCAGCTGCAGCTCCACAAGTACATCTGGGGCCAGGACGCCCAGGGCGTGTGAGGTATGATGCCCCGGTAACCGGAGCGAGGGGCTCATGCTGTTTTTTCAATCCAATCTCGAGCAAGCCACGCGCGGTCGCGGCACCTACGATCTGACCGCCAGGGTTCAGACCGCCGTCGTCGAATCGGGCGCACGCATCGGCCTGTGCACCGCGTTCGTGCACCACACGAGCGCGTCGCTGATCATCTGCGAGAACGCGGACCCGGACGTCCGCACCGATCTCGAGCGCTTTCTCGCGCGGCTCGTGCCGGACGGCGATGCGTTGTTCGAGCACACCGCAGAAGGCCCAGACGACATGCCTTCACACGTGCGAAGTGTTCTAACCGCGACGTCGATCGGTATTCCGATCGCACACGGCAAGCTCGACCTCGGCACTTGGCAAGGCTTGTATTTGTACGAGCATCGTCGCGCAGCGCACACGCGGCGCGTCAGTCTCAGCATCGTAGGAGAGCGATGAAACGCGCGTTCAATTTCGACAAGGCTTACTACGCTCGCTACTACGAAAATCCACGCACGCGCGTCGCAAGCGACGACGACTCGCGGCGCCTCGCGCGTTTGCTCGCTGCATACCTCGGCTACTTGCAACAACCGGTGCGCAACGTGCTCGATCTCGGCGCAGGGCTCGGCCAGATGCGCCCGGCGCTGCGAACGGAATTCCCGAACGCGACGTACGTCGGCGTGGAACGCAGCGAATACGCGTGCGAGCGCTACGACTTGCGGCAAGGCTCGGTCGTCGACTTCAAAGCGCGCGGCCGGTTCGATCTCGTGATCTGCAAAGGCGTGTTGCAGTACCTGAATCGCGACGAGGCAGAGCGCGCGCTCGAAAATCTCTCCGCGCTGTGTCGCGGGTGTTTGTATCTCGAAGCGCTGACTCGCGAAGACTGGGACGACGCGGCAGATCGGCGCGTGACAGATGGGGACGTGTACTTGCGACCGGCGCGCTTTTACAAGTCGCGGTTGAGTCGTACGTTCCGCAGTGCCGGCGCGGGCGTGTTCGTGCACCAACGCTCGCCGGCAGTGCTGTACTCCCTCGAATCCGTGTGAGCTGCGCGCGCGGCCTCTATTGAGCGCATTTGGCCGCAAATGAATCGATTGTCCTTTGCTGCACGAAATCGCGGCCTGCAAAGCAACTCGGCTCGTAGGAATCGATTCGCATCACGGGAAGTGCGACGCGAGATTGCTTGCGACGTCAGTGGTTGGGCTCTAGGTTTCAGCGAATGTTCGCGACCCGGAAGCTCCCCGCCTGTTTGGCTTTTGTCTCGAGTGCGTTCGTGTTGGCTGCCGCTTGTAGCGGCGACGGCGCTCAACCATCACCGAATACGATCGCCGGCAGCGGCGGAGTGATGACGCCGCCGCCTGGAGTGCCGGCTGCAGCTGGTGGCGGCGGGACCGCCGTCGGCGCGGCGGGTCGCGCCGGAACTGCGGGCGTGACGGCGACGGCAGGCCGATCGGGTGGTCCTGCAGCTGGCGGCGGCGCTAGTGGCAGCAGCGGCAACGACGACGACGCAGGCGTTACGATGATGCAGCCCCCCGTCACGGCCGGAACGGCTGCGCCTCCCCCTGCGACCGGCACCGGGCCGTTTCCTCCGGTCACGGATTTCAAGAGCAACGGGCCGTTCATGGGCAAGCAGATCGACGCGATGGGGCCGAACAACAACTTCACGATCTACCTGCCGACGGAGCTCGCACCAAAAGGCGCAAAAAATCCGATCGTCGTCTGGATGAGCGGCGGCGGCACCACCCCTCCGCTCTACCCGCTCCTGCCGCTCCTAGCGACGCACGGTTTCGTCGTGCTCGCTTCGAATACGGCCCCCGGTATCGGCGCCGAGGTCGATCTCGGTAAGGAGATGGCTTCCGCGATCGACTGGGCGTTCGCCGAGAACATGAAGCAAGGCGGCCAGTTCCAAGACAAGCTCGATACGACAAAAGTCGCTGCGATGGGCTACTCGATGGGCTCACTCGCGACGTTCACGATCGCAAACGATCCACGCTTGACGACGACCGTCCACATCTCCGGCGGCAACATGGTCGCGGACCGCGTCAACAACTTGCACGCGCCGGCTGCGTTCTTCTGCGGCATTCCCGATCCGAACTGCAGCGACATCTTGTCCGACCAGTGCGATATCGCGGCCGCGAACTGCGACATCGACTTCGACATGGCGAAGACGTCGGTGTTCTACGGCAACTTCCCCGGTGGCCACTTGGGCATCCTGAGCGAGCCGAACCAGCCGCGCATTCAAACCGAGGTGGTCGCATGGTTGCGCTGGCAACTCATGCAGGACACCACGATCAAGGCCCGCTTCGTCGGCCCGCAGTGTGGGCTCTGCTCGGACACGAACTGGAAAGTGAAGCAGAAGAACCTGCAATAAGCAGGGTTCAGTTCAAGCCCGCGCGCGGGGGCGGCCGGGAGATCGCACGAGCAAGTGGACCGGCATGGTGATGCACCATCCTCCACTGGTCCCCCTCGCGCACGAACACATTCGTCGCAGCGAGATGTGCAGGCTCGTCGCCGTTCGCCTCGTAACAGGTCACGACCGCGCTCTCGCCGAACAACTGCACGTGCGCGTGATCGCAGCGCATCGTCAGCTGCGTCGACTGCGTCAGGATCTGACGCCAGCTCTGCATCACCGTCTCGCGACCGATCAGCGCGGGTAAGCCGGGGTGCAGGCAGGTGACCGGCGCTTGCTCGGCCCACAAGCGCGCCATCGTCGCGTAGTCGCCGGTGCTGAACGCACGGTAAAACGTCTCGTTTGCGCGCAGGATCGCGGTGTCGTGCGAAGTCATGTCCCGAGTGTCTCCAGGTCGCAATCTAGCAGGCGACGGGCGCTCGAGATCGCGCGTCCAACCTAATGCGAGCGCGGCAGCGGCGCCGGGAGCGCGATCGTGTCCACGACCCAGGTGTCGCCCTCGGACCGCCAGCGTACCCACACCTTCTTTGCGTCGACGCCTCGCGGCGCGAATTCATCCTGGCTCACTCCACGCCACGGGACGGCGTGTTCGCCGGAGACGTATTGGACGAGCCCACTCGGCTCGAGCAGCGTGCGGTACAACCCGGACTTCGCGCCGAGCTCGCGCTGCAGGCGGTCGAATGGGATCGCTTGGATGATCGGCTTCTGCTTGCGCGAGTCGGAGTAGCGAAAGCCGGCAGAACGCGAAAACTTTTCGAGGACACGTGCGGCGTCGTGCTCGCGGACTGCCTCGGACAGCTCTTCCATCGCGAGCCGCAGCTCGCCTGGAACCGGCACGTCTTGGGACCCCGAAACGGGGACGACCTGCTGCGCCGCCAGCATCGGGTCGCGGTCGGAAGGCTGGGATGGCGCCGCTGATGGCTGCGGGTCGGCCGGCGCCGCTATCGGCTGCGCGGCTGGCTCCGGCGTCGGCGCAGGCACGGCGGCTGGTGCCGGCTCGGCAGCGGGCACCGGTGTTGCGCTCGGAAGCTCCGCCGCCGGCGGTTGCGCCTGACCGACTTCGCTCGGCTTCGAGACCTCGCCGCTGTCAGCGGCCGGCCGGCCGCACCCCGCGAGCAGCCACAACCCCAGCGCGACCCAGGGCCCGCCTCGCGGATACCTCACTGCATCTCGTAGGCGAATCCACGATCTTGGCGCACGCCCGCGAGCACGTATCGCAGCTCGAGCAGCTCGTCTTGCCAAGACTGCCGATCCGGCGCTCCGCCGAGTCCGGCAGCTTCGTCCACGAGTGGTGCGATCTCCTGCGACCATGCGGCCAGCTTCGCATCCACGGCGTCTTTCGCAAACGGCCCGGAGAGAAACGCGTCCACCATCGAGTCGTAGCCGTCACGCCAGGTTGCAAACTGCGCGACGAGCGGGTCACAGCTCGGAGCACGCTGCCGGTACCCGATCGCAACGTGGCACATGCAGGACGCTTGCGCCGACCACTCATAGTCGATGAACGTCCGCGGCTCGTTTGCGAGCGACACGTCGAGATCCCACGGCACCAGCCACATCCGGCCGGCGTGCTCGGCTTCGTACCAGTAGTAATTGTGATTCGCGTACGGGCCGGGGTTGTTCCCCGAACGACCGCAGTAGAAGTGGAACACTCCGTCGTCGTTCAGCAGCACGCGATCGACCGCGATGTAGCGAAGCGTGTAGTCGCGATCGACCCAGTCGGTCGAAGCGGCCGGCATCTGCTTCAGGGTCTGCGCAAATGCCAGCATCTTGTCGACGTTCGTCGTGTCGCCTTTGTTGGCCTCGAGCGCGGTTCGGTAGACCGTCGGGTCGTCGTAGAGCGGCCAGATCTCTTTGTACAAGTTGCCTTCGCCGCCTTCGCTGAAGCGGCTGCGCGTGAAGCGCCCGTCGATCTGCTCGACCGCCAAAAACAAGCCTTCGAGCTTGCCGTTGATCACGAGCTTCACGTAGGTGGTGCGCGGCGATGCGACGCCCATCTCGCGATACATCGCGTACCCGAGCCGCTCGCGCATGAACGAGAGGTCGCGCCCCATCGAGTGCAAGTTCAGCTTCTTCAGCCCGCGAAACCGGGCTTCGTCGTCGACGTAGTCGAACGCGAGCTTCATCGAGCACTTGCCGGCTTTGGGCCCGATGCTGCGCCCCGGCATCGTCGATGCGGTGCACGGCATGATGAACGCGCCTGCGCTGCCCTTGTAACGGACACCCACGTTCTCCACGCGCTCGCCATCGATCGTCACCGAACCCAACACGTACGCTTCCGCGCTCGGCCTCGCGTCGAGCGTCGCGAGGTCTTCCGGCGTGACCGTGATCTCGTACGTCTTTACGTTGTCGCCCGCGAAGAGCGCGCTCGCGTCGTCGGCCGGCTCGGCGATCACCTCGCCCGGTTTGCCACCGGGCGAAGGCAGCTGCACCGGGCCGCTCGAGATGGACGCATCGGAGTCGCCCGAACGGCCCGTCACTGAAGCATCTGCGTCCGCGGCAGCAGCTGCATCCGTCGCAACCTCGGCGTCACGATCGCAATCGTGATCGCTTCGTGAACACCGATCCTTAGGCAGATCTCGGTGATACGAACAAGCGACGAGCTGACACGCCAGAATCCCCAACAGCAGCGCGCGCAACATGCAAACACCTCGAGGCAGCGCGCGTCGGAATGTAGTGCGAGGACGCGACGACTGACCAGAGGCTTGTCACTCAAACGCCTCACTCAAGACAACAATTTGTCACGCGTGTGAAAAAGGTTGGAGCGTGGCGTCCAAAGTCACAACCACTGACAAGTGGCGACGCAAGCAACGCTGCTCGCGTTGGTTTACTTCGAAGGCGCTGGAGCTGCAGCTGGAGCTGCAGCTGGAGCTGCAGCTGGAGCTTGCCCCGCAGGCTTACCCTGATCTTGAAATGCCGCCGCTTGAACCTGGCGCACCTTCACGTGCACGCCTTCTTGCAACGACGCGCTCGCCAAGCGCACGACCCGGTCGCCCGGGTTCAAGCCACTCGCGACCTGCAACGTCGCGCCCGTGTCTCGCTCGATTATGATCTTTGCAAATCGCAACGTGTCGTCCGCTTGTACGACGGCAACCCGCAGTCCCGACGCGTCGTTGTAGAGCGCGGTCGACGGGATCTCGTACGTCGTATGCGGAACAGGCAGCGAGAGCAGAACCTGGCTGTACATCCCGACGAGGATCTCGCCCTTCGGATTCGGCACGCGTACCTCGACCGTCATCGTGCGCGTCTGCGAGTCGAGCGAAAACGAGGCGCGCGACACGTTGCCCTCGAAAAAGCGCCCCGGGTACTCGCGAATGCTGATCTTCGCCGGCGTATTTGCACGCACGCCGGGGGCTACATCTTGCGGCACCTGCAAGAACACGCGCACCGGATCCGTCACGATCAACCGGAACATCGGGCTCGCATTGCCCGTAGTCACGAGCGACCCGCGATCGATCGTACGTTGAGTGATCATGCCACCAAACGGCGCAGTCACGCGCGTGAACGACTTGAGCCGAGTCAGCCGGCGAATCTCAGCGCGCTGCACTTCCACCGCAGCCGCAGCCGCATTTACGTTCGCATCGCTGACCTGCGCTTCGGACTGACGCTGATCGAGCTCCTGCTGTGAAGCCACGCCGGCCGGACGCAAACGCTTGTAGCGCTCGAGGCTCGTCAGCGAGTACTCGTGGTTCGCCTTGGATTGCGCGAGCGATGCTTCCGAAGCTATCAGCTGCGCCCTCGCTGCATCGAGCTGCTGATCGAGCTCCGGCGTTTCGATCACCGCGAGCAGTTGCCCTTCCTTCACACGGTCGCCGATGTCGGCGCTGAACTGTTCGATGTAACCGCTCGCACGCGGGTAAAGGACGGTCTCGGCTGCCGCTTGAATGCTGCCCGGTAACGAAAGCTCGCGCGTGCTCTCGAGCAACTTGGGCGCGACCACCTCCACGGTGGCAACTGCTTTGCCCGACGCTTCCATGTTCTTCGTGAGCTCTTGCTTCGCGTCGCGCCGCGGCAAGTAGCCGAGCAGAAAGATCCCGACGAGTAGCGCCAAACACGCGATGCCGAGGGCAATTCCAGCCGTCGCGCTCACGCGAGCGGGTGGCGGCAGAGAGAAGCCAAGGTCGTCCTGCCGCTTGTTTGCTGCAGGATCGTGCGCCGAATCCGGATTCATAAGGACAACTCCTCGAGCTCTTTATCGACGCTTGGGGCCTTCCGCCGCAACACGCTGTACATCACCGGGACGAAGAACAGCGTGGTCAGAGTCGCGAGCAGAAGCCCGCCGACGACCGCACGCCCGAGCGGCGCGTTTTGCTCACCGCCTTCACCCAAACCGAGCGCCATCGGTACCATACCGATGATCATCGCGAACGCGGTCATGAGCACCGGCCGCAAACGCGTCATACCTGCGGCGAGCGCAGCTTCCGTCGCATCGCGGCCGACGTCGCGCTGCCCGTTCGCGAACGTAACGACGAGAATACTGTTCGCAGTCGCCACACCGACGCACATGATCGAGCCCATCAGCGCCGGCACGCTCAAAGTCGTACCCGTCAGAAACAGCATCCAGGCGATGCCGGCGATGGCGCCCGGCAGCGCCATCAAGATCACGAACGGATCCAGCCACGACTGGAAGTTCACGACCATCAACAAGTACACCAACACGACCGCGAAGATGAGCCCATACGCGAGACCTCGGAAGGAGCTCTGCATGCTGTCGGCTTGTCCGAGCACCCGCAAGTTGGTCCCGCGCGGCAGCTTCGGCGTCATGTCGTTTACGACCTTCTCGACGCCCGCGACGACCGAGCCGAGATCCACGTCCTGAACGTTCATCTGAACGTCGTACGTACGCCCGGCGTTGTAGTGCGTGATGTTCGCGGGCCCGACGCTACGCGACACTTGGCCCACGTTCGAGAGGCGCTGCGGCTCGGGCGACTTGGCAGACACCGGAATCGCGTCGAGCGCGTCGATCGAGTTGTTGCGGTACTGCGGCGTTTGAACTGCCACCAAGTACTGAATGCCGCGCTTGCGATCCAACCAGTACGTCGGCGCGGTCTGCGAGCTCGACGCGAGCGTCACGAGCACGTCGCTCGCCACGTCGCGTTGGGAGAGCCCGGCTTGTTGCGCCATCGTGCGATCGATGTCGATGTTCAGCTGCGGCACGTTCGTCACTTGAGCCAAGTGTACGTCGACCGCGCCTTCGATCTTCTTCACACGTGCTGCGATCTCTTGCGCGACCTTCAACGTTTCGGCGTCATTACCCGGCGCACCGGTGACCTGCACGTTCACCGGGGCAGCCAGCCCGAAGTTCAACACCTGAGTCGAGATGTCGGGTGCGAGGAAAAAGAACGTCGTGTCGGGGTACTCGGTCGGCAGCTTCTTCCGCAGCTCCCGCACGTAGTCCGGCGTCGGCGAGTGGTCTTTCTTGAGCGCGATCATGATGTCGGCATCCGCCGCCGAGATCAGCGCGCCCTCGCTGAGCGACAAGTTGATGCCGCTGACAGGAATGCCGATGTTGTCGATCAAGGTTTCGATCTGATCCTCGGGGATGACCTCGTGAATCGTATCGATGATCTGCCCGATGCGTTGCTCGGTTTCCTCGATGCGCGTACCGGGCCGACCGCGTACGTGCAGCTTGATCAAGCCTGCATCCACGCTCGGAAAGAAGTCGCGCCCGATCAGCGGGAACAACATCGAAGAACCGGCGACGAACGCGAGAAACACGACCGCGAACAAGGCGCGATTCGTGAGTGCGAGTGCGAGCCAGCGCCCGTAACTGGTGCGGAACCGCTCGAACCCGCGATCGAATGCAGCGACGAACCGCGCGAAGATATTGCGTTTGCCCGCGCTGTGACCGTGTGCGTCTTCGCCCGGCTTCGGCTTCAGCATGAGCCGCACGAGCGTGGGCACGAGCGTTCGCGACAGCACGTACGACATGAGCATCGCGAACACGACCGCGAGCGCGAGCGGCACGAACAACGACTTCGCAGCGCCGGCGATGAACGCGACCGGCACGAACACGATACAGATGCACAGAGTCGAGACGAACGCCGGCACGGCGATCTCCTGCGCGCCATCGACGATCGCGCGCAAGAACGTTTTGTCCTGCTCCATGTTGCGGTGGATGTTCTCGATCGCGACCGTGGCGTCGTCGACGAGGATACCGACCGATAGAGCGAGGCCGCCCAACGTCATCACGTTCAGCGTGCTGCCGATCGCATACAGCGCCGTGATCGACACCAGGATCGACAGTGGGATCGAGAGCACGACGATCAACGTGCTCTTCCAACTGCCCAAGAACACCAAGATCATGAGCGCGGTGAGGCCGGCCGCGATCGCCGCCTCTTTGATCACGCCGTCGACGGCTGCACGCACGAACAGCGACTGATCGAACAGCGGCTTGACGTTCAGCTCCTTCGGCAAGCGTGCGAGCGTCGCAGGCAGTATTTCGCGCACGCTGCGAACGACGTCGAGCGTGCTCGCACCGCCGTTCTTCAAGATCACCATCAGCACCGAGCGTTTGCCGCCGACGTGCACCATGCTCGTCTGCGGAGAAAACCCGTCGCGCACGCTCGCGATGTCGCGGATGTAGACGACGGTGCCGTTCTGCGCCTTGATCGGAAGGTTGCCGATCTCTTCCAGCAACTCCGGGCTGCTGTTCAACACGATTGGAAATTCACTCGCGCCCATCTTGGCCGAGCCTGTCGGCAAGATGACGTTCTGCAGACCGAGCGCGGCCGTCACGTCGCGCGGCGACAAGCCCCACGCGTACAAGCGCTGTGGATCGAGGTCGACCATGATCTGCCGCTGCTTGCCGCCGTAGGGCCACGGCACTTGCGCGCCGCGCACGGTCGCGATGTCGGCGCGAATGAAGTTGACACCGAAGTCGAACAGCTGCTGCTCGCTGAGCGCGTCACTGCCGAGTGCGAGCTGAAGCACCGGCACGTTCGCTGCGCTGTACCGAATGATGAAAGGCGGCGTCGCACCGGGCGGCATCTGGCGAAGCACGGTCTGCGAGATTGCTGTGACTTGCGCAGTCGCGGCGTCGATACTGGCGCCGGGTTGAAAGAAGATCTTGATCGTCGCGATGCCGGTGAGCGACTGACTCTCGATGTGCTCGATGTCGCTGACAGTCGTAGTGAGAGTGCGCTCGTACTGCGTGATGATTCGCCGCTCCATCTCCTCCGGGGGCAGCCCCGTGTAGTTCCAAACGACTGTGATGACAGGGATGTCAATGTCCGGAAAGATATCGGTGGGCATGCGCGTCAGCGACAAAACGCCGACGATCACGATAAGCATTGCCATCACGATGAACGTGTATGGGCGCTGCAGTGCAATACGAACGAGCCACATGGCAGCGCCAACCATAGCGTCGCCGCGGTCGGCTGCCCACTGTCAGGGATACGTTCAGTCGTTAGAAAGTGACGGAGGGCGGCGAGGATCCGACGGGCCGTGTGAGGCGCGCGGGCGAGCCCGGATCGCGAGGCGTAATAGCGCCTTACTAGCGTCCCTGAAACATCTGGAGTGTCGCTAAGATGACAGTTTTGTCAGCTCAAGTCGATGCACGAACGAATCAACTGATGCTATGGACGACCCGCCATGTGGTGCATGTTCTGCTGTCCATGACAGCACACTCATCGAAACTTTGGGTCGCGCCGTTCGCGCTGTCACTGTGTTTGATAGCGGGCGCCGTGCATGCGCAGACTGACGACTCGGTCACCGCCGAGCCGGTGGAAAAGCCCGGGCCGCGCCGGATCGCGCTGGAGGCTGCGATCGAGCAAGCGCTCCACCGTGCGGTGCCGATCGAGCTCGCACGCGCCGAGGTCCAACGGGCGGAAGGGCTATTGCGCCAAGCACGCGCTGGCTGGCTTCCGCGGCTGACGGGCAACGGCAGCTATACGCGGCTCGATCACGAGCGCGAGAGTGCCGGCACCCGTGTCGCGGCGCGCGATCAGCTGGCGGCCGACCTGCGGGTCAGCTTGCCGCTCGTAGCGGCACCGGCCTGGACTCAGACCAGCCGTGCTTCGGACAATCTGCGGATCTCGCGCGCGGATGCGCTCGAGGATCGGCGGCAGGTCGCGTCGGCGGTCGCGAGCACGTATCTCGCCGTGATGGCGCAACACCGTGTGATCGACGTCAACGAGCGCGCGCTGAGGAACGCAAAAGCCCACTACGACTACGCTCACACGCGCTACGAAGGCGGGATCGG
>DASRXR010000676.1:0-3507 GCA_035687405.1 Polyangiales bacterium
CTATTGAGCCGAGTCGATAAGGATGCCCTCGCGCAACGAACCCGTTTAGGACGTACAAGCGTTCGCTCTGTCTTACCGCTAGGGCTTCTGTCTGGCGTCTGGGACGCTGTGGCGTTGGCCTCATCCGGCGTAGCACCGCGCGTTCGTCTCGTGCGTCGCAACGCTTCGAGTAAACCTCACGGGCGACCCAAGAGTCTGACGGCCAAAAGTTCTGGTGGCATTGAGAGCACCCCGCGCCCGAAGCCACCAAAATGTCCACTGAATCGGATCGAGTGCCTTCGGAACAGCGATTGCCTCCTCTGGAATATGCTCTACCGCTACTGACGAACAAGCGGGCCATTCACTTCCGAAGCGAGTCGACTCGGCCCTAGGTTGGTCAGATTTTCGCCGGCGTGGCGAGGAGTGTTTGGGGTGACTCCTATTTGCCACCGTCACTCCCAACACGATAGGAGCACCAAATAAAATGTGTGTGCTTAGCAAAGCGATCCATCGGCTGGGGAGCAACAACTCCGGCTGCAAGATCCTCACTCGCCATCAGGGCAAGTCCAGACGTCTTGGTCGAGAAGCCCGCGGATCTCGTGATATATTGCGCGCTTCGGCCGCGCCTACTCGGCAGTGACTACGGTACATCCCCGTGCTCGGACCGCCCGGATTCGTTCGTCCCCGTTCCTCGTCTTACATGTTCGCCTGAGCGTTTGTCTATTGCGCTCGTAGTAGCAGCTGCTGCAGCTGTCGGCGGCTAGCGACTCAGCGATACAGCGCGAGCTGTCGACTCTGTAAGAGCAGCTGGCCGTCGAGCGACTAGACCTCTGCGTCCTCCTCGACGAAGCCGTCGCGCCCGAGCGCACTGTGCGTGTGCACCGCTCCGCGCAGCGCGATCGCGGCGAGATAGCCCCTGTTAGGCCCCAGCACGATCCAATGGTCGCGCGTGATCTCTCCGACAAAACAGCCGACACCACGGGCCTGCAGTGCGGTCGCCCGATCGAAAACAAACGTCGTATCGCCGGTTTGAGCCTGGGCGTGACCAGGGGGTCAAGCAGCGGGCACCACGCCCGCGACACTCGCGGGCCTGCGCCTCGCGGGTTTGGTTTAGACTGTGGGCATGGCTGAGCAACGAGGCCGAATCATCGTAAACGCGCGCGGCTTCGGGTTCCTCGCGCTCGAGGGCGAGTCCGGCGGGTCCGCTTTCATCGCACCGCCCGATCTGAATCCTTTTCTCGAAGGCGACCTCGTCTTCGCACGCGTCGAGCAAGCGGAAGGCCGCTTCACTGCATCGCACTTGCGCTTGGTGGAACGCACGCGCACCGAACTCTTCGGCAACGTCGTGACACACGGGCGGCGGCTGTTTCTACGCACCGATCGCTTGGTGAGCAACACCGATTGGCCACTCGACGTCTCGCCCGAAGATCCGCTGGTGCAGGCAGAGTCGGGCGCGCCCGTGCTGCTCGTCGCGGAACTGCGCGGCGACGTCGTCGTACCCCGGCGTCGCGTGATCGAAGCCGAGGCCGACCTGGAGCGGATCGCGGTGCGGCACGGATTGCGGACTGAGTTCTCGCCCGCGAGCTTGGCCGAAGCTGCGCGCCTTCCGCCTCCTGCGCTGGGTGCGCGGCGCGATCTTCGTTCCGTACCGATCGTGACGATCGATGCGCCGTCGTCGCGCGATCTCGACGACGCCCTCGCCGTCTTGCCTGCGCCGGAGGACGGTGGTCTGCGGTTACTCGTGTCGATCGCCGACGTCGCCGCGCTCGTCCCCGAGGCGTCCGCGATGGATCTCGAAGCGCGCCAGCGCGCGACGAGCGTGTATTTGGCCGGCCGCGTGCTGCCGATGTTGCCGCATGCGCTCAGCGAAGAAGCGCTGAGCTTACTGCCCGAGCAGGACCGGCCCGCATTGACCGTCGAGCTGCGGATCGATCCGGAAGGGCACGTAACCTCAGTCGACATCTACGAGAGTCTGATTCGGTCGCATGCGCGGCTGTCCTACACCCAAGTCGCAGAGTTTCTCGACGGCGACGCCATCAGCAGCATCCCAGAAGAGGTGCACGCGACGCTCCGCTGGCTGCGGACAGCGGCGGCGCGGATCGGCGCTCAGCGGAGCGCGCGCGGCGGCGTCGAGATCGTGCGCGAGGAGGCATACGTGTCGCTCGACGAGACGAGCGGTCAGCCGACGCAGATCGATGCGCGACCGAGCACGAGCGCGCACGCGCTGGTCGAGCGACTCATGGTCGTTGCGAACGAAGCGGTCGCGCGCTGGCTCGTCGAGCGCGGGCTGCCGGGTCTGTTTCGCGTGCATGATCTGCCGAGCGCGGACGCCGTGCGCTCGCTCAGCGCGTTCGCGGAGAACTTCGGCTTCGAGACCGGATTCGGCAGTGTGCTCACACCGCGCGCGCTCGCAGCGTTCGAAACACAGTTCAAGTCGAGCCCGCTCGCACCGGCGCTGTATACCGTGCTTGGCCGCGCCCTCGGCCCCGCGCGATACACCGTGCACCCGAGTCCGCACTTCGGTCTCGCCGCACCGCTCTACCTGCACTTCACGTCGCCGATTCGGCGCTACGCCGACCTCACCGTGCATCGAGTCGTCAAAGGGTATCTGTCAGGACAGCGCGACCGATTCGCCGGTGAGCCGCAGCTGGAGTCGCTCGCGGTGCACATCAATCGAACGGTCTACCGTGCCGCGAAAGCCGAGGTCGAGCGGCTGCGCGCGTTGAGTGCACGCTTGTTCGTTTCGCGCATCGGTGAGCGCTTCGCCGGCCGTATCGTCCGAATCCAGCCGTTCGGCTTGATGGTTCAGCTCGCGTCGAGCGGAGTCGCGGGCAGCGTGGCGACCGAGGCATTGCGCGGCGGTCCATTCCACTACGACCGCGTCAGCCAAACTCTGCGCGGCGCCGGCCACAGCTACATGATCGGTGATGCGATCGAAGTCCGCGTGGTCGGCGCAAACGAGGAACTCGGCCGCATCGAACTCGCGCTGGAAGTATAGATCCGGAGCACTCGGGGCCATGCGTCACGGGTGTGAGCAGCGTCGTGACACTCAGAGCTCATGGTGGAGGAGTTGAAGTGTCCGAGCGCGCGGTCTCGCATCACGCCGCTGAGGGCGGCGACGTCGGCCAGACCGAGACGCAGACTCTGCTCGGCGTTGACCGGAGGCGTCACGACCAACGTCACGTCTTTGATCTGCTCTTTGCTGAGGCCGCCGCGACGCAGGTACTCGCGCACCATGAACTCGGCGTGGGCGCCCACGAGAGAACGTGCGGAGACCGATCTGTCGTTTCACGCCTGTGCCGGAGCCTTCTCGTCTTGCATAACGGACAACTCTCGCAATACAACCGCGGAGAGGAGAACCTTCCAGACATGAGCTCGATCGACATTCAACCCGTGACCGGACGCATCGGAGCTGTGCTCTGCGGCGTCGACCTACGCCGTGACCTCGCCGCATCGGTGGTGAGCGAGATTCGCGCCGCCCTCGTCCAGCACAAGGTGATCTTCTTCCGCGACCAGCAGCACCTCGAC
>DASRXR010000677.1:0-11570 GCA_035687405.1 Polyangiales bacterium
CACGTATCGTGTGCGACTAGCGAGGAGTCAGCTGTTCGGTCCTGCGAGTGCGTGCAGCCTGTTGCCTTCGCATCCGACGGCGCCGCTCATGGCTGCCGATGTCGCGAGCACGGCGAACGTTCGGTTCGAGGCCGTGTTTGCGGCGCCGGCGAGTGAGTTGCGCGAGCTCGTGCGCAACCACTGCGATGCGGCTGCGTTGATGCGTTTCATCCGTGTGCCGTTTTGGCTCGACCGAGCCGATGGAACGGTGCTGGGGGATTTGCGCTACGACAGAGCGCCCGCGTTGGAGTTTGCGGAGCGAAAGTTATCCGGAAGCTGCGCGGGCCTCGGTGGGTTCTCGGGATGGGTGCCGCCCAGAACGGATCTGCTCGAGCACCCACCCGCGCAGCGCTCACTGCGCTCGCATTAGTTTCACGCGAGCTTGACCAGCATTTTGCCGAGGTTGTCGCCGCGCATCAGACCGATCATCGCGGCTGGGGCATTTGCGATCCCGTCGAGCAGCGTCTCGCGGTACTTGATCTTTCCGGCCTTCAACCAGTCACCCATTCGCTCGTTGAACTCGTCTTGCAGATGGGCATATTCGGGGCCGGAAAAGCCGCGGATGGTGATGCCACCGTAGATGATGTTGGAGAGGTTCCGGACGACAGTTCGCGAACCCGGTTCGTTGTAGCCCGAGACCATGCCGCAGACAGCCACACGGCCGCCGTGGTTCATGACAGCGAGCGCGGCGTCGAGATGATCTCCGCCGACGTTGTCGAAGTAGACGTCGATGCCGTTTGGCGCGGCCGCGCGCAACGACTTGCCGATCGGTCCGGTCTTGTAGTTGATGACTGCGTCGAGCTTCAACTCGTCGCGGAGCCACGCCGCTTTCTCTTCTGATCCGGTCGAGCCGATGACGTAGCAGTCAGACAGTTTGCCGATCTGCACCGCGATTGAGCCGACCGCTCCACCCGCGGTCGAAACGAAGAGTTTTTCACCCTTCTGCAGGTTGGCGATCGCAGTGAGTCCGCCGTAGGCAGTGAGCCCTGGATTGCCGAGCACGCTCATGTACGCGGTCAGAGGCAGAGCCGGATCGGCATCGAGTTTGGCGATGCGCTTGGCGTCCGAAATGAATGCCTCGCGAAACCCGTTGCGGCTACGCACGATGTCGCCCTCCGCGAACGCAGCGTGGCGCGACTTCACGACGCGCCCGAGCGCACCACCCATGATCGCCTGGTTGAGCTCTTGGCCCTGGCTCATCCGCGGGCGCAAGGCCGGGTCGACTGACATGTACAGGTTCCGTACCAAAACATGGCCGTCCGCCGGCTCGCCGATCTCACGTTCGATCAGTCTGAAGTCGGCGGCCTTGAGCTCGCCTTCGGGACGCTGCACGAGATGGATTTCGCGAGTGAGCATCGCGTAGCAGTCTTTGCAATCGAGGTTTTTGTCAAGGCAGCAGAGTCAGAGCGTGGTGGCCGCGACGACCACGTGACCGCGCAGCTGACGCGGCTCCAAGTCTCTGCAAATCGCGACGACTATCTGAGAGCGCGGTCAGGTGCCGCCGGACGCTCGCAGTGGGCTCGCCGGCTCAGACTGCTCCGTCTATAGTGCGCGGCCGGTGCAGCCTGGCAGTCCACCACGTCTTCCTCGGCTCCGCCCAATCCTGGACGGCTTTCGGGGCTGGGACCGCATCGCGTGCGCGATTGGCCTCGCCAGCTTGGTCTACGTGAGCGCGCGTCAGGGATTCGCCGCGCTCGATCCGGTCAGCCTCTGGCTCGATGATCTCTGGGTCGCGACGCTGGTCAAGCACGCGTCGCTCGTCGAGGTCTGGGAACTGAAGGCACCCGCGCCGTACGGCTTCATCGTGATCGAGAAGTTAGTCCGCGCGGCGTTCGGCGACGGCCAGTTGCAGCTGCAAGCGGCGCCCTATCTGGCTCGGCTGGTGTCGATCGCTGCGCTCGGTTGGCTCGCGGCCGAGCTGACGGGGAGTGCGGGGATCGGCTTGCTGGCGGCGACCGGGCTCGCACTCCAGAGTGAGCTCGCGATCCAATCGCTGCGCGTCAAGCAGTACTCGCTCGACGTCCTGCTTTGCGTGATGCTGCTGGGCTTCGCGATCGCTGCGCTGCGGCGTCCCAGCCTTGGGCGGCTCGCCTGGTTTGGCTTCGCGACCCTAGTCGCACTGCCGTGCTCGTTTCCTTCGGCGTTCATAGGGCCAGCGCTGTTCTCGCTCTGCGCGCTCGCGTACGCGTCCGATCAGCGACTCGTCGCACCGGCCGTCGCCGTGCGCGCGCTCGGACTGATGCTGCTTTTCGATGCCTTGTGCGCCGCACTGTTGCTCTCGATCGTCCAACAAAAAGCCACGCCGGCGCTGCAGAATTTCTGGGCTGAATATTATCCGGAGCGGGCGACCTGGCGCGCGCTGCGTAAATTCTACCGGGCCGGGCCCGGTCGCGATTTTCTGACGGGTGCTTTTGCACCGCTGCCGTGGCTCGCGTGGCTCGTGCCGATCGGCGTGGTTCAGCTGCTGCGCCAGCGCTGGACGCGAGTGCTGGGCGTCTTCGTGGTGCTGTTGCACGGCGCGGTGCTGTTGAGCGGTATCTTTAAGATGTATCCACTCGGGGTGCCACGCCTCGATGCGTACATCCGCCCGGTGCAGCTGCTCGCGGCAGCGGCAGCTCTGCAGCCATTGGCGGCATCGGCCCGACTGCGTTCGCTGATCGCCGTGCCAGCGTTGATCGTCGCCTTGGTCGCCGCATCGCAGCTCACGACGCAGCCGGTCGAATACGTGCCCGCCGGAGAGAAACCGCTCGCTGCGCACGTCGAACGCTGGCTCAGCGACCCGACTACTGGGCTGCTGCTATTCCCCTGGGCGAACTGGGCCTTCGCTTATTACACCGATTCGCCGGTGAAGCTCGTCCCGGTCACCGACTCGACCAACGGCTTCTTCGCGATCCCCGAGCGCCCGCAGAGCGTAGTGCTCCGCGAGACTTGGCAAGGTACGTTCTTCGCAGACTACGCGCGCGACGCCGCCGTCTTCGACCAGCAGCTGGCGGCGTTGCTCCAGAAGCCACCGCCCAAGCTCGTCTTCTACGGCTCGTTCGGTGACGCTGACGACTACCGTTCGATGCTCGGACAACTGAAGCGCTTACACTATGTCGTGGTGGACAAGCACGCCCAAGAGCGCGCACTGGCGGTCTTGCTCGAGCGCCGTTGATCACGCCAGCTTTACTCGTCGGGCAAGCCGAGGCAGACCACGCCGCCCGCAGGTTCGGTAGTTGTGATGCCGTGCGCGATGCCGTTACCAAAGCCTGCGTATACGCGGCCCGCTGAAACTGCGGGTCCGTTCAAAGCACGTCCCGGAAAAGTGAGACGGTTTAGGACCGCTCCGGTTTCGGTGTGCACCGCGTAGAGCGCCCAAGTCGCTGGCATTCCCGGCGCATCGACGCTTTCTTCGAAGGGCGACTGGAAGTACAGCACTCCGTTTGCGACCGCGAGGCCGGCCAGCAGCGGCGACGCGGGGAGGCTGATACGCCAGCGCTGCTCGCGCGCGTCACTTGAAATGCCGAGTACGACTCCGTCATACGGCGCGCCGGCCACGCTGCTCGTGTCGAGTCCGTGTTGAAACACGACCTTTCCCGCGACTGCACCGCCGCTCTGAAGCCCACCTTCCGTCGTCGCCTGGTCGATCAACGCCGCGGTGCGAACCAGCGCGCCACTCGCTGCGTCGACGACGTGGAACTCTCCGGTCTTTTGTCCGGCCGCGACGACTTTGCGCCCGTCTTTCAGTCGGTAGATCTTCGGCGAATCTGACATGTCGCGGTCCAGCCAAGTGCCGGTCGCGTCGGGGTTGGTGATATCGAAGCGCCAGACATCTAAGGTCGGAGTAAACTGACGGCTCCAGCGCTCTTTACCATTCGTCGCATCCAACGCGACGATCGCATCGTAAGTTGTGGGGCCGCCGCCATCAGCGGCGCGGGAAAATAGTTGACCAGTGCTGACGTACACGGTCTTCGACTCGGCGTCATACGTGGGTTGGCTCCAGACGTCGCCACCGGAAGGCCCATACTGCTCGAAGCCGCCTAGTTGCGCGATCAGATCGGAAGGGAAGGGCCCCTGCATGCTCTCCGTGATCGACTCGTAGCGCCAGCGTTCCTCGCCGGTCTCGAGATCGAGTGCCACCACTCCACCGCGATGATCGCAGCAACGGTAATCGGGGTCGACGAGTTGTGCTCCATCCTCGAATGACGCTAAGCCCACCAGCACCAAGTCGCCTGCGAGCGCGAGCGCATTACCCCACATCCCAGCGAATGTTTGTGACGAGATATCGACGGACCAGATGTACTCGCCGTTGGCGCGTTTGAGTTTATTGACGTTGCCGGCAGTGTCGGCGAAGACCACCGTGTCCTCGAGTTGCGGCAATACTGCTGCGCCATAGATCGGCGTGCGGTCTCCAGCCAACGGCACGAGCAATGGATCGGAGGGCGCGGTTTCGACCGACCAGATCAGCGTGCCTTCACAATCGAGGGCGTAGAACGTCCCGGTGCTCGACCCGACGAAGGTAGTTCCGTTTGCGACGACAGGAGTTGCGTGGATCGGACCGACCGGTGCAGCGGCGCGCTCGCTATCGAAGCGCCATTTCTCTTCCAGGTCCGCGACATTGCCTCGACCGAGACGATGCTCCGCACGATTGTAGCCGCTGCCGGAGACATCGTAGGTCGACATCGCCCAGTCGTTCGAAGCCGCATGGCCGATCAGAGCTTCTTCGGCAACTGCGGCTGACGGCTGCGGCTCGGATTCGAGCGTGCAACTCGTCACGCAGCAAGCGAACAACGGCACGGCGACGTTCAGTACTCGCATGTATCCCCCAACGATCGTGTGGCCGGCAATCAGTGCCGGCGTCAGGGCGGCACCCTAAGCGCACTCAATGCACGTGGCAACGTTCCGCAATCAGAGGGTGGAAGTTCGTGATCTAGGAAACATTACGTATGTAGTCGCGCAATGTCGTGAGTCGAGACGCTGATCGTTTGAGAGTGACGGCCCAGCCATTAGCCTGCAGCTATGAGCGGCAAGTCAAGAAGTCGATCACTGTTCGGCGTCTTGAACGCACGCATCGACGATCGGCAAGCATCCACCGATGCGAGCGCTGATGGCGTCGTCGCGGACTGCGGTGCGTGAGCCCGGCGCTGTGACACAAATGTTGTGCTGTGTAAGACCGTGCCTTTCGAAGTGCACGTCATGTGCACAGTCAGAAGAGCACGTGCGTGAGTGCGTCATCGCCACGCTGAGGCAAGCGCGAACTAGAACGCGAGCGGCTTTCGCCGCTGTTTTGCAGTTCTCAAGTCGGCCCGGTTGTTGCTCCATGAGGGAGTACGAGGACCCAATGAATGTGAGAGCTCAGCATACCCACGATGCTTCAGCGGTAGACGCTTCATGCCGCCAATGGCTGCCGCTCCGCAGTTTCTTGCCGCTGGTGGCTACAGCAGCGCTCGTTTGCGCTGCTGGCTGCGCGGGCAGTGCCGAGGGCGTTGCAGGGGATCCGGTTGAACCGGGAGACACTTCTGGCACTGACGAAGTCGCCGCCGACGAGCCGATCCAAACAGCCCTGCGCAATGGCGTGTTCGCTACGCCAGAGGCGGTCGGCGGGTTCTCCACGGACGGAGTGGGTGTGTACTTGAGCGCGGTCGACAAGACGGCCGAGCTGACGCTTTACGTCGTAGCGCCTGCGCAGAGTGCAACGTTTAGCCGACCGGTGTTATACTTGACCACGCGAGAAGGCGATCACTCGAAGACTGATGTCGCAGAGTTCGAAGACGTCACGATCGAGGCGGGCGAGTCGCGTGTTTTCCGTGAAGAAGCCGGCGGGAAGCTGATGGAAGTCTTCGCAGACTTTGACGGCAACGGCGAGTTGCTCTGATCAGTTCGGTTTACGAACGAGAACGAGGTCGCCCTCGCGCGTGAACCGCCCGCGGCGTGGTGTGCGTCACAACGTGCAGCCACCAGCTGCAGCCACTAGCGGCGCGATCAGAGCTGGCACACCCAGAACCTTGCGCTGGCGCAAGCGGTCAGTGGACGCCAGGTCAACTGGTAGAAGCGGACGAAGCTCGCGACTCTCTAAAGGTGTGCTGCGCGATTGCGGCTCGGCAGCGCGGTAAGGGCCACACGTCCTTCTTCTTGGATGCGAGCAGCGGGCGAGCTTGGTGGATGCGCGCAGTGAGCGCGCACCCGGGGGCTGACGGTTCTCGCGATTCGTGACCCTTGGGGGAGGCGCGGGCTCACCTCTATGCACGGCCAGTCTCGCATCGCGGGGCCGCATCACTTTTCCGCGCCTTCTAGCGCTCACTCGTAGTCCCGAACCTCATGCGCCTATCTTCAGCCTGGTTCCTATCGATCGCCCTATTCACCGCCTGCAGTGATCACGCACCGCAAGACGCAAACGGCGTCGGTGCCTCGGGGTCTGGGCCAACTGCGACGTTGCCCGTTGCGTCGGGCGGCGTACCCGCTACCGGCATGGTGCCGCCCACGGGCGCGATGGTCGGCGGTCGCGCCGGAGCCTCTGGCAGCGCAGTTGCAGGCGGCGCTGGTGGCACAGCGATGGGAATGCCGAGTGTTGCCGGCAGCGCAGGGGCCATACCCGGAACCGGGGGTGCGGGTGCAGCTGGCAGCGGCGGCATGACGGCGAGCGCGGGCAACTCCGCAGGAGCAGGAATGAGTGCCGGTGCGCCTGCGTCGAGCCCCGTCGAAGTCGGTCACCCGCAGCGATTCATCGCCAGCGTCCACGGCGGCAACGCCGACAAGCTCGTGTATGTGGTCGTCGGCGACCCGAAGCAGAATTGGGAGCTCGCTGTGCCCGATGGCATTCAGGACTTCCAGCTGATCGGCAACAACAAGCTGCTCGTTGGTTACAAATTCAACTTCGGCTATCTGGAGGTCGATCTCGCGACGCACAAGATCGATCTGCAGGTTCGTGACTTTCTGACGCGAGACCAAGCGATTCTCACATCCGTCAAACGTCTCGCGAGCGGCCATACCTTGATCATGGCGCAGCGGCTCGAAGGCAGCGCTGCAACTGACCTGGAAGTCTGGGAAGTCGACAACGACAAGAAGGTCTACGAAAAGCGGACGTTCAAAGGTTGCTGTGGGAATTTGCGAGTGGTGCGCCTCACGGCCGAAGGCCATTTCCTCGTCGGAGCCGACAGCGCGCTCGTCGAGCTAGATGAGACGGGCAAGGAAGTCGCGCGCATGACCACCGGCGGATCGCCGACGTACATGGGCCTAAAGACATCGGACGGTTCGTATTATGCGACTAACGGTCACGGGGGTCAGCTCCTCGCATTCGCGTCTGGGGGCCAACGTCGAGTGGTCGGCGGTAAGGGTTCGGTGAGTGCTCAAACGGTCACCATCTACCAGCCGGGCCAGTTCCAGATCCTTCAGAACGGTCATATCGTGATGACCAACTGGACTGCAGAGAACGGCGGCAAGGGCCAGCAGCTCGTCGAATATGATCCCGAAGGCAATCTGGTTTGGTCGTGGGACGATCCGGTGGTTCGCCCGCAGGGTATGGAAACGTTAGTCGTCCTGGACAACCTCGACCCTGCGGTCCTGAACGACGACCGCGACGGCGTGCTCAAACCTCAGCACTGAGCCGCTGGTCTCACACCAGCTTGCTCGGGCGAGACATGCAACGGCGCAGGCTGGGCGTCCTGCGAACCGATTCCCAAGAAGCATCTGGGTTCTGATCGCGAGGGCGATAGCCTGACGCCAGTCGCCGTTCGTGGCCTTTGACTCTCGCGGCCCCGCACGCGATAGGGTGGCGCTGCAGCTTGTTTCGACGCTGCGGGTTCAGCGCGCACTACGACTCGCGTTGTCTGCCGCGGAGTTCGCCCGAGGACGCCACCCGATCGAGGCTGACACCGTGGCGCTCGGCGAGGCTTCGGCAAACGCCGGCGATCGACTTCAGCTGCGACTGCTCAGCCAACACCAGCGCGCGTGACAGAAGCTCGGCTGCGCTCGCGCGGCGGCGTGAGTCGCCTGCGCGTAGCAGCATGCGCGCATACCAGTAGCTGACTCCGCTGATATAGACCGGGGAGCGCATCCGCGCGCTTTCAGTCAGCGCGGCGCGGTAGTGCGTGTCGGCGACAGCGGCGTCACCCTGAGTCTCCGCAAGCGCGCCGAGATGTCTGCTCAGCGGGCCGTACGTGCTAGCGCCCAGGGTCGTATGGCTGTGATATTCGGCAAACGGCACGAGCGCCTCGTAGATCTCCTTCGCCGCCGTGACATCGCCGACCTTGCAACACAGTTCAGAAAGCGCGGCGCAACTGCCGAGACCGAACGCCCCGCTGCGCGTGTAGACCGCACCTCGCTCCATCACACGCGAAAAGCAACGGCGCGCGTTGTCATGCTGACCGAGGTCCCAAACCAGCGCGCCCCAGGCTGCGCTCCAGCCGAGCATCGTCGGGTAATAGACCATCATCTCGCGCACCAGTGGCTCGGCTTCCTGGAGACGTCCACGCATCCGCAGGAGCGCGTTGTTCTGCACGCAATAGATGTGTCGCGCGAGCTCGGCGCTGATCGGAGCACCGCTGCGCCACGCTTCGTTCGCGCGACGATCCGAGCTCACCATATCGCCCTGCACGAAGTCGCGCATCGCACGCACGACTTTGCAGTTCCAACGATAGTAGGGTTCGCGTAGCCGTTCGGCGAGCACGTCCATGCTGTCGATCGCGGCGTCGACACCCTCCATGTCGCCGCGCTCGGCGCAAGTTTCGACTTGCACTGCGAGTGCACTCAGCAGCGCGACTGAGTCTCCGCTGCGATGGGCCAAGCTCATTAGTTCGGTCGCGATGCCGAGGCGCTCCTGCAGATGCTCGGGACCTGGTAGCGCTTCATGACAACGCGTCAAGGCTTCGGCGCGCTCCGCAGCTGCGCTCAGCTCTCGCGCCTCGATCAGTGCCGCACGCGCCAGGCTGACGCGTTCGTCCAGCGCGTCGTCGTACAAAAGGGACTTGGCGATCAGCGCTTGCAGAAAAACGCAGCGGTCGTCTTCTGGATCTTTTGCGCGCAACATCGCCAAGGCCTGCCGCAGCACTTCCACCTGCGCGGCGTCGACGCTGCCTGATTCGGGTCGACTCGCGATCAACGCAGCAGCACGAACGAGGAGGTCGCTGTCATCCAGCTCACGAGCCAGCGCCGCCGCTTCGAAAAGCGCCGCACGGGCAGCCGGCATGTCGACCCTCGCGAGCGCATCGCCCTTGCGGAACAGCAACGTCATCCGTTGTCGGGGATCGGGCGGCAGGTATTGCAATAGCTCGAGCGCGGACGCGAAATAGGCGGCCGCTTGTTCGTACGCGAGCGTGCGCAACGCGGCTTCGGCTGCACGCAGCGTGTATTCCAGCGCGCGCCCCGCATCGTAGCTCGGTGCTGCCTGCACGAAGTGTCGCGTGACCTCGGCCAGCAGCTCCGGGTCATCGACGATGCCTTGTGCTTCGATCGCGCGGCCGGCGCGACGATGAAGCTCGACGCGCTCCGCCGCCGACAGCTGCGCATACAGCGCATCGCGCACGAGCACGTGAGCGAAACGATGACGGCCGAATTCGCTGACCTCGCGCATCAAACCAGATGCCGTAGCCTCGGCCAGGTGCGTGCTGGTATCGGTCGCGTTCTGCTCCGCGACGCGACTCAGGAGGCCGGCGGAAAACTCGGTACCAAAAACCGCCGCCGCGCGCAGCAACTCACGACACGCGGGCGACACGAGCTCGAGGTGCCGCTCGATCGCGCCCGACAAACCCTGACTCGGCAGCGCGCTCGCTAGGCTCTGCCAAAGCGGAGGGGTCGTGCGCCCGGCTGCGCGCCAGTTCTCGATCAGGTGCTGCATGAACAGCGGATTGCCAGCGGTCTGCGCGTGCAGTAACGCGCTCACGCGCGCGGGTGGTTCGACACCCGTTGCGAGCTCGACGTAGCGCGCGATGTCGCGCTGACTCAACCCCTGCAGTGCCACGCAGCGTGACGCGCTCTTGAGCTCCTCGAGCAGCTGGGCAGTCTCGGGAGAGTCCGGGGGATCGGGCCGCAATGCGCCCAGAATCAGGATTCGCTCGCGCTGCAGCTGCCGGACTACGAAACACAGCAATCGGAGCGAGGCAGGATCGGCGCGATGCAGATCGTCGATCGCCAGCACGATCGGACGTTTGCCGGCGGCGCGCTGCAAGAACACCGCCATGCTGTCGAACAGGCGAAAGCGCGCCGATGTGCTCGAGAGAGGTGCGGCTTCGGGCAGATCCGGCCACAGAACGCGCAGCTCGCTGATCGCGCCGGCGATGTCTGCGCCTTCCGAACCGAGCAGCGAGCGCAGCTCTGCGGCCCCGCGATCCCGCAGCGCCGCTCGCACCACTTGAATGAACGGCCAAAACGCGGGTGCACCTTCGACTTCGGTGCAGCGCCCGAACCATGCGTCGGCGCCGAGCTGCTGCGCGTCTGCCAGCAGTTCCTCGACCGCGCGCGTCTTGCCGAGACCCGGCCCGCCGGTGATCAGCACGCAGCGGCACGCACCGGCGAGTGCTTGCTGAAGGCTTTCTTGGAGCAGATCCATGACGCCTTCGCGACCGAGCAACGCTTCGCGAACGTGTGAGCGGGCCGGGAGCACGAGCAGCTCACGCGGGCGCGAAGCCGTGACGTTCCCAACTTCCTCCACCGCGACGTCGCCGACGAACTGATAGCCGAAGCCGCGAACGGTGCGGATGCGCGTCTGATCCTCGCCGCGTTCGCCGAGTGCCTGACGTGCACCGAGGATTGCGCGCTTGATCGAGCCGCGGCCAACCGTGGCTTCGGGCCAGAGCACGTGCAGGAGC
Source organism: Polyangiales bacterium (assembly GCA_035687405.1). Classification (GTDB taxonomy): domain Bacteria; phylum Myxococcota_A; class Polyangia; order Polyangiales; family JAFGIB01; genus JADGRF01. The sequence goes on from DASRXR010000677.1 coordinate 10,821, forward strand.
TCGTCGTTCCCGACGACGCGGTCCCGATGCTCTACCAGGTGCAGTAAGAGGCGCAGGACTTTCGGCTGAACATCGGCACAGGTGCCGTGCTGCCGCAGCTCGCAGCGCACTGCATCGAGCTCAAAATCACCGAACCGGTAAATGACTTCCACCAAAACTTCGCCGCCGCCGGCGCTCCTGCTCCCGGTGTTTCTCGACAGGAGCACTAGCTCGGGTCGAGACCGGTTGCCACCGCCAATGCGGCTGCCGCGCTGCGCGGGGATGATCGTCGGCCGTCCACGAGTCACGGGGCCGTGGTCGTTGACGGCGACGGCGGCGCATCCACTTCACGACGTGGATTGCAGTCCAAAACGAGCTCAGCGCGCGGTCTGTAGCTCACGGCAGCGGACACTCATCCTTTGTCGACGCCGCCAGGATGAACGGGAAAGAGGTACCGAGACTCGCGCTCGCTCGCACGCGCACATGGGGCAGGTGTCAAGTGTCGATGCAGCCAATGGCTGCGGTCTAACAAGCTGTCAACTTCGCGAGACGCGCACGCATGGGCGATGTGGCGAGTGGTACTGGGTCGACGGCCTTCGGCTGCGTCTGACTGTGGAAGGTGACTTCTCGGAGTCGACATCGCTCGAGCTCCGCTTCGAGGTGACGAGCTCGTGCCTCTGCTCTCGGATTCGGGGTATCTCTTCGATATCACGCAGCTGCGCTGAGCTGAGCCGTGGCAGTCACATCCTCAACTCGAGCGGCGAAGGTCGG
>DASRXR010000678.1:0-4772 GCA_035687405.1 Polyangiales bacterium
CTCACACGACTCCGGGATTCGCGTGCGGGACGGCGAGACGCTGATCGCGGAAGCGCAGCCGGCCGAGCTCGAGCTCGAAGTCCCCGAGGCTGCGAGTTATGAACGCGCGCTCGAGGTGCGCGAGAGCTCCGCTGCGTTGAAAGTGGGCACGCACGTATGGCTCGGCGGCGAGCGCGTCGGTTTTCATCCGATCTGTTTTTGTTGTGGCGCGGAGCTCAGCCCCGACTTGGGCTTGCGCGTGTTTGCCGCGCCCGTGCTCGGGCTCTCTCAAGTTGCAGCCGCGTGGACGTGCGAGCCGGCGTTTGCTGCTGAGGGCGGCGAGCTTCCACCCGAGATCGTGTGCACGGCGCTCGATTGTCCGGGCCAGTTCGCGTGGTTGGCGGAGGGTACGCGGACCGGTTTGCTCGGGCGGTTGACTGTGCGGATCGATCGGCCGGTTCGCGCCGGTGAACGCTGCGTCGTGATCGGATGGACGATCGGCAACGAGGGGCGCAAGTACTACGCGGGCACTGCGCTGTTCGACGCGCAAGGTAGGTTGTGTGCGTCCGCGAAGGCCGTTTGGATCGGCAAGTTCTAGTGGATTCCTAGAACTCTTCCTTCTCGTGGGCGTGCTCGATCGCTTGCTGCACGTTGGGCGGAAGCTGACTGACGTCGACCACGACCTTCTCCGAGTGCACTCCGGTCACTGCGGAGAGCGGCACCGTGTATTCACCGCTGTTCTCGATGTACACGATGATCTCGGGGCGACCGTCGGGCTGCACGTCGCGAACGGCACCGAACTCCTCGCCGCCGTCGTGCGTGAAGGCCTGAAACCCGATTTCGATGAGCGGCAGCTTGTGCGTAGCCATGCCGCAAAATATCACTCGCAGGTCTGCAAGCAACTATTGCCCAGGCGCTTTCGTTGCGGCCGGAATATCCGGCATCGGCGCGATCGAGAGCGTGTCGTCCGCGGGCGCGGGAAGATTGAGGTCTGGATGCCGCAGCGCTTCACGTGCGCGCTTCCCTTCAGCACGGGCGGCAGCTCGTGCATCGGTGCGCGATTGGATCAACATACGGCGAGCTTCGCGCGGTGTGACGGAATCGACTGGGATGCCGGCATCAGCGAGAAATGCTGCAAGGTTTGCGGGCATCGGAGGCTTGCGTTGCGGAGTTGCGGTCTCGCTCGATGCAGTTTGCGACGCTGGGGGCTCGACTGCGGGGGAGGGCGCGGGCGCCGGAGCCGCGGCGGGTGCACCCGCGTTGGGCGGGGTCGTGGGAGTCGCAGCGGGTGCGGGCGCTGGCGCCGCGGCGGGCGGTGATGGCAATGCGGTTTGCGGCGTGACTGGGGCCGGGCGCGCTTCGGTGGCCGAAGGCTGCATCGTTGCGCTCGAAGCGCGAGTCGGTTCCTCCGTCAACGAACCGCTCAGCAACCAGCCCGCAGCGCCGCCGGCAGCTGCTAGGAGCGAGACACCGATCAGCCAGTTGCGTGAGCGTGGTGCCTGCGCGTTCGGAAACGGACGTTCGAACACGGCGGGTGTTTCGATCTTCACTTCGCGAGTCATCGGTGCGCGCGATGACCTGCGCTGGGGCGCCGAGCTATCGAAGGTCGAGACCAAGCCCTGCTCGCGTGCGGCAGCTTGCAACGCGCGACGCAGGTCATCGACGTCGGCGTACCGCTGGGAGCGATCTTTCGCCATCGCTTTGCGCACGATCGCATCGATCGCGGCCGGCACTTCTGGACAGACGACGCTCGGCGACTCGGCTTGGCCCACGCCGATGCGGAACAACACCGCTCCGTGATTCTCTGCCGAGAACGGCCGGGCTCCCGTGAGCGCCTCGTACAGCATCACGCCGAACGCGTAGACGTCTGCACGCACGTCGATTGGGTCTTTGCCGAGGAGCTGCTCGGGTGGCAAGTAGTGCGGGCTGCGGATACCGCGGCCGGCGCTGCTGCGTGCAGTCTCGTCGAGCATCGTCGACATTCCGAACCCGAGCACTTTGATGGTCGCGATCGTGCCGTTCGGATCGCGATTCACGAAAATGTTTTCTGGATTCAAGTCGCGGTGCAGGATGTTTTGCGCGTGGGCGGCGCCGACGGCTGCCATCGCGGGCAGCAGGATCTCGAGCGTTTCGCCGAGCTCGAGCCGCGACTTGTGCCGCAAGAACGCGCCGAGCGATTCACCGTCGAGCGGCTCCATCACGATGAAGGCAGACCGACCTTCGAAGCCGAGCTCGAGGATTCGCACGACGTTCGGATGATCGATCTGGCTCGCGACCTGGGCTTCGCGCAGGAATCGCTCGAGCGTGACTGGGTCGGTCGAACCCGGCGGCCGCAAGATGCGAACCGAGACCGGCTGCCCAGTGCGTTCGTCGCGCGCGGCAAACACGATTCCGAGCCGGCCCTCTTCGAGGATGGAAAGTGTGAGATAGCGGTCGGAGATCAGCGCGCCGGGGCCGGGCGGCCGGCTCGTTCGCGCGTACGACGGCGGGACACTGGGCCGCCGCGCCGCATAGGCGATCGGAACACCATTCGACGATTCGCCGCGTTTGCACGGCAGCAAGTTCGTCGTGCTCTGCGAGAGCTGCCCGTGCGCGAATTGGTAGAGCTCGTCGATCGTGATGCGTCCGTCGCGGTCGAGGTCGGCCGCGCCGCGCAGGCCTTCGAGCAGCGCGTAGGTGAATGGCGAGTTCGGAGGCTCGCTCGGGTCGCCTGGGATTTGGGAGCGGCGAAACCCGGGGACGGTGCTTTTGCGGCCGGGGTCGTCGCAGGCCGCGAAGACCACACGGCCGCGGCCTTCGGTGTGAAAAGCGCTTGCGAGACGTTGGGCGTCGGGGAGCGAGCTGATGGCGTGGCCCGGCGAGCTGCTGCTGGAGGTGAGCGGCGCGCCTTTGGTGCCGTGCGCGAGTCCGCTGCCGAATCGGCAATCGAGCATCAAGAGCTGTCGCCGCGAACGGCTGCGGTCCATCTCGGCCGCAATGAAGGCGGCTGAGATGGAGGTCGGGCTGAGGAGGTCGAGCTCGGTATCGTGCATCGCGAGGTGGAGTTGGCCCTCGTCGTCGAAGAGCGCGTGGCCGGCGTAGTAAAGGAGGACGAGGTCGTCGCGGTGGCGACGGTCGAGGATGTGAGCGATTTCTCGGCCGACCTGTTGGGTGCTGGCGTCGATTAGCTCGATGACGGGATCGAAGCCGGCGATGTAGGGGTCGCGGAGGAGTGCCGCGAGATCACGAACGTCTGCCGGCGGCGTGTCCAGGTGCGGCAACGATCCGTCCCGAAAGCTTCCAGTTCCGATCAGAAGCGCAAATCGGCCGCCCATTCGTGTCCGTCACCTGTAGTGCAAATACCACGAGCCAGCCCCCGAAACCCTGCCGAGCGCGCGGCTGCTCCAGCCTGCAGCGTGTGCGGGCGTGAGTCCATACGCGCGAGCTGTCAGCTTAGGCGTAAGGACACAATTTCCGTGTGAAACACGCCACAGTCAGGGTGGTGCGGGCGGTTGGGTCCTGGTGCGTGTTCAGGTGTCGCTTCATGGCTTACCTCGGGGGTCTCGTTTCCGCGCGCAGCCCTCCCAATCGATGCCGCTTTCGGCTGGCTTACGGTTCTCTCGGGGTCGGGAACATCGCGCTCGGGACACGCCGGCTTGCAAATGCACCGGCCCCAGTCGCTTCCTCTACGGTGCAGCAAGCCGGCTCTCGCGCCATGCCAACGAAGAGTCTACGCACCCAGCGTTGTCACGGCGCGACGGTCCCGAGCACGACGTTCCCGACCCCGAGAGAACCTTACGTATTTGTCACATGCGACTTGCATGTGATGGGCGACGGTCTCTCGTCTTGGCCTTAACTATTCTCGGGTTGGTGTCGCCGAGTCGTTCGGATCGAATACGTCCATGTTGAAGAGAACGTTGACGACCACGACGACACAGTCCCGAGCCCGACACTCGACCACACCTCTACTGACTCGCAGCCGTCAGCTTCGGACGTAGGCCAGCGAACAATCAGCTGCCGGCTGTTATGCAGTTCACTGTACAGTCCTGGGGTCCATCGATAGTCTAATCACGGGTGGTTGAGCGTGCGCACCTCGCAGATCGCGTTGGGGGTTGTGCTGCTGTTGGCTGCAGGGTGCCGCGATGTACTCGGCATCCACGCAGCTAATAACAGCCTCGATTCAGGCGTGCTGGATCCAGCAACTAACCTGGACTCCGGCAGCGATTCCGGTTCGCAGCCACCAGCTGCGGATTCGGGCGATGGCAGCGGCAGCGACGAAGCCTCGAACGGTGGAACCGGCGGGACGAAAAACGCTGGCACTGGCGGCGGATCGAGTGCAGCTGGTAGCGGCGGTGTAGCCGGTGGAGGCGCTGGCTCGGGTGGGGCTGGTTCGGGTGGGGCTGGTAGCGGCGGCATGGCCGGTAGTGCTGCCGGCGGACCTAGCTGCAGCGATGTCTGCAGTCTCGGCGACTTGCAATGCCTGTCTTCCACTGAGCTTCAAGCTTGTGGACTGGTCGATGGCTGCCTCGTTTGGACGACTGTCACACCTTGCGGCGAACGACAGATGTGCGTCGAGAACGGCCCGACCGCTAGCTGCACCTGCCAACCTCCGCCCACCGGCTGCGAGAGCGGACCCGGTTCGTTTTGCTCGAGCGACGCTCGCCTCGACACTTGCGTCGCAGATGAACACGGCTGCATCGACCGCGCTTCGACCACGTCGTGCCCGACCGGCAAACCGTGCGCGGGAAATCATCCGAACGCATCGTGCTCGTGCGATGAGCCCGACGACTGCAACGGCATGACCGGCGGCGTCT
>DASRXR010000679.1:0-6263 GCA_035687405.1 Polyangiales bacterium
CCGCTGCCAGCTGCAGCCCGTCCCCCGGAACCAGGATTGTCGACGGGGCCGATCGACGGAGTTCCGCCTTGCCCAGCGATCGCCATTGAATCCGCAGGTTTTTCGCCACCACACGCAGTGATGGAGCCGACCGCAAACGACCCGATCAGTCCGCACACGGATATCCACTTCGACAACGCCATAGACTTCACCCTCGGCAACTGGTCGCGCGGAGCACAGCGCGAACGCCTGCATACCGAGTGGCAAGTGCCGATATGATCAGCTCGCGCCGATCGCTGATCAATTCACGACGCTGCAGGATTGCGAGTCGTAAGTCGCGCGCCCGGATCACTTGCGGCCACTACGCCTTGAACGTGTCGTAACGGCTGGCGTTCCTCGCGAGCCGTGCCTCGAGCGCGTTCCGCTCCTCGGCCGACATCGGCCCGAAGCTGCGACCTGCTTCGAGGTTCGCACGCACCTCTGCAATCGAGGAACAACCGATGATCACCGTGTCAGCCCAGCTCGCGGCGTAACGGATCAGCTCTTGCGCAGATGCAGCACGATCCTGCAGCAGCTGGCCCGCCGCCATCACCTTCATCCCGATCACACCGACCCCACGCTTGCGCGCTTCGGCCACCACGGTCGTCAAGAAAGGCTGGCGGCGCGGATCGGCCGGATTGATCGGACACAACACGGTGTCCACCGGATAACGGCGCATCGCTTCGACCAAGATCGCGGGATCGTGATGACCGGTAATTCCGACCTTGTGCACGCGACCGTCAGCGCGCGCGCGCTCGACCGCTTCGATCGCCCCGCCCTTCCCGAAGATTTGGTCGAGCTCCTCCGGCTCGCGCAAGTCGTGCAGTTGCCACAGATCGAGATGATCGGTTCCCAGCTTGCGCAAACTGGCATCGAGCAACCGCAGCGCACCATCCCGATCGCGTGCGTGCGTCTTCGAAGCCAAAAACACACGCTCACGCGAGCCCGGACCTGCCGCGCGAAACGCTTCGCCGTAGTAGTCCTGACTCTGCGCGTAGGCGGGCGCGGTATCGCAATAACGCACGCCGAGCCGAAGAGCCTCGAGGATCATCGGCACCGCTTCACCACTGCGGCCGACCGTTCGCAGAATACCTTCGCCGCCGAGCGAAACCGGCTCGACGAGTACCTCGCTGCGACCGAGCTTTCTGAGCACACTCGTGGGGTCTGCGGAGACAGGCCCGTCTGGGTTGGTCATGGGTGCAGAGTACGCGCCGGGCAAGCAGCGGCCAAGCTCGAGGCCGGAGACACGCTCCTCGTCACGTGCAACTACCTGAATCCCTGGCCACGCATCGCGTAACTAGCGTTCGACGCAGGCGCGCGACAACGAGACGCGATGCGTCGCGGTGAGATTCTCACACGTGGCTTCGCACGCGATCAGTGGATAGAAATCGTCGAGATTCGCGACGTAGAAGCCGGCATCTCGCGCGCACGCCGAGGCGCTCGACAAAATGGGAACACGACGCTCAGTCCCATCGGACGCGACTATCACGACCGCGGAATCGGACGCGAGCATCCAGCCTGACTGCCAGCGAAACGCGCACGGCTGCGCCGTCCCTCGCACTCTTTCGAGTGCTGACAAGACCTCGCCATCCGCCGGTGTCACCCCGATCGGGATCGGCACGGTACCGCCCGCGAGCGCGAGCGGGCCAGGGCCTGTCAGCGAGCTGAATCCAATCACGTAGGTCTCGATCGAAGGCATCCCTTCGTAAGCCGCGCGAGCGAGTCTTTGCGCTTCGCCGTCGTAGTCTCCGACCAGTGCATCACAGGCGCCCGGCGATGCGTCGGTGAGCAGCGCCACGGCCACACGTTCGGCGGGGTTCTCGATCGCCCATCTGAGCGCATAGCGGAGCACACCGTCCAGTGCGGGCACCGTCGACGTCGTCACGACGCCCGTCGGGAGTGCTTGCAGCAGCGCCTGCCGATTGTCGGCGAGCGGAGCGATCGGTACGACCGGGACGCTGTACGGCTCCGCTTCACAGACCTCATCGAACCGCTGCAATCCGATCGCGAGGCCGCTCGCCTCGGTGTTCTGCAGGAACTGCACTAGGCCGTCGTTCAACGCAGGCCACCATGGCGCAAGCGAGGCCGAGTCGTCGACGACCAGGATGAGGTCGACCTGCATCCTCGAGAGCTCGTGCAGCTCTTCGCTGCAGACCGGACCCGCGTCGGGGCTGCAGCCACCAGCGGCGCATGCATCGAGTGTCGGACCGGCATCGAATCTAGCTCCGGTATCGACGCTACAGCGTCTCTCGTCGCAACCCAGGGATCCGGACCCACCCGATGCACAATCGGTGGGACACAGCCCACCGATTGTCGCGACGTCCTCGCACCCGTATAGCGTGCCGAGCAGGCAAACGAGTGTGGAGGCGAGGACTCTCATGTCGTTATCAGCGCGTGGCCGTCGCAGGGGCCTTCGCCGCTGGCTGAACTCGCTTCCAAGTCTGAGTCTGTCCGAGCAATGAAATACCGAGGTAGCCGCGGATCTCGACCGTATTGCGGTCGACCACTTCCATGTCGATCCGATAGGTCTTCCCGTCGCGAGGATTGTACACGTACCCGTCGGCGTACTCGCCGTTGCCTTCGTACTTGAGTTTCCAGATGATGATGATGCCGACGTTCGAGCGCGAGCGCTGCTTCGGGTTCGGATTGTTGATGTCGTGGGTCGGATGATCATTCGACGGCTTTTCGGGAACGCAGCAGGTGGTCTTCCCGAGAAACGTGCCGTCCGACGCTCGCTTCATCAGAATCCGACCTTCGTTCTTCTCCGTCCACCACTCACCGAGGATTTCATCGCCCGGCGCCGGCTTCGTCGCCCGCACCGCGGCCGAGGCGTCCTGCGCGTGGCCACGGAATGCCGCAGGCGCGAGTGAGACCACGACGACGGCCGAAACTAGAAACCACAAACTCCGTCGAGACTCCGTACCTGCCATGGCTCCTCCAGGATGTGCACGCGGCGACGCCGCGGCGTGCGTAAGGACTACTGCCGGCGGCGCGCTACAGCTTGGGGCCGAGTGTTTGCCGAAGCGGTCAAAAGGCCATCAGTTTCGGATCTCCGAGTGAACGGAGTGCCGGCATGAAGTTTCGGCAAAAAACATTGAAGGATGCAGCCGCGGGCGGCAGTAAACCGGCCGCGCAGCTCTGAGCGGCAGGGATACGCGTGACGGGGGCTAGCGCTCGCTTCTGAGATTGGCGTGAAGGAAGGGCGCCAACCGTGCAGGTAGCGGACATGCGGACGCATGTCGCGACACTTCTCACGGCTTTCCTACTCGCGGGCACGAGCGCCTGTGACTTCGAGCGCGACATCGTGGCGCCTGGCTACTACGGGCAAACGGCACAAGCTGGAAGCACGGCGACGCCTTCGTTTTCCGCGGGCGCGGGCAGCTCGTCCGTGGGTTCAACCGCTGCGGGAGCGGCGGGCACCGGACCGCAGGCGATGGGTGCTGCAGGCTCCCCCAACGACACAGGCAAAGCGGGTGCTGCCGGTGGCGCGGGGCGCGCGGCGGGCGCTGCAAGCGGACCGAGCCCCAACGGGCAGACGGCGGGCACGCTGGCTCCCGCGGCGGATTGTGATCTGAGTGGTCGCTGGCTGACCACGCTCCATCAGGTGACAGATGGGTTGGGCCAGCTGCAATACAACCACAAGTTCATCTACTACGAGATCGAACAGTCAGGTGACACATTCACGATCAAGAAAGGCATGCAGTGCCTCAACGACACGATCGCCGACGGCGACTTCGCGATCATGGGGAACTTCTCGGGCGCGTGGCCCTCAGTCATGCGCAAAGTCGTCTACGCCGGACGCAAGGGCACCAGCGCCAAGGCCGCAAACGGTTGCAAGGTCGATCTCGCGAAGCTCTACACGATTTACGGCGCGACTGTGCCGCACTACCTCGACCCGTCGGTCCCGCTGCCGAGCGTAGATCAAAAAGCGACGGACACGACGCCCGGTTGGGAGGACTGGGATGGTGACGGAAACCCAGGGATCACAGGGATTCTGACCGGCACCGTGACGGGGAAGGTCTTCGTCGCGACGCGCGAGTGGACACAGCTGTCGGGGACCGTCCCCAACGTCAGCTCGGCCTTCGAGTTGCCGCTGACGTGGGATCAAGAGCCAAACGTCATGGCGTTCGACGGCTCGCCGTTTCTCGCTTCCGAAGCCGTGCGCGCCGCCGATGCGAAGCTGCACTTCGCACAGTTCGTGCGGCTGAAGCCGGATCAAGCCACCGGCGACGACGACGCCATCTGCAAGAGCCTCCGCGAGCTTGCACCCACGCTGACGCCTAAAGCGGCTGGGATGTGACGTAGTCGTATGTCCAACGCACGAAGTCGATTCATCGCCAGCGTGGCGATCGCCGCGCTGATCATTGTCGTATCGCTGTCGCAGCGCGCGTCTGCCTCGCCGCTGCAAGACTTCATCGGCGACACCGGGTCGTCTGCAGCGATGCAGGCGCGAACTGTCCCCGGCGGGTCGGCAGCTGCGTATTTCAACCCGGCGCTGCTCAGCGACGCGCCGGCAAGCGTCACCGTCGGGCTCGTCATCTTGAATGAAGGTTACGGGATCGAGCTGGATGGTAGGCCCGGCACTGAGTTCGCGATTCCCGAGGGCATCGAGACATTCGGTCATGCGGACACCAAGCGTTTCGACAACTATCCGATCCCGACCAACTTGCTCCAAAATGGGAGAAAGATGGACGCGCGACGCGCGGAGTTCGACCCGCGTCCGCGACAAGGCGCGGGCTCGGGACACGGTACGCGGAGCTACGAGACGGTCGGCCTCGTCGTGAAGCTGTTCCATGACCGCGCCACGATCGGCTTTCACGGTCTCATCCCGAACGGCGAGTTCACGAAGATGCGCGCGTTCTTCAACGACGAGCGCGAGCAGTATTTCTCGAACAGTCTGCACCCCGAGTTGTACTCGGACCGGATGCTCGCGCTGTCGATGGCGCTCGGGCTCGGCATCAAGCTGAGTGATAGACTCTCGATCGGTGCGGGCGCGACGTTCGCGCTCAAGGCCGCAGTCATTGCGGGCGCGTACGTCGCAGACACCGGCAACCTCGGCGCGATCCAGCTCGACATGGACGCGAGCGTCAACATCGGGATCTCGCCGCACTTCGGCGTCAGCTACAAGGCGACCGATCGACTTCGACTGACCGCAACGGCGCACACGCCGCAGCGCGTCGAGCTCGGCACCAGCTTCAAGTTCCTGCTCGCGAATGGGATCGAACAGTCGTCTGGTCTCACGTTCGTGCTCGACTATACGCCGTGGCAGATCGGTCTGGGCGCGTCGTACGACATCCTGCAGGAGAAGGAGCAAACACTCACGGTCGCTGCGACGGCACTGTACGCCGACTGGTCGTCGTACATCGACCGGCATGGAGAGAAACCATCGCCCGCATTTGCTTGGGCCAACACGCTCTCACCGACCGTTGGGCTTCGCTATCGGCTGGGTGACGTCAGTACATCGCTCGACCTCTCGTACACACCCACTCCGGTGCCACTGCAACGAGGTCGCACGAACTACGTGGACAACGATCGCGCGTCTGGTGGTCTCGGAGCCAAATACGACTTCCAATTGTTCGGCTCGGCGATGAGTGTCGGAGCCCAACTGCAGGTTAGCCGTCTCGTGCCACGGCATCAGGCCAAGCTCGCGACACCGACCCGCGCGGACGGAGCAGTGCTTGCGCCCGACCACGTCAAGGACGAGCTTCCGGACGACGCACAGAAGAGTGGTGATCCGGTCGCGGGCGCGGAAGGCTTACAAACCAACAATCCCGGTTGGCCCGGTTTCGCGAGTGGAGGTTGGATCCTCGCGGCAGCGCTGTATCTGTCATTGGCATTTTAGGAGGGACCGCGTGGCCCTTTCCGCTCGAGCTCCGAAGGTTTGAAGGAATGCAGCGTAGCGGGCAGTAACGAGCATGGTTTCTTCACCGTTTGCGGCGACGCGCACCGGCAATTGGCAGCGTGCGGGCTGGGTGCTGGCAGCCGCAATTGCGGTGTCCGGGCTCTGGGCGTGCCGTTTCGGCGGAGGTTCGACCTCGCTCCTGGACCCGGTGTCGCCCTCAGAAGCACCGCTAAGAGACGCCGGAGAAGCCTCGCAGAGCAGCAGCGACTCGGCGATTCAGGTCGAGGCAGGCTCGGTGAACACTCCCCTCGTGGACTCCGGATCGATGAGTACTCCCTCGGATGCCGGATCGATGGAAACCCCGGCAGTGGATGCGAGGCATCCGTCGTGCCACTCGCGCCGC
>DASRXR010000680.1:0-11375 GCA_035687405.1 Polyangiales bacterium
TGTGCCATTGTTGTCCCGCACGGCGGCACGCAGAATCGCGTCGTGTTTTTTCATGAGCTGACGGCCGCGCTGATCACCCAGCTCCACGATCGTACGCGTGAACTGCTCGAGATCGCTCACGAGCAGTACGCGGAAGTGTGAAATGGATCCCGTGTTGCGGCTTTCAGGAGCAGGAGGGCTCGGAGGACGCTGCCGGAAAAACTGCCAGCGGCGATGTGAGTGGTTCAGTCACGGGCAAGTCCAAACATGTGCTCGGTCCGCAGCCTAACAATGCTTCGAAGTCGCGGCACAGGTGTGACTGATCGGAGTATCCGACTTCGAGAGCCACGCGAGCGGCTGCGCGTACGCCGTCGCGCGCAAGCAGCGCGAGTGCTCGTCGCACGCGCAGCGCGCGAAGGTAACGCTTGGGCGTGAGTCCGATTTCGGCGAGCATGCGGCGTCGCAGCGTTCGCTCGCTGGTGCCGAGTGCGATTGCGATCTCGGATGGAGAGTTCGGGTTCAGAGTGGTTTCGAGCTGCGCCACGAGACGGCTAAGGGCGGTCCCGTGTTCAAGATCTCGCGTGGAGAGGCTGCGTTCGAGGGCCGGTCTGATCGCGGCGAGCGCCTCGCGTGGCTGGCTCGGGAGGGCGACGCGCCCAAGCTCAGTCTTGAGGACGCATTCTGAAAGATCGCGCAGGGGAACGCGAAGCGTCGTGAGCGAAGCGGCATCCAGGCGGAAGAGGTGGCCCGCAATTCCGGCGCGCAGTCGCACGGCGACATACGAGCGAGTCGCGCTGAACGTGATCGTGTGGCCGCGTGCGATCGGGCCGCGCGCGAAGATCTCTCCGCCGCCGTCGCCGAGCGCGATGATCAGAGCGACGGATCCATCGGGGAGGACGCGCTCGAGAATGTCGGGTGTCGTCCGCGTGCCGCGAAAGACCCAGAAGTCTTTGATCGTTGGGGCGAGCGAAGCCGGCGGTGCATACCATTCCGCAGTCGCGGTGATGCGGGGATCATCGCGTCTGGGGCGTACAGAGTTCGACCATGTAGCCATTGATGTCACGCAAGTATCCCACAGTCTGGCCCCAAGGCTTGAGCTCGGGCGATTTGATCATGACTGCGCCGGCTCGTAGTGCACGCGTGTAGTCATCGGCGATGTTCGTCGAGACAAACACCAGCTGACTGCCGCCGGCGTCGTGTTCGCGCCGATTCCTTTGATATTTCAGCGTGCCCAACAGGTTCGCCGTTTTGATGAACTCTTCGCTGATGAACGCGAGTAAGACCGCGCCGCTCGCGAGCTCGGCGTAGCCTTGGGTTGGATGCATGTATTTGAGTGAGAGCCCGAACGCACGTCCATAAAACTTCACGGTGTTCGGAACGTCTTCGACGACAACGTGTGCGCCTCGGAATTCGAGCGTGGGCTTTGATGCGGGTGGTTCCGCCTCTGCCACGGTACTCGCCGCGGCGAGAAGCGATGTCGTTGCGACGAGGCTCGCGAGGATGCCTTGGAGAGGTGTCATGTTTGTGTTCTCCGTCGAGAATGTACCTAGCAGCGCGGAGAGCTCGAGTATTGAAGATTTCGGCCAGTAACTGGTTGCACTCCCCAGCGTTCTTGGGCTACCGCCGAATCGCCTCGTAGACTGCGATTGGTCGCACGCCAGTCTCTACTTCCACCGACCACTTGCTGAGCGAGACGCGCCAGCCGCTCGCTTCCATCGCTTCGAGCATGGGCAGACTCTGCGAACGCAACGGGTCGGAAAACAACACCTTGCCGCCCGGCGCGAGGTAGTCGTCGCAGATCGCTCGCAGGCGATCGTGCATGGTTGCGGCGTAGAGGACGTCCGATCCAAGGATCAGCTCGAACTGCGTGTCACTTTGGAACGTGTCCCATTCAGCGCCGCGAACTTCTACGGTCGTTGCGCCGTTACGCTCTTTGTTTCTCGCGCACAGATGCAGCGCAATCTCGCTCCGATCGATCTGCAGCACATGAGCACCCAGCGTGGCGGCAACGATGCCAGGAATACCGGTGCCCGCACCAAGCTCCAGCACGCGTTTCCCTGGCAGCGCGTCGCCCCCCACAAGTAGTTCGTGCGCGAGTGCGATTGATGCGGGCCACAGCATCGCGCCATACGGCAAGCGACCGCTCTCGCGATCGAGATATTGCATTTCCTGTTCGACCGTGAGCACTGCGCCGGTGTGCCAGAACGACCAGCTGCGACCGCCGACGGTCAGGCAGTATTCGCACAGCGCAAAGTCACCAATTGTCGTGGAGAGCGAGGGAACGGTCACGCGGCGTTAGTAGCGCACATGGGCGCGGCGCGCTCGAATGAGCTTGCGGCCTTCGTCAGCGCGCGCCGTGTTCCCGCCGCCAACGAGCCACGCCTTGCGCACGTCGAACCGTCGCTCGTCCGATTGTATGCCAGTGCGGCTTGGCATATACGCGGAGAACTATGGGGGACGACCGAACAGGACTCGCATCGACCGGTAGAACGCCCGAGAATCCACCAGGAGGTGTTACTGGGGTACGCATACGGCTGCCTAACCTCGAAACGTTTCTCGGCCTTGCAGGCAATGCTCTGGCAGCGCAGGCGGTGCGTCTCAGCGAGAATCAAGTCAATCTAGCTCGACCGATCTTCGAGTCGTCCATTGACTACGCACGCGTGCGAATCGTTAGTGCTGCGATCGGCAACTCTCCGACGACTCTTGGAAATTATATCCGGGTCGATCCGCGTCAGACCCTTGCCGACTACACTTTGATCCACGAGCTGACACACATTTGGCAGTTCCAGACACGAGGCACGAGTTACATATCGAACTCGTTCTGCGCACAAGCTGTCGCTGCCATCCTCGAAGGCGACCGAAATGCAGCGTACCGCTTGACCAAGTCGCAGCTGGGAGCGGCGCCTTCGATCTACGCACTTTCGGCAGAACAACAAGCAGTGTTCGTGCAGCGCTATTTCGCACTGGAAGGAATGCGCCAAGATCCAAAGTGGAAGCAGTTCATCGGCGAAGTGCGTGCTTCGCGGCCGTTACCGGCTTCGACGTTTCAAGAGCAAGCGGTTGGTATACCGGTCAAGGGGCACTTCGAAGAGTCATCATCTCCCAGCGTCATGCCTTGGCTGCGCATTGAATTCTAGTGGCCGGACTGGGCTTCGCGCTTCAACCTCGCAGGCATGAGCGGCGCCATCCTGTCCACGAGCCACGCGCCCTGCCTCGTGCTCAATGCGATTCGCCAGGTGCTTTCGCAGCCATCATCGTATGCCAATGCCACATCGACTGCTCGTGTCGCTCCGGAGTCATGCACCGCAAGCACCTCTATTCTCCACAACGTGGCTGACTGTCCCGTTGCCGCTGAGCTTCGTCGGACACCTTCAGGTCCTCGATACAGAGGCACCGTATCGGAATCAATCAGGTGCTGCTGCACTGCCGGCCAATCTTGCCGGGCTAGTGCTTCAATAAATTCCAACGTCGCAAGCGCGGCTGGTTCAGCGTTCGCTTTTGGTTCAGGCCAAGGTCGCATGCGAAAGTCGACGAGCGTCCGGCTGCAGGTGTCGAGGTCTCGCTCCTCGGGGAGTAGCCCAACGCGAGACGCAACGACTCGGACACGGCCGCACGCTTCGCTCCAAAATCGCATCCGTCCCTGACTATCGGTCTGGCCAGAGTGCAGATCGGCATCGACACAAACGTCTCGATCAAACGACGACACACGGACTGCTGTTCCTCCGGGGGAAAGTAGTGCGGGAATCTCACTACGGATCGCTAAGTTGGTGGATTGGCACGCAACGCAGAGCACGATGCCTGAGGCGAAATGCGTACGGACAGGTCGGAGGGCAATAAGCACTTCGCGATGGAACCCAACTTTGCGGCAATCTAAAAGGGGCGCGCGACCTTTTCAGACTACCGCAAGGAGTCGATGTGTCGTTCTGAGGTGCAATGACCGGGCCTGAGAGCGCGAGCGCTTCCACATTCACTCGCGCCGCCCTGATCACGATAGTTGCAACAACAGCAATGTTCGTGGCTGTGGTTGCCGCGGGCGCGGGTGGCCCGGTGCTCGACTTTCCCGCGGGTCGCTTGGTGCACTGAAGTTTTTCAGCATTGATCGCGAACTCGTGTACGCCTACGGCGCGCCACCTCTACGACGAATCGCGAGCCCGTCGCTACGCTCACTGCACTGAAATCGGAAGCGCACAGAGATGGGGCGAGCGACGCGACAAGAGACGGCGGGGCGAGCGAAGGCGCTGGTTCGAAGCACTCGCGGTCGATCATGAACGCACGCTCATCGGCATCGTTTCATCGGCTTTGTTATACGACGCAACGCCGCTACCGAGCTGAAACGCCACACTGCATCGTAACGCCGCGCTCGCTGTCTCTAACGACTAGTCGATTTGGTCTGCGCGTCCACGCTTCGCAGATCGATCGGAGCTTGGACTAAATGAACTGTCAGTCATATCGACTAAAACACTAGCCACAGTCGATGACAGGCGATGAAGTTTCGCGACGTAAGCGCAGACACGTGCTGTCTAAGCACATGACTTGTGTCACTGTCAGCTACGAAGCTGATTTCGTCACCGGTTTCTCCCCACCACGGCGGGGCACCATGCTGACACTGGCTACACTCTCGCTTCCGAAGCGTCGAAGCTTCGTCGATCAGTCGCTACTCGACGCGCTCCACCGCAGAACACTGGAGCTATGCGAACACGTCGGAATGATCCGCGCGGATCGCATGAGCCTTCGCAAGTTTCGCGCGGGACGCTTCGAGCTGCTGACTTCACTCGTGTATCCGGACGCCGATCTCGATCAACTCACGATCTGCAACGACTTCATCACGTACTTGTTCTACGTGGACGATCAAGCCGAAGAGGACGAGGCGTACGGCAAGCATCCCGAACTGCTGCAACGCTATTTCCAGTCGCACTTGGCCGCCTTGCACGATGGCGCGCCAGTGCCCGATGACGATGCCGCGGGCCGGCTGCTGCTGGACATTCGCGCCCGCTTGGCGTCTCGCGCCTCGCACGCCTGGCTGAAGCGGTTTGCCGACGATGTCCAGACCTACTTGCTGCATGGCACTCTGGTGGGCGCGCGACACTGGACCGCCGGCACCGTGCCGAGCGTCGAAGCGTATGCGGCTCAACGCCGCTGGGATTCGGCCGTGCTGTGCACGCAGGATTTGATCGAGATCGCCGGCGCAGGGGAGCTTCCCTCGCGTGTGCTCCGGCGGCCGGAATGGGTCCAGCTGCGGGATTTGTGTACGAACGTCGTGGCGTTCACCAACGACTTGGTGTCGTACCCGAAAGAAGTCCTGCGTAACGGCAGTCCGAATAATCTAGTGCACGTGATCGCCACGCACGAAAAGCTGTGCTTGGAAGATGCGATCGAGCGGGTGATCGAGATCATCAACGACGACGTGGCACTGTTCGAGCGGGTCGCGACGAGGCTCGCGAGCCGCGGCGCAAGAATGGACGCGCGCTTGAACCACTATCTCGCCGGGCAACGCGCCTGGATGTTCGGCAATCTGCACTGGTCGCTCGAGACAGGTCGGTATTCTGATCCAGAATCGCCGTTCATCGAGCTACGCAGTGGCACTCATTCTGTCACGGCCGGCGCGAGAGTCGCGTAGGTGATCGTGAAGGGTGCAACTTGAACGCCGATTTCTCCGAACTTCGCCTCGGGCGAGTCATCGACTCCGGCGAAACCAGCGATGCTCGAAAACCCGGCAGGCACTCCTAGCAGGCCGCCGATACCGCTCTCGTCCGTCGCGACTGCGGAATTGCTGATGACGCCGTCGCTCACGTACAAAATGGTCACGTGGTCGTCGTTGCGCGAGGTCATGCCGAAGCGCGCCCCCGGAGCCGGCTTGTCGTCGCAGTCTCGCGCCGTGATGAAGACGTTGCCCGTCGTCGGATCGACATCGCCACCCGCCGCTTGAGTCAGACTCAACGCTGCCGAAGTGGGAATCAGCGGAAGCAGCAATGGCTCCGCGAGGTCGGCTCGAACCGGGGGATTGAAGAAGAGCATCGATGGCGAATACGTGGGTAACCTGCAGCGATCGTCTGGCTTCGCCGGATCGCAGCCGGCCGTGAGGCCGCACAGCATTGCCGCCCCGGGACCGAACACGCTTTCGTCGGTGCACAGCGCGGTTGCAGATCTGATCTGCAGGTAGCCGTCGAATCCGACACCGAGATCGCCACCGGTAGGCACAGCGAAACTGAAGTCACCAGCGACCTGTTCGATGTCCTTGCGAATCGGGTCCGCGCAGTTCACGTCGCGCTTGTTGCACAGCGACGCCGTGAGCCCAGTCACGGCCTCGCTGCAGTTCGAACTCACGAAGTTGCACACGTGCACGCGCACGAGTGCCTTGTCCTTGGCGGGTGGTTCCGGCTCCATCGGCGTTTTCACGCAGCGCCACGGACCGGTCTCCACCAGCTGCGGATTGTCGGCAAGCTCTAGGACGTTCGCGCATGCTGCCAGTTCGATCAACGTGATCGACGCGGCTGCTAGCATTAGCTTGGTTCGCAACATAGGCACCTACCACCGACCGGCGAGTTGAGTGCCGAGGACACTTGGACCTGTCAACGGTGTTAGTGACAAGTTCGCCACCTTGCGTTCGGTTTCGTCATCCGAAGAAGCAATCAATAGCGTCACTATGCCGAGGGTCGACAACACCCCCCCGGCGATGAAACCGATCGTGGAGATCGTCGCAGCACTCGTCGCATCGCGTGACGCATCGAGGCCCCGTTGACTGCGGCATGCATTGCCGTCGCAGGACTGCTCCGCAACCTCGTCGTCGGACTTTGCCGCCAAGCCAAATCCGCCTCCGATGCCCAATCCTGTCACCCCCGCCGTCAGCGCCACGATGCCGAGCACATGCAAGCCCGTGATCCCTTCTTCGCGCGCATTCGAGCGGGGCGGCACTCGAGTGTCGCTACTGGACGGTGCGCTTGCAGGCAGCTCGGCTCGCTTCCCAGCCGGAGGTGTCTCCGTGCTGATGGCTTCCAGCTCGAGCAGCTGAGAGAGGCGCTCGTTAGTGGCACGTAATCGCGTTGGTTCCGCGCCGGGATCGCGTACGTAGCGGCGATAGTAGTCGATCGCGAGTTGGCGGTCCTTTAGCTTACCGTCGTAGATGCGCGCGAGGTTGTACAACATGTCAGCCGTAGGTGATGTGTCCAGCGCTTTCAGGTAGAGCGCGACGGCCGCGGAGTAGTCTTTGCGCGAATAGGCCTCGAACGCATCAGCGGCGTAGCCTTCGGCACGGGCGACGTCGCTCGCGCTAGAGACGCCTTCGGCACGTGCACGTGCACGCAGTGAAGCTGGTGCGGCGCACATCGAGCCGACGACGACACCCACGACGAGCCACCGATGCATGGTCATAACTGCCCTCACGTTGTTCGATCACTCGATCACACGCACACGTGCCTGATCGTCATCCACGATGCGAACCTTGGGTTGTTGCAGCTCGACGACGCTGACATAGGGCGCCTGCACAGTGACGCTGTCGTCGCTATTGCGATCCGAGTCGACGGTGCTGACCTGAGCGTTCACGCGCGGCTGCCACGCTGCGACGACGCTCTTCCGCGGCGGTCTGCGCAGTGTCAGCGGTTTCGATGCTGCTGCGAACGCTGAACGATTGGTCGCGGTCGCGGCGACCACCGGCGCAACTTCATCCGGCACCAACTCGAGCACGCGCTGGGGTGCTTCGTCGCGAAACCAAAGGCTGCGCGTGACGAAGCCCTCGGCAATCGCACGCAGCTCGTGTGTCGTGTCGTCGTCGAGTAAGTGTGCCGTGTAGTGCCCGACGGCAACTTGTTTCTCATCGAGCAGCAACACAGCCGTTGCCGGCGTCACCTGCACATCGACATCGATATAGCGCGCGCTGCGAGTAGGCATGGGCGGCGCAGTGGCTGGCGACATCGTCGTCGTTCCTCCGCCCGATGTAGACTGGACCAGCCAGATGCCACCGAGCGCGAGCAGCGCCGCACCGGTCAAACTCAGCAGCTTGCGGTGGCGCTTCGCGAACGGCGCGGCGGCCGTAGCCTCGGACTGTGGCGCCTCGAGCTTCGGCCAGTCACGCGCAAACCGTTCAGTCGGTTCGCTCGCTGCAGCCTTCAGCGGCGACTCCGCTGCTGCCGGCTGCGGGATCGGAAGGGGCGGCGGGGACGACTTCAGAGTGGACT
Source organism: Polyangiales bacterium (assembly GCA_035687405.1). Classification (GTDB taxonomy): domain Bacteria; phylum Myxococcota_A; class Polyangia; order Polyangiales; family JAFGIB01; genus JADGRF01. Next base: position 8,151 of record DASRXR010000680.1, read on the forward strand.
GCGGCGCGAGTGGCCAGCCGGCGACGGCAGACTGCTCGATCCGCATCGGCAGCGGCGGTACAGATGGGCGGAGAGGCTGCGATCGACGCGGCGTCAAGGGCGCGACCGCGCGGCCATTCGGGCCAACGTTTGGCAGGCTGTTTAGCTCCTCGGTCCAGTATCGACAGGCTTCCGGGCTCGCAAATGGCAGCAGCGCCAGCGCCATATCGTGCATGGAGGCGAATCGCTGCTCCGAATCGTATGACGTCGCGCGACAGATCGTGCCTTCGAGCCCGGCTGGGAGCTCCACGTAACGCGACGGCGGCGCGAACGGCGTTGAGTCATGAGCCACCGTGTGCAAGAGCGCCTGGGCGTCGTCCGAATCGCGCGGTAAGCATCCGGTCAAGCCTTGGTACAACATGACGCCCAGGGCGTATTGATCCGCGCGCGTGTCGCCGGGCTCGCCGCGGGCCTGCTCGGGGGCCATATAAAATGGTGTGCCGGACACGCGGCCAGGAGTCTTGACTCGAAGTGCACCCAACAGGCGCGACACACCGAAGTCGAGCACCTTCGGGATCAGGCGACAGCCCTCCTGGTGCAGAAAGATATTGCCGGGTTTGAGATCGCGGTGAATCACACCGTGCGAGTGACCTATCGCTACGGCGAACGCGACCGGCAACAAGAGGTCGATCAGATCGGCAGTCTGGAAGCGACCTTGTCGAGCATAGGCGGCAGCCAGATCTTCGCCTTCGAGCAGCGACATGACGAGATACGGCAGGTCGCCGACGACGCCGACATCGGTTACATCGACTACGTTCGTATGCCGAATGCGAGCTGCATTCATGCCCTCCGCGAGAAAACTCCTTTGCGCGAGCGGGTTGTCGGCCAGGTCTGGGCGCATCACTTTGAGCGCGACACGTTTGCGCAATCCAACGTGAATGGCCTCGTAGACTTCGGACATTCCGCCGACCGCGATCAGGCGGACGATCTTGTAGTTTCCGAAGCGCAGACCATCGCGGAGAATGCGCTCGGATGGTTCCTTCTCTCTGCTGGCTGACGGTGCGCGTTCCGACAACTCGGACTGCGGGACATCGCGCTGCTCGCGTTCTTGTTCCTGCGACGCCATGAATACCGCTCAGTCTCGATGGTGGACCAGTGTCTGTGCGACACGTGTGCCCAAACGCCAGACGGCTATCTAAAGCAAGTACACATGAGAAGTCGAAAGGCCGACGCTTCCCAGGATTCGAACTGTGGGTGCCGTTTGCGCGTGTGTTAGGTTCAGATATCTAACAGCACTTGGATTGGTCAGAGGTTGCTTGCTGGTAGTGTCGCGTACGCACTCACACGCGGGCCAGAGTCGGCCTAGCTGAAGCAACTACGCGCGCCACCAATCCACCGAAGTCAGTCTTCTTCGTTGCTCCAGTAATGTTTGATGTCGCAAAGGCGCGGTCGGCCACGGCTCCTCGAGCGAGAAAACCGTCGCTGACACAGTCCGGCGCGTAGTCCGGCGAGTCGGGTGAGTGGTTGTCGCTGTTGCCGGCGATAATTGTGGCGGACAGCTCCAGCGTTCCCGCGTTGTAGATCCCGCCGCCCTCACCGGGTTGCGCTTCGCCGGCTTGATTTTCTGTGAGGGTGCAAAACGTGAGCGTAGCACTGGCGCCGATAGCATTGTTCAACGCGCCGCCTCGCACTCGCGCCGAATTGCTACTGAACGTTACGTTCATGAGGTCTGCGTTGCCCGACACGTTGGCTAGTCCCGCGCCGCGCGGAGCGTTGTTGCTCTCGAACGACGTGCGCGAAATGTTTGCGAAGCCGGCGTTGTAGATGCCGCCGCCCTCAGCAGCAGGAGGGCTGGCAGGCTCGAGACCGCAGGAATTGGATTGCAGCGCAGAGCGGCGCACTTCTAGATTCCCAGCATTGTAGATTGCACCGCCCGATCCCGTCGCGCGACTCATACTGATGATGCTTCGCTCCAACACGAGCGTGCTCTCTGCGTCTGCAATCAGCACCGCTCCGCCGTGCGGGTCCGAAGGCCCTGCGTAGCCGTTTTGCAGCGTCAGCCCGGCGAGACGCGCATGCACCGCTTCGCCCGCGCGGGGCGTGAGCTCGATCACACGCGAAGCTCCGCCGGCATCGATCACCGTCCAGCGAGCCTCTCGACCAGCGAGCTCGACTTCACCCGACAGCACGAGCGGCCCATTTTCCAACACGTAGTTCCCAGGCAGATCGGTCGACAGGTAGATGTGATCGTAGCCGGCCAGCGCATTCGCTTCGTCGACGGCCGCTCGCAATGTGCAGCCATGGGTGGCCGAGGCACACGTACCGTCGCCGGGCGCAGCATCCGATTCGTCCTCGTTCGCAGTCACGACGAATGTTGCCGCGTTCGCGACCGATCCGAACAGCCAAACGACCTGAAGCACCAGCGCGATGCCTGTTCCGTGAGATTTCGCGCGCGGCGCGAGAGTTTCGACGACGGCCATGCCAATCCCCACACTTGCAAGTGGCTACGATGTCCGTAGCCGTTCGAGTGTCGCAGAAGATCACTGACGCCGGAGTCAGGCGGTTCACAGCGACGGCGTATTCGAGTGCGTCGAGTCGGAGTGATCGACGATGCGGAACGTGCGAAACGCTCTTCGCCGGTCGTCGATACTCGCCACGCGCCGATGCCTCGGCAAGCTGAACGGGGCCGAGAAGATCTGATCGTTCATCACGAAACTGGCTCTTGCAGCTCTGCGGCTTGCGGGCTGGACGCGGATTTGGCTGACCCGAATTGGGCCATGAGAGGACTCATTCGCGATTTCAGACAAACTGTGGCGCGAGAGATGTGCCCGCTCGGCAGTACGAAGTACTACTCTGCGATGCACATGCTTCCGAGCTTTCTCGAGCGATGTTTGGCGAGTGCGTTCGTGATAGTCGTCATTGCGGCTGGCACGGGCGCTTGTAAGTCGAGTTCACCTTCGCATCCCCTCGACGCGCCTGCGGGCACGAGCGGAGGGAGTAATGCTGGAACGAGCGGGATGAGCAGCGGCGCAGCGGGTCGCCAAAGTAGTGCAGGCGCGAGCGGGCGCGGCGGCGCAGGCGCGAGCGGGCAGAGTGGCGGTGGTGCGAGCGGACGCGGCGGTGCAGGCGCGAGCGGGCAGAGTGGCGGTGGTGCGAGCGGACGCGGCGGTGCAGGCGCGAGCGGGCGCGGCAGTGCAGGCGCGGGTGGAGCAGTCGGCGCTGCGGGCGCTGCGGCTGGCAGCGGCG
>DASRXR010000681.1:0-3809 GCA_035687405.1 Polyangiales bacterium
GTGCCGTACGAGGTGGGGCATTCGCTGTTTCGCTCGCTTGCACGCGCGCAGATCACCGGGAACGGCGTCGGTATGCTGAAGATCCTGTTCCACCGTGAGACGTTGCAGATCCTGGGCGTCCACTGCTTCGGCGATCAAGCGGCCGAGATCGTCCACATCGGTCAAGCGATCATGGCGCAGAAGGGCGAAGCCAACAGCTTGTTGTACTTCGCGAACACCACCTTCAACTATCCGACGATGGCCGAGGCCTACCGCGTGTCGGCGTTGAACGGTTTGAATCGTCTCTGCTGACTTCGGGGCGCGCAGCCGAGGGTTCACTTCACGGAGTACGGCTCGAAGCGACTCTCGTTTACGTCAACAGCAACGCTCTTGCCGATCGGTGGAAACGCGCGCTGCGGGCAGCTCGCGCGCTCACACACCTTGCAACCCGAACCGATCGGAGTGCGCGCAGCGGGATCGGTGAGATCGAGGCCGCGCGAGTAGACGAGCCGGTGTGCATGTCGCAAGTCGCAGCCGAGGCCGATCGCAAACGTCTTCGTAGGCGTGCCGAAGCCAGCGTGTTCGCGCGACACCGTGCGTGCGATCCACAAGTACGTACGGCCATCGGGCATCTGCGCCAGCTGCGTCAGCATGCGGCCGGACGCGGCAAACGCCTCGTACACGTTCCAGAGTGGACACGTGCCGCCGACGCGCGAGAAGTGAAAGTCCGTTGCTGACTGGCGCTTCGAGATGTTGCCTGCGCGATCGACGCGCACGAAAAAGAACGGAACTCCGGGTGCGCCCGGCCGTTGCAGTGTGCTCAGGCGATGGCACACCGTCTCGAATCCAGCATCGAATCGCTGCCCGAGGAGCCCCACGTCGTACTGCAACGCTTCGGCAGCTCGCAGGAACTCGCGGTACGGCATGATCAGCGCGCCAGCGAAGTAGCTCGCGAAACCGATCCTTGCGAGTGCACGGGCTTCAGTTCCGAGCGCGCTCGCGTCGGCGATGAGCTTGTCGATCGGACCGGCTGCCTCGAGCAACGCGAGCTGCGTCGCGAGCTGAAACGCGCGCTGGCGCGGTTCCAGCCGCGCCCAAAGCTGAAGCGTCTTGTGGACTGGGTCGTAGTGTCGCAGCGGTGCGCGCGCGTGATCGCCGCGATCGACGATCACGCGCACACCGTGTCGATCCCGCAGGTGAGTCTCGAGCGCCTGTGCTGGGTCTCTCGAAAGTACGGCGAGAGTCTCGGCGAGGCGCTCTGCCAGTTGGTCGAGCGCGTCGAAGTAGTTGTGGTGCTGTGCGAACAAGTCGCGCACCTCTTCGTACGGCATGGGCGGCAAGCCCGAGAGGACCGCATGTTGCGCGTCGCCGAGCCTCGCCGCGAGCGCTGCGCCTTGCTCGGTCGCTTCGCGTTGACGCCGTTGGATCGAGCAAAGCGCCCGCGCGACTGCTGGCATTTCGCTCGCGAGCGCGCGCAGCTCCGCGTGCGAGATCGGGATCTCGGGAGCGCCCGCAGCGAGCGCTTCCCGGAGATCGGTCATGAGCTTCGCTTCGTCTTCTTCCGAGAAGAACTGCGCATCGACGCCGAACAAGCCGGTCAATCGCACGAGCAGCGGCACGGTGAGCGGCCGTTGATTCTTTTCGAGCTGGTTGTAGTAGCTCGAAGAGATCTCCAGCGCGCGCGCGACGGAGAGCTGGTTCATGCCGCGCTCTTCGCGAAGCCGACGCAACCGAACGCCAACGAACGCTTTGGTCATGCTGCCTTTACGCGATCAAAACGCAGCGTCGAACACGACGTCACCCGTCACGCCGACTTGATATGCGGAGACGCGCCGCTCGAAGAAGTTGGCGACCTCCTGCACGTCTTGGAGGTCCATGAACGACAGCGGGTTCTTCGTGCCGTAGCGACGTGACATCCCCAGCGTCGCCAGCCGTTGGTCTGCGCAAAACTCCAGGTAGCCGCGAATGTCGTGCACCGATAAGCCTCCGACACCGCCTTTGAGCAGGTCTTCGGCAAACAGCGTCTCGCAGGCGATCGCGTCCTCGAGCATCTCGGCGACCTCCGCTTCGAGCGCGGAGTCGAACAGCTCCGGCTCCTCGCGCCGGACCGTCGCCACGACCTCGAATGCGAACGCCATGTGCGCGCTCTCGTCGCGAAACACCCAGTTCGTTCCCGCCGCGAGGCCGTGAAGCAAGCCTCGTGAGCGCAAGAAGTAGACGTACGCAAATGCGCCGAAGAAGAACAAGCCTTCGATACACGCCGCGAAGCAGATCAGGTTGAGCAGGAACTGCTTGCGGTGGGCGCGCGTCTCGAGCTGGGAAAGGTTTTGGATCGAGTCGAGCCAGCGGGTGCAGAAGCGCGCCTTTGCCCGAATCGACGGGATGGTCTCGACTGCGGCAAACGCGCGATGACGTGCTGCCGGGTCGGGCATGTAGGTGTCGAGCAGGGTCAGATAGAACTGCACGTGCAGCGCTTCTTCGTACAGCTGCCGCGACAAATACATGCGGGCTTCGGGCGCGTTCAGGTGCTTGTACAAGTTCAGGACCAGATTGTTCGCCACGATCGAATCGCCAGTTGCGAAGAACGCGATCAAGCGTTCGATCAGGTGGCGCTCCGCCGGCGTCATGCGTTTGTTCAAGTCGGCGATGTCCGTCGCAAAGTCGACCTCTTCGACCGTCCACGTATTCTTGATCGCATCGCGATACATGTCGAAGAACGTCGGGTACGCCATCGGGCGCAAGCTGAGACATAAGCCGGGGTCGAGTAAACGTGCAGGGCGGGTGACGAGACTCACTGGCATGCCTCACAAGTTTCAGGGTTTTCGAGAGAGCAGACGACCGCGCTCGCGGCTGCGTCGAGATCGAGACTCGCAGCCGCCGGCGGTGTTTCGACGGTCGCCTTTGCGATGCGCGTGGCCGGGCGCGATCGTAGGTAATAAGTCGTCTTGAGGCCCTTCTGCCACGCGTAGAAGTACATCGACGAGAGCTGGCCGATGTTCGGATTCTCGATGAACAGGTTCAGCGACTGACTCTGATCGATGAACGCGCCGCGGTCGGCGGCCATGTCGATCAGCGAACGCATCGGCGTCTCCCACACCGTTCGGTAGACCGCGCGAAGCGCCTCCGGGACTTCGGTCATCTCTTGCACCGAGCCTTCCGCCATCTTGAGCCGCGAGCGTATCGCGTCGTTCCACAACCCGAGCGCTTTGAGATCGGCGACGAGATAGCGGTTCACTTGCAGGAAGTCGCCGGACAAGGTTTCCCGCTTGAAGAGGTTCGAGATCTGCGGCTCGATGCACTCGTACGCGCCCGCGATCGATGCGATTGTTGCAGTCGGCGCGATCGCGACGATCAACGAGTTGCGCAGACCGTTTTCCTGAATTCGCGCCCGCAACGCGGCCCAGCGCGCAGTGTCGGTCGGTTGGACGCCCCACGCATCGAACTGCAGCTCGCCGTGCGCTGCACGCGTTTCTGAAAACGCAGCGTGCGGCTCGAGCTCGATCGCGAGCTCGACCGACGCACCTAGAGCGTGGAAATAGATCTCCTCGGCGATCGCCCGCGACAGCTCGCGTGCCTCGGGCGCGTCGAATGCGACGCGCATCTGGAAGAACACGTCCTGCAGCCCCATCACGCCGAGCCCGATCGGACGCCAGCGCATGTTCGAGACTCGCGCCGGGTCGATCGCGTACAAGTTGAGATCGATCACGCGGTCGAGCTGTCGGACTGCGATTCGCACCGTGCGCGCGAGCTGGTCGAAGTCGAACCGGACCTGTCCCTCGTCGGTCCGCACGTGGCGACCGAGGTTGATCGAGCCGAGGTTGCAGACGGCG
>DASRXR010000682.1:0-23638 GCA_035687405.1 Polyangiales bacterium
GAGCACCTCGCATCCGCAGGGTTCAAGAGGTTCGAGCCGAAAGCCCCAAATGAGCCCGCGGTCGTCGGTATCGGCAATGGACGTGCGCATCATTGGCGTTTGCGCTCGCTCAGATCATCTGACTGAACAAATAGAACAGGAGCGCTGACAGTCCGATCGACGCCGGTAGTGTCAGTACCCAAGCCATCAGCAGATTGCGAATTGTGGCCATCTGCAAGCCGGAGCGATTTGCGGCCATCGTGCCGGCGACACCCGAGGACAGAACTTGGGTGGTGCTGACGGGTAGACCAAACATGTCTGCTGCGCCGATCGTGGTCATCGCGACGAGCTCGGCTGCCGCGCCTTGACCGTAGGTGAGGTGGTCTTTGCCGATCTTCTCGCCGACCGTCACGACGATCCGCTTCCAGCCCACCATCGTCCCGAGGCCGAGTGCGAGAGCGACTGCAATCTTGACCCAGGTCGGGATGAAGCGCGTCGATTGTTCGATGTGCTTTTGATAGTTCTTGAGCACGGCGGCGCCGCGCACGTCCGTCTGGAGTTTGTCGTTCTTCTGCGCGAGCCGCAGGCTTTCGCCGACCAGGTACATGTCGTTGCGGAAGTTGCGAACGTTCTCCGGGGGAACCTTTGCGAGCTCCTTGAAGCGACCGAGATCGGTTGCGACTTCGTGGATCAGCGTGGTCATCGCCGGGACGACCGCGGGATCCCACTCACGCGTGCGCAGATACGTCTTCAGTTCTTCGCGGGGCTCGCCCACTGCGACGCCCTTTTGGGAGTGCTGTTCGAGCACCGCGGTCGTTTGATCGCTGACGGCGATGAAGTCCAACGTGTCTTGCACCGGCACTGCGCGGTTGAGTGCGTACGCCGTCGGCACGGTGCCGATCAAGATCAGCATGATGAGGCCCATGCCCTTTTGGCCGTCGTTTGAGCCGTGCGCGAAGCTGACGCCGGTGCACGTGAGCAGGAGTAGCGAGCGGATCCAGAACGGGGGCGGTGCGTCGCTTTCGGGAGCTTGATAGAGGCGTTTGTCTTTGATCAGCTTGCGGCTAACCAGTAGTAGACCCGCTGCGCCGAGAAAGCCGACCAGCGGCGAGAGTAGCAGTGAGCGTCCGACGTTTGCGGCTTGGCTCCAGTCGACGCCGCTCGTGGCTGCATGCGGTTGCAGCATTTGGTTGGCGATGCCGACGCCGATGATCGAGCCGATCAACGTGTGCGAGCTGGAAGCGGGTAGGCCGAAGTACCAGGTGCCGAGGTTCCAGATGATCGCGGCTACGAGCAGTGCGAACACCATGGCAAAGCCGGCGCCACTGCCGATCTGCAAGATCAGCTCGACCGGCAAGAGCGAAATGATGCCGAACGCGACCGCGCCGCTCGAGACCAGCACGCCGGCGAAGTTCCACAAGCCAGACCACATCACCGCGGTGTGTGGATCGAGCGAGTGCGTGTAGATGACGGTTGCGACTGCGTTCGCCGTGTCGTGGAAACCATTGACGAACTCGAAAGCGAGCGCGATCAGGAGTGCGATGCCCAGGACGAGATACGCAAAAAAGGATGGTGATTGAACGGCTTCGAGGTCGGTGAAGAGTTGGTGCGCGGCGTAGATGATGCCGAACAAGATCAGAACGCCGAAGCCGAGCCCGAACCATTTGCCGGGCTTGTTCTTGATCTTCGAGTCGAGCCCGGTCGTTGCTCTAGGTATCTCCGCATCCATTGTCGCTGTAGAAGCGTCCATCGCAGTTTCCTCCGCTGTGTGCGCGGGACCGTAGACACGAGCTTGTGAAGCTCGCGTGGCGGAGTGGCGACGGTTGGTTGGAGCGTTTGTCGGCGAGCGCGGTCAGCTCGGTCAGCGCGAGCTGAGGACTCGTCGGCCGAATGGTGCGAGGCATCTGAACACGATGCGTTGAACGAGTCGTGGCGATTTCGGCAGCTCGAATTCGTCGCGATATTCGTTCAAGATTGCTGCGGCATCGATGAGGCGTGGTCGTGCGCGCCCGCGAGATGCGCGGCCCATGGCTGCAAAGAATTCGCCAGTACGAAGGGCGGGCCGGGTTTCCCAGATAACCAACGTGGGGACGTCGTCGGAATTGTAAGCGCGGTGGAATGTGCCGCGTGGGATTTCGAGTGCGTTGCCGGCGCGAACCAGAGTGTCTTTGCCGGCGATGCGGAACAGGAGTGAGCCTTCGACGATGACGAAGCGTTCGTCTTGTTTCGGGTGTCGATGGACCGGTGCCGGCGGTGAGTGTGGGGGGTAGCGAGCTTCTTGAACGTGAAGCGCGCCGCCGCTCTCAGCTGCGGTGCGAACAAATTTAATCAGGACCCCGCCGGTCTCGAGCTCAAGGCCAATGAGGCTGTCAGCCACGAGGTTTATCTAGTGCGCTCGAGCGGGTAGGTCAACGCAAGGGGGTGACGCGTTGGGTTCGCGATTGCGCAGTCAGTTATAGATATCGCGAGCGGCAGCTCATCGCATTTCTCTCGCAACTGGCAGTTGCGCCGGCCGAGAAGTCTGCGTAGGAACGACCCAACTTGCTCGGGGGTACGCATATGACTCGCACTGACACAATCGGCCTGAAGCGTCTGGCCGCAGTGACACTCGGTTTTGCGCTCGCCTGTACTTTGGCGCTCGGCTGCGACGATGCGTCCTGTCCCACGGGCTCGATGGAAATCAACGCGCGCTGCGTCCCCAAGTCGGATGCAGGTGATGAAAACGCGGCTGGAGCGTCAACGGTGCCGCCCCAGGGTGTAATTGGTGAGGGTACGGCTGCGGTGTCCGGGTCCGCTGCCAACGGAGTCGGAGCCGCCGGCATGTCGATGACGGCTGCTTCGGGTGCAGGAACCGGTGCGTTGCCAGGCGGACCCAACGCGATGGGAGCAGCGGCTGGTGCGATGTCGTCGCTGCCTGGAAGCGGTGTCAGTGGTGCGTCGTCCGGTGCGAGCTCGGGTGCAGCGGGAAGTGGCAGTTCCGCAGCAGGAAGCGGGCCCGCTGGTGGCAACGCGGGGAGCGGCAGTGGCGTTGCGTGCACGCCCGCGGCTGAGGAGTGCGACAATATCGATAACGATTGTGACGGCACGATCGACGAGAGTGTTGCGCCGATGCCGTGTGGCAATGCGATGCCTCCGTGCAGGCAGGGAATGAAGACTTGTCAGAACGGCGTGTGGTCGACGGAGTGCGCGGGTGAGGTCGGGCCAACGAAGGAAGTCTGTGACGGGATCGATAACGACTGCACCGGCTCGGCGGACGAGGGATGCGCGTGCACGGACGGAGAGACGCAGCCGTGTGGCAACTCGAACCCACCGTGCAAGCAGGGCAAGAAGACATGTGTGAGCGGTCAGTGGTCGGCCACGTGCGAAGGTGAAGTCAAGCCAGGCACGGAGACGTGTGATGGCGTGGACAACGATTGCAACGGAACCCCGGATGATGGTGGGGACCGATTGTGCACGGGAGGCAATCATTGTGCGGGAGCGCAGAAATGCGTTGCGTGTATCGATGATGGCGATTGCGCTAGCTCGGACCAGTGCAAACAGGCGATGTGCGCAAGCGGGGCGTGCCGGTCGACGAACAAGGCCGATCACACGGGCTGTCAGACGGGCTCGATCGCTGGCATCTGCAGCAGCGGAACGTGCATCAGCGGCTGCATCAATGCGTCCGACTGCAACTCCGCGGTCGGTGAGACGTGTTCCGGCAATCAGTGCATCGTGCCACCGCGTTGCGGAAACGGGAAACTCGAAGGCTCCGAGGAATGTGACGATGGCAATTCGATCAACACGGACAACTGCACGACGAGCTGCAAAACGGCGCGGTGTGGCGACGGTTACAAGAGCGAACGTGAGGCTTGCGATCCCGAAGCAACCGGCTCGAACAAATGGAATTGCGATCCGGAAACTTGCTTCAGTCGCTATGTCTACACTCCATGCCAGACCGCGGCTCCGAACCTCAGCGCTGAATGCGGCAATGTGGGCGTGTGCGACGCGCGCCTTTGCTACCCAGCATGTACGAGCACGGGAGTTTGCACAGCGATCACCGGCGAGACCGGTGTCTGCATTGCCGGCGGTTGCGTAATCACGTGCGATAACGGGCAGACCTGCCCAAACCAAGCGCAATGCAGGCAGCCGGCAAACGAGAATGGTCGCGCCGCCTGCGGAAATTCCAATTAGTTGTGAGCGTCCAGGCCGATGCAGCTAGAAGTGAACGTTCACGCCTGCCGCGAACACGTTGAAATTCGAACGGTACGTTCCCGAGTTCACGATCCACGGCGGCCGCCCGTCAACCGACTTCGTTACGTACTGCGCTAGCCTGGCAGTGCCGTCTCGCTTCGCGTTCGGATTCGGCTCTTCCAATGGTGTTTGCACCGTGCCGCGCGCCACCGCGCCGACGCGCTTATCGATCGTCGTGACTTCGCCAGTCTGGGCGTATTTTTCGTAGCTCATGGCGCCAGGCTCATCCTGCGGAGCGCCCGTAACGAGGGTCTCTTGAAAGATGTGGGCGTACGACGCAGTGATGTCGATCGTCCCCGAGATGCGGAACTTTACGCCAGCGTGCAGCCCGACACGCGACAATGGCCAGTAGTCGATCTGCATGAAATCAGGATCGACACCGCGCGTCTCGTAGTGCGCGCCGACACTGAATCCGAACACGCCGGGGATGACGTTGATGCTGCTACCCGCGCGAAGCGAGAGCTGGTTCTTCCAGCGCTTCTGAATGACCGTGTCCGTATTCGTCTCGCTCATGCGCGGGACGTCGGGAAATTTCACGGTCGAGATCATGCCGGCGATGGTCTCTGCTTCGATCGTTTGATTCTCTTGGTAGTCGACGCGCAACTCGCGGTTGCCATCCGACATCAAGTACTCAGCGTCGACCTCGACGTCCCACCGCTCGTTGCGGAACGGATCGCTCAGGCCACGGCTGCGATCGTTCACTTCGCCCTGTCCGCTACCGGAAGGACGCGGCACCAAGCGATCCGCATAACGAATCGCGCCCGTGATTTTCGAAGGCAGGTGCTGATGTACGCCATCGACGACGTTGCGCTTCGTACGCGGCACCGCGCGAACGTCGAATACACCCGTAGTCAGATCGATGTTTCCTGGCGCGTTGAGTTGGTCCTGCCAGCGGAATGCCGCGACGATGTCGAGCGCATCGATGGGGACCAAGTGTACTGACGCATTGACTGCCGGAATGAACCAGTCAGTCGCCTTCACGCGCGCGAGAATGTCCTGCGCCGGCGAGGTGCCTGGTGACACAACCGCCATCGACAAGTTGTCGACGTTGATGATGCCCCACTCGAACGCAGCGCCGATTCGCAGCCAGTCCGTCACGCGAAAACCCAGCCCGACTGTCGGGAAGAGACCGATCGTCCCCGAGTTGATCATCATGTAGCGCGTCGGCACCGGACGCAGGCCCTGCTTGCCTTGAATGACGCCGTTCTGATCTCCCCATGCACCTTGCGGCTGCGCTGCCGGGAACATCAGACCGAAGCCGATGCCGAGCCGCTCACTGACGCGTGCCGTGATGCCGAACTGAGGAACCGGCGTCACACCCTGCTTCATGCAGACCGTGTCCAACGGCTCCGTGTAAAACGAGTCCACAGCGCCGGGAGTGCCGAGGTTCAGCGTCGTCGGCGGACCGCCGTTGGGGTCCGGAATTCGAATCGGAGTGCCGCCGCCGTAAACGCCCCACCCGTAGTAACCGATCGGATCGACGCACGCGCTCATCAACGCGAGGTTGATGTCCAACATCAAATGATTGCCGCGTAGCTCCGCCAGGCCGGCCGGGTTGTTCGCCAACACCATCGGATCGTCGGCCTTCGCAACTACAGCTCCGCCTCTGCCTAAGGCCTGAGCACCTGCGCCTGAGTATTCGAGACCGCCTGCGGCCGCTCTGCTCGCGAGCACGCTACCGATGAGAGCTATGGAGAACGCAGGGATGACTAGTAGACGCATTCCAACTCCAAGTGACAGTCACAGCGGCCCCCGGCTTAGCAATACGGGCCCCCACTTAGCAAATACGGGTGCGGCATCGCGAGATACCGCACCCGTTGGATCAACACAAAGGCCTTAGTGGCCGTTTTCAGGGAATCGGAGGGAACGTGGCGCCACGAACCTGAGCGCAGGTCACTGCTCCACCCAAGTCGCCGAGCCGAATGACCGACGATTGCGGACCCTTGCTCGGACTACGATCGAGCAACATGTCGGCTTCCGGACGCGCGTGCTTCCAGTTTGCGGGAGGCATTTGACCGACCTGCAATACGTGGAAGGCGGGAGTGTTCTTGTCGACGAACTCGGAACCGTCTGGCGTGCACTTCGAGTCGTCTTTCATCACGCAATCGATGACTCGCGATTCGAAGTTCTCGGCTTCCGCACTTCCCACACCGCTCGAGCAGTCTGCTCCGATCTTGCCTGAGCCACCGAGTTGCGTGCGAAGGCCGATGTAGACCTTCGTGGCACCGTCGTTGAACAAACCCGTGCCGAGATCGGTTGGCGCGGGGATGTAGTGCCAAGCGCCGAGGGGGTTCGTATACGGTGCGGGCGGCGGTGTGCCATCGGTCTTGATGTTCACCGTGACGCCGGGATTCTTGTCATCATCCATATCGGGGAAGCACAAGGCACCCGTACCGGCCTTACACGCGAACGTCGTGGTCGCCGTGTAAGAGGGCCAAGCCGCATCAACTGCCATGAGGTCGATTCCGACCAGACCGGCCGTCTTCGAAATCTTGAGCGTATCGCCAACGCCGAAACCCGTGGTCGAACCGACCGCGGTGTAGTCAGGGATCATCGGCTTGTCCCAGAGCTCATCCGGGAACTCGATCTGAATGACGCCGCCGTTGACGTCAGCATAGAGCGGTGGCAATCGCGTGCCACACGGATGCATCAACGCCTTGCCGCTGCTGCCGTCTTCACACACATCGCTGATCGTTCCGCGGAAGTAGATCGTGATCTTCGACCGACCTGGATCGAACAACGGTTGCTGCCCGTTGACCTCATCCATGTACCAGACGTCGACCTCGGTCTTCATCGCGTAGATGCCTGGCGCCTTGGTCTTGCACTCGCCCGTCTTCGGCGCGCCGCCACACATCGCAAAGCCTGGCGTTGAACCCGGCGTCGCACCCGCGGCACCCGTTCCAGCCACACTCATCCCAGCCGCGCCCGTACCCGCAGTCGCGGTCGTTCCGGCAGTGGAGGAACCCGCTGCGCCGGTACCCGCCGTCGAGCTACCCGCGACGCCAGTTCCAGCCGTCCCAGTCGTGGTCCCCGTGCCCGCAGTCGCGGTCGGAGTGCCAGCTGTACCGGTGCCCGCGGTGACGCCCGTGCCAGCTGCCGTATTCGACGCCGGCGGCGGTGTGGTCGCACCATCGTCACAGGCCGCCATCAGAGCAACCAGACTTCCTAGACCAAGCCACAAACATTGATTTCTACGCATACCTGGAAAACCTCGTCGCGGTACGAACCAGCTCTGTGAACGAGCGGAGCCAGCGTGTCTCTCGCTGTGTGCCGCCAGTTAGTGAAATAAGCTCACACCCAATGACCGAGAGTGCAACCCGAACGCACTCCGATTGAGCCATCCTACAAGCCGAATGGTGACCCCTCATGTGTCGCCGTCGGAACGACAATCCAAACACGCACACGACTCGCAGCCGGCACTATGAACGGGGCGATTGTAGTGGAGTCGTGGGGGCTTACGAGTGCGCTGCGCGGCCACGCCACGGGACACTCACTGCCACGTCGTGGCATGTCGGACCGCCGCCGAGCGCTGCGCCTCGGGATGAACCCGCCGCTCTCAGCTTCGGGACACAACTAGGGCGAAAGCTCGCTTTTTGGGACGCGCTTTAACGGCCGCCCCGCGACGACTGCTTCACCGCATACATCGCCTGGTCGGCCACACGCAGCAACGCTTCGGCGTCCATGCCGTCCTCCGGGAACAGGGATGCGCCGACACTTGCGCTGACTGCCGCGGTGCCCTCGGTCCGCACGAACTCGAACGACAACGCGTGCTGCACGTTCCGAATCACCGCAGCTAGATTCGGCTTCGTAACTGCGGTCGCCAAACCCACGAACTCGTCGCCCGCGAAACGCGCGATGTCGTCACTGCCACGCAACGCACCCCGTAGCCGCGCTGCTGCTTCTTGCAACACCGCATCGCCCGCGCCGTGACCGAGCCGATCGTTGACCGCCTTGAAACCATCGAGGTCGATGAACAACAACGCAAACGGTTCACCGATCGCGATTCGACGCCCGAGCATGATCTCGAAGCCCAAACGATTTGCGATACCCGTCAGTGGATCGCAATGCGCACGCTGTTCGAGTATCTCGCGCTGCTTCTCGACGCTGGTGACGTCGTAGTAACACCAGACGTGCCCGACCGCGTCGTCATCGAGCACCGCCGGCGTGAAGTCGCGCTCGTAGACGCGGCCGTCGCGAAACTGAATGCGATCACGCAACACCGGCTTTGCTTCGATGGCGATGTCGATGATGCGCTGGCGAAACACCGGAAAATTCTGGAGCGCGGCCGGCGCTCGGGCGATAATCTCGAACGCACTGCAGCCGACAGCAGCCTCGGGGGTCCGCGGATCCCGAAAGATCTCGAGCATCGGTTGGTTGATGACGACGACCTTGCCGTCGCTGTTCGTGACGGCGACACCACAAGTGAGATGTTCGACCGCCGCTGCCAGCTGCGCGAGCAACACCGCCGATCGATCGCGCTCGGATTGAAGTGCGGTGTTCATCGACCGCAGCTCGATTTCTGCCCGATGTTTCGCGATCGCAATCTCGATCGTGGTCTTGAGCTCCGCAGGCTTGATCGGCTTCAACAAGTAACCGTACGGCCGCGTGTTTTTCGCGCGGCCGAGCGTCGTATCGTCCGCATGGGCGGTTAGAAAAATCACCGGCACGTCGTGCATCGCACGAATGCGCTCCGCCGTCGCAACACCATCCATCGCGCCCTTGATGCGCACGTCCATCAGCACGACATCGGGCTTGCGTTGCCGCGCGAGCGCGATGGCGTCCTCTCCCGAGGCAGCGCTCGCACTGCTGTCGTAACCGAGCGAACGCAGCTGCTGCTGGAGGTCGCGCGCGAAGATGCGCTCGTCTTCCACGATCATTACAGCCGTCGGGTTTCCGACAGGAGCACCGTGAGCGACTGTGAGCTCTGAGTGGGGCTTCATGCCTCGGTTACCACTTCGTATCGAGCCGACAGCTCGACGGCGCACTTGCAGTCTACACCGCGAATTAACCTGTGGATCACTCGTCAGGGTCGATCTCTGGGCCTTGCGCACAGACAATCGGTGGCGATGTCGTCGGCCGGTTCGCATGTGATCCGACGGATGAACTAGCGGCACCAGCTGGACAGACGCAGCGCTCGCGGGCAGGCTCGGCCTCTACCGGAGTATTTGCGACGTGACTTTATGGGCTTGGTTTGGACTGTTTTTGTTCGTGGTCCTATGCAGCGTCGTGATCTACGACGTGGTGCAGAAAGACCGTGCGATTTTAAGAAACTTTCCGCTGCTCGGGCACCTGCGGTACTTCCTGATCGAGATCGGACCAGAGATTCGGCAGTACCTCGTCGCGAGCAATCGGGAAGAGTTGCCGTTTAGTCGTAGTGAGCGCGAGTGGATCTACGCGTCGGCCGATCGGCGTAACAACTATTTCGGTTTCGGTACTGACGAACAGATCTACGGGATCGGTTATCCGATCATCAAACACGCCGTCATCCCGTATGGCGAGCTGGCGTTTCGCGGTTCGAAGCACGACAACAACGTCGAGATTCCGTGCACAAAAGTCGTGGGCGAACGGCATGGTCGAGCGCGCGCGTGGCGGCCGCCGTCGATCATCAACGTGTCGGGAATGAGCTACGGCGCGCTCGGACAAAACGCGATCAGCGCGCTGAACATGGGCGCGAAGGCTGCGGGCGTCTTTCACAACACCGGTGAAGGCGGCGTTTCGCCGCATCATTTGCACGGCGCGGATCTGTGCTGGCAGGTCGGGACCGGTTATTTCGGCGCGCGCAAACCCGATGGCTCGTTCTCGCTCGATGCGCTGGCGGCGAAGTGCCGCGAATATCCGCAGATCAAGTTGATCGAGATCAAGTTGAGTCAGGGTGCAAAGCCCGGGAAGGGTGGCGTGTTGCCCGGGGCCAAGGTGACGCCGGAGATCGCGAAGATTCGTGGTGTTACGCCTTGGGAGGATTGCATCAGTCCGAATGGGCACACTGCGTTTCGTGATCCCGCGACGTTGATCGACTTCATCGAGGACATTGCGCGCGTGACCGGCTTGCCGGTTGGGATCAAAAGCGCGGTGGGGCATCTCGACTTTTTCGTCGAGCTCGCAGAGCGGATGCGTAACGACGGGCGCGGGCCGGACTTCATCGCAATCGACGGTGGTGAGGGCGGTACGGGTGCTGCTCCGCTCACGTTCTCGGATCACGTGTCGCTGCCGTTCAGGCTCGGGTTCACGCGCGTGTACAAGATCTTTGCGGACGCGGGGATCGCGAGCGAGCTCGTGTGGGTCGGCTCGGGCAAGCTCGGCTTTCCGGATCGCGCCGTGGTTGCGATGGCACTCGGCGCGGATCTGATCGCGGCTGCGCGTGAGACGATGCTCTCGATCGGATGTATTCAGGCGCAGAAGTGTCACACCGGGAATTGCCCGTCGGGTGTCGCAACGCAGCGCTGGTGGTTGCAACGCGGCATGGTTCCGGAGGTGGGCGCACGCCGGATCGAGGGTTACCTGCACTCGTTTCGCAACGAGTTGATGGCGGTGACGCACGCGTCCGGCTACGCGCATCCGGGGCAGTACACGCCGCACGATGTCGAGGTTTCGGCGGGCCCGGGGATCTTTCAGTCGCTCCACGACATCTACGGATATGAGAAAGCGCAGTTGACGCTCGACGCCGCCCCGCGGTTCAAGGAGCCGGATCACGAGCTCGCGAAGAAGATGGTCCGGCGGCTCTCGATCATTTGAGCGGGTCTCCGGGAGCCGACTCGAAGCTCCAGCAACCTTCGCGACTTGCTATGCTCTTCGGAGCCGTGAAGCGCCCGCCAGTCCTCCTGACGACTATTGCCCTCACCGCGTTCGGGCTCGCCTCGTTCGCCGGTGCAACTCGCGCCGTCCCGCCTCCGTCCGCACGCGCGACCGACCCAGAGGTCGGCGCCGGCGAACCTCGGCTCGCAAGTGCGACTCGCACCGAAACGCCGCCCTCGCGCTATCTCGCGATCGGTGGCGGATCGACGCCCGAATACACCGAAGTCTCGCTCGAACAAGACATGCTGCTCGCGAAGCAAGTGCTCCCGGGCCCAGGCACGATGTTCTTTGCGGGAGGCGCCGACGCCGTCAGCGTCCGGTCGACCAATCCGCTCGCGGATGGGAGCACGGTCTTGGCGCGACTCGGCGACTTGTTCGCGCCACGCGCAGGGCGACAAAGTCAGTATCGCCGCACGACGCTGTCAGCTGCACCGGCGACGCTCGCAAACATCGATCAAGCGCTCACCCGTGCGCTCGAGAACGGCAAGGATCCTCTGCTCGTATACGTCGCCGCGCACGGCGAACAAGGGGATCGTGCGCGCGAGAACTACGTCGACCTCTGGGGAGGCGACATGCTCAGCGTCAAGCGCGTCGCCGAGATCCACGAGGCGCATCCGCGTCCGCTGCGCATGCTCGTTGCGAGCTGCTACTCGGGAGGGTTCGGCGACCTCGCATTCGCGAACGCCGATCCGGCGCGGGGCCCTTCGCGTGCGCCCCGCTGCGGCTTGTTCGCGGGGCCGTGGGATCGCCAGACGAGCGGTTGTGATCCGAATCCGGATCGAGGCGCACAAGAGGGCTACAGCGTGCACGTGTTGCACGCGCTGCTCGGGCAAGATCGAAACGGGAAAACACTGCCTTCGACCGAGATCGATTTCAACGGTGACGGTCGCATCGGTTTGCTCGAAGCACACACTCGCGCGCGGATCGTGTCGGCATCGATCGACGTTCCCACGACGACTTCCGAGCGCTACCTGCGAGAGGTCGAGCATCGTCGCGGCAATCCCAGCGCGGCGGCTCTGCCCGAAGACGCCGCGGTGGTCGCGCTGCTCGGAAAGCGTCTCGGTCTGCCGACGCGCGCGAAAGCCGAACAGCGCTGGAAAGAGCTGAGCGCGAAGCTCGATGCGCTCGATGAGCGGCTGGGTTCCGCGGATACGGCGCGCGATCGTGCGATCAGCAAGCTGTCCGGCGAGTTGCTCGGACGCTGGCCAATTCTCGACGATCCGTATCATGGCGAGTTCGCGGCGACCGTTCAGAAGAACGGGAAGGCGATCACGGCCGTCCTCGACAGTAGTGCCGATGCGCTCGAGCTGAATGAAGTGGACGAACAAGTGGAAGCGATCGACGCGCAACTGCGCGAGCTCGAACCGCAAGAGGCGCAAGTGCTGCGTTTGTTGCGCGCGTACGAGACTCTGTCGCTGGCGGCGTCACTGAAAGCTCGCGGTGGACCGACGTATCAGTATTACCGTAGCCTGCTCGAGTGCGAGCGTGCGCCCTTGTGACCCCGTGCTGCACGAGGTGACGAGCCGACTTGTCCGATCGTTGCGAACGATCGATGCTTCGTCCGACCATGAGCTTTTACGGCGAACAAGTTCTTCCGCGTCTGATCGATTTTGCATGTAGTCGCGCGCCGATCGATCAGGTTCGCGAACGTGTCGCGAGCGGTTTGCACGGTGAGGTGCTCGAGATCGGCTTTGGCTCCGGTCTCAACTTGCCGCACTTGCCGCTGAGCGTGACGAAGCTTCACGCTGTCGATCCATCGGCGACTGGAAAGAAGCTCGCGCGCTTTCGTATCGCTGCATCGCCGTTTCCGATCGAGTGGAGCGGGCTCGATGGCCAGAACCTCGCGCTGCCCGACTCGAGTGTGGATTGCGCGCTCAGCACGTTTACGTTGTGCACAGTGCCGGACCTCGACCGGACGTTGCGCGAATTGCATCGCGTGTTGCGACCGAACGGAACGTTTCACTTCTTGGAGCATGGCCGCAGTCCGGATGCTGGGGTTGCTGCGTGGCAGGACCGTCTGACGCCGATGCATCGGCGGTTGCTCGGAGGCTGCGAGTTGAATCGATCGATCGCGGACCGGTTGCGGAGTGCCGGGTTTTGCGTCGACGAGCTGAACAACTACTACCTGCCGGGTCCGAAGGTCTCGACGTACATTTACGAAGGGCGTGCCCGGGCGTGTGATCATGGGCCGGGTGGGCACGCGTGAACGTGAGGCCGGCTGCGGTCAGTGGGACTGCGCGGTTCGAGCGCTTGTCGCTGCGGGGTGCGGGCCTCCAACGCGGCTCGCTGTTTATTCGACCACGCGCACCTTCGGCTCGTACTCGTCGACAATTCGGACACGCGGCCGCCCCGGATCCACCACCGCGACGTGCGGCGATCCGTTCGTCGAATCACCCGCAATCGCGACCCGAGGCGTTGCGCCCGTCGCGTCGCTCTTGGGCTGCACTGCCTCAGACGGCGCGACACGTTGGTGCGACTGGCCGTCAGCGGATGCCGCTGACGGCGGCACCGCACCCGGCACACGCCGCGACCCTCGCCACACCTTCGCTCCAGACGGCTGCGCGACCGGCGCTTGAGGATTGGGCGTCGCAGCCGCGACCTGCTCCTCCACGGCGCGCTCCAATCGAATTGTCTTCGGTGGCGGCGCGTCGCGGAACTTCACCGTTTCGACGGTCCACCCCGGAGCACTCACACGCAGCTCGTGCTCGACTCCGTCTCGCTTGAAGCGCCTGTCGAACAGCCCCGTCGCAACCGTGCTGCCATCGACGACGATCGTGGCGTGGGCTGGAGCAGCTTCGACCGAGACATCGAAGAACTCGTTCGAGTCACGGCTGCGCGTGCCTGCCGTCACGACCGGGGCATTGGGCCCCTGCCGCCAAAACCAAAACCCAAAGATCGAAGCGCCGAGCAACAGGCCCGTCGCCGCACCCGTCAAAAGCGACCGCGCCCGCCGCTTCCGATGCAGCGCGAGCGCCGCTTCGAACTCATTCATCGCGCGCGCATGCGCCATGATGCGCAACGGCGTAATCGTGCGCGACCGCGGCGGCGGCGGTGGTGGCGGCAATGCACGAGAAATCGTTGCGCGCGCAACTACGATCTCTCCGTGCCGCGACGGCGTAGTCATTCGCATGCTCGGCCGAGTCAACCGCGCGAGCGTTGCGGGAGTCGGCGACGGATGCCGCGCAGTCTGCGGCAAACGGGCACTCGTATCGACCACGATCGTCGAGGCGAGCTCCAAGCTCCAGTACTCGCGAGCTGCGTCACTCGCGAACGGAAGTAGCGCGATTGCGAGCTCGCGCATCGACTCGAACCGCTCTACGGGATCACTCGCCATCGCGCGCAAGATCACCGCTTCGAGCCCAGGTGGAATTTCGGAGTACTCCGACGGCGGACGAAACGAGTCGTACGCGACGGCGTGCAGCAACTCGATCGGATTCGACGAATCGCGCGGCAACCGACCCGTCACGCCTTCATACAAAATCACACCGAGCGAATACTGGTCCGTGCGCGCGTCCGTCGGGCCACCGCGCGCTTGCTCCGGAGCCATGTAGTGCGGCGTGCCAAACACGCTCGAGTTCAGCGTGATACGCCGCGCGGTCATCACGCGCGAAACCCCGAAGTCCAAAACCTTCGGGATCATCCGGCAGCCTTCGCGGTGCAGGAAGATGTTGTCCGGCTTGAGGTCGCGGTGGACGACACCCTTGTCGTGACCGAGCGCGACCGCAGACGCGACGGGCAACAACAGATCCACGATCTCTTCGATCGGGATTCGGCCCTGCCGGTCGTAGATGCGCCCGAGATCTTCACCGTCGAGCAACGCCATCACGAGGAATGGAAGCTCGTCGACCTCACCGACATCCGTGACGTCGACAACATTCGTATGGCGCAAGCGCGCGGCGTTGACGCCTTCTGTAATGAAGCGCTGTCGTGCAGTCGCGTTCTCGGCGAGATCGCGCCGCATCACCTTTAGCGCAACGCGTTTATCGAGCGCGATGTGCTCGGCCTCGTAAATCTCGGACATGCCGCCGATCGCGATCAAACGAATGACGCGATACTTCCCGAACTGCAGCCCGTCTTCGAGAATGCGCGCGAGACGGCGCGATGTGACCGACGATGTGCGATCGGTTTCGGTCGTAACTTCCGCGTCCGCCGCGGACTCACTCTCCGAACTCGATAACGTCATTGGAGATAGCTCGTTCCTCACACCACATCCCCCTGCAGCGAACCATAACAAAGCACAACGCACGGCGAAACGCCTGGATTGACGGGATGTGAAGTAGAACGCCGTTGTCGCTAAGTCGTTGCGAGCCGGAAACGGTCGACTGTCGACTCAACTAATCGCGCCAACAAGGCGCACACGCTCGTAGTCGTCGATCAAACAGTCGGTGCTTTCACTGTGCGCTTTACGTTCAGAACCAGGCTCGATACGCGCAGCCGACTATTCGAGAACCAATGCCTGCGTGAACGTAGGCTGACTTCCAACAGCCACGACTGACATTCGTGTCAGACCCCCAGCACTCGGATCGATCCGGAACACCAACACGTTCTGCGCGCCGGCCTGATTTGCCGAGAGCAGCCACTGGCCCGAGGGATCGACGCTGAAGTCGCGCGGCGTGGCGATCATGTCCTTAACAAAACTCACCGGGTGCGGCCGACTGTCCGCGTCCAGCGAAAACAGTCCGATGCTGTTCTCGGTTCGATTCGACGCGTAGAGCCACTTCCCGCGCGGGTGCACGACGATATGCCCGCTTGCGCCTTTCATCGTCTCGAAGCTGTTAATGGTCTGCGGGTCAGTCAGCTTGCCGGTCGCAGCGTCGTACTTGAACGAGGTGATCAGGCTCTCGAGCTCGGAGAGCACGTATGCGTGCGTTTGGTCCGGATCCAATGCGAGGTGCCGCGGGCCGCCCATCACCGGGACGGTCGCCGGATCGTTGTAAGTGAGCACACCGTTCGCGAACTTGTACTGGATGACGTAGTTGCTCCCGAGACACGGCACGAGCAGATGCTCACCACTGCGGTCGAACACCGCTTGGTGCGCGTTTTCGCAGCCGTTGTTCGGGCCTTTGTCCGGAGTTCCGGCTGCGCCAACCTGACCGTTGTCGGCGATCGGCAGGACCGTCACTTGCCCGCTGTTGTAATGGGCCACGACGACCCACTTGCCGCTCGGGTGCACTGCGAGGTGCGGCGCGCCGCTGCCGCCGGTGACTGAGCTGTTCAACTGCGTGAGCTTGCCGGTCTTCGCTTCGACCGAGAACGCCACGACCTTGCTATTCGCGCCATCGGCCTCGTTGACCGCGTACGCGAACTTGAGGCTGGGCGCGAACGCCAGATAGCTCGGTGAGGTTCCGCCGCTCACGCTGCTGCGTTTCGTCATTGCGCCAGTCTTCGTATCGAAACCGAAGACCGTGATGTCCGACCCGTATCCGCTCACGAAGACTGTTTCGGTTGCCGCAATCGACATCGTGCCTCCAGTGCCGCTGGTCCCGCCCGCGCCGCTCGAGCCGCCGCCGCCAACGGCTGCAGCGCCAGCAGCATTCCCCGCACTCGCACCGGTACCTGCTCCGGTGGCGCCGCGACCTGCCGCGGCAGAGCCGGAAGTCCCTGTGCCCGAAGTGCCCGCCGCAGTTCCGCCATTGCCGGCGTTGCCACCTGCGCCGACAGTTCCCGCAGTTTCGCCGCCAGTAGCGGCAGCGCCGCTCGGTGGAGAAGGGTTGTTCGAGCTCGAGCAGCTCGCACATGCGAGGGCCCATGCGACAACGCAAAATCCGTGCACCAAGTCGCAACGGGAAATCATGGCTGCGAGTGTAGCGCAGCGTGGTGTCCCCCCGACATGTGAACTAGTATGACTAGCGATGAGGCGCAGCGTACTTTGCGCGTTCGTGGGGATGCTGTTTACGTGGCCCGTAGCGAGCCAAGCGGGTCACGACGCGCGCTATCTCGTTCGCGGATCGAATGGCGAATCGGCCAGCACTTCGATTCCGACCGGTTTGCGTTGCTTGCGCGTCGCGTATCCGCAGCAGGTCTGTTCCGTTACCGAAACTGCGGCGGTGATGTGCAACGGGACGAGCTTCCCGTACGACGATGGCCGCACGAAGAGTTACGAGCAGCGGCTCGAGAATCCCGATTTGCAGGACACGATGGCAGAGCGGTACGCGTTGATGCCGTCGATCCCGCCTGGTCCGAACAGCGAGCCGGGGCGGGTGCGATACGAACCGCTGTTCGATGCGATGTACGGGGTGACCTCGGCTCAGGTGCGTTCGCACTTCGCGACCGTGTCGTGGTTGCCTCGTGACGGTGGCCGCAAGGTCGAGATCACGACGGTCAATGGTGTGGATGCGCGTTTGCGCGCGGTGTCGGAGGCGATCGAGAAGCTGACGCCCCAGGTTCGCGCGCAGGCTTCGCAGCTCGCCGGAACGTTCAACTTCCGATCGATCGCTGGAACCGAACGCCGCAGCGCGCACAGCTATGGGATTGCGATCGACATCGCGCCGAAGCTCGCCGATTACTGGCGCTGGCGCGAACGTGGCGTGGAGCCGCCGGTGCAGTATCGCAATCGGATGCCGCTCGAGATCGTCGCTGCGTTCGAGCGCGAAGGTTTCATTTGGGGCGGGCGCTGGAACCACTACGATACGATGCACTTCGAGTATCGGCCGGAGCTGTTGGTGCCGGAGTGTCGCGGGGGCGCGCCGGCGAACCTGACCACGCCGGCTCTGGCTTCGCCGTCGTCGGCGGCAGGGGCGCCAGCAGACGTGAGCGCACCGGTTCCCGCCCGGCAGCCTGCGGCGGCAGTAGCGCAGCTCGCGGCGGCGCCGACCTCTCGCTACGCCTGGCCGCACCAGCAAGACACGCAATCGCTGCGTGATCGCATCGCGCCTCCGCCCGGCTACCAACGCGCATCACTGCCCGCGGGCAGCTTCGGTGCCTGGCTGCGCGAGCTTCCGCTCGAGCCGGGCCGCAGCGTCGTCCACTTGTACGACGGTCGCGCGAAGCCGCGGCAGAACCTGCACGTCGCGGTGATCGCGATCGATTCGGGCAAGCGGGACCTTCAGCAGTGCGCCGACGCAGTGATGCGACTGCGCGCGGAGTATCTGTTCGCGAACGGCCAGGCCGAAGACATCTGCTTTCGCGCGGTCAGCGGGGATGCGATGCCGTACGCGTCGTATCGTCGTGGTTTGCGGCCGCCGGCGGGCAGGGGTGCACCGTGGACAGCCCAAGCTTCTCCCGATTCGAGCTGGACCGGCTTTCGCACGTATCTGGATCGCGTGTTCGGCATCGCGAACACCGCATCGCTCGCGCGTGAGCTGCAAGCCGTGCGTGCTCCACGCGCGATCACGGCGGGTGACGTCTACATCGAAGGCGCGCGCGGCGGCCGGTTCGGGCACGCAGTGCTCGTGCTCGACGTCGCGGAAAACTCCGCGGGCGAACGCATCTTTCTGATCGCGCAGAGCTACATGCCCGCGCAGGACATGCACGTGTTGATCAACGCGGGCGAACCAAAGCTCGGCCCCTGGTATCGCGCGCCGGCGGACGGATCGCTCGAGACGCCGGAGTGGTCGTTTCCGAGCGGTTCGTTGCGTCGCTTTGCCAGCTCTTGTCATCCATGAGGATGGCCACGAACCCGCTGTAGGAAGAAAGATGAAATACGTAGTTACGACCAAGCAGACCAGCCTCAACGTGCGCGCTGCACCTCGGCTGAGTGCGTCGATCATGCGCGTCGTCGAGCGAGGCGAAATCGTCGACATCTTGCCAGTGCCTGCGCGCAACGGTTGGCGCGAGCTTTCGACCGGTGGCTTCGTCTAATCGGAATTTCTCTCGCCGGTCGACCGCCGTGAGACTGCACCGCTCGAGCGACTCAGCACCAACCGCTTCCCCGCGTTTCAAAGCATGTGGGACAACTACCCGGCGGATCACGAGCCAGCAGCCGTGAAGAAGGCGATCGGCGGGAAGGTCGATGCGGGCTGGATCGAGAACACGTGCACGATTCGCTTGAGTCACGCGTTCAACTACTCGGGGCATCCGATTCCGGCTCACTACCCGGGCTTGAACACGGTGAGCGGCGGAGACGGGAAGTTCTACGCGTTTCGAGTTCGCGAGATGCGGAGGTATCTCGAAGCGAGGTACGGGGAGCCGAAGCTTCACGCCTCGGGGCCGGAAGCGTTTCTCGCGGTCACGAACAAGCGCGGCGTGATCATGTTCGACGTACGCGGTTGGCGTGACGCGACCGGCCACTTCGATGTATGGAACGGCAAGGAAGCGCGCCACGACGCGTACTTCAAAAAAGCTAGTGCTGTTTTAATGTGGTGGTGATGGCCAACCTTGCTCGATGTGGTGTCGTTTTTGTCGCAGTCTCGTACGCGTTCGCATGCGGAGGCGAGAAGCATGCGGCGCCGTCCGCAGACAACTCGAGCTTAGTGAAGCCAGTCGTCCCGCCGCCGGCCAACCTGCCGCCCTCAGCGGCAGCGGACGTCGCGTGGAAAGTGACTGCGCGAGGCGTGGGGACGTTGGTGCTCGGTGTTGCGGTTCCGGAGCCGGCTGGCAGGTTCGAGGCGAGCTACGCGACTACATTTTACGCGGACGCGCAGCCGCTCGAGGGCTTTCAGTTCACGGATCCGCCGGCAGTTGCGTACGTGAAGGGCGGACCGTTTTCGAAGTGGGGCTACGACCACCCGGGCTCCGAGGCACCCGCGAAAATCATCCAGCGCGCCGTCGGTCTCGCACGCGCCGGCAAACTTCCGATCGACATGATCGTGATCACTGACCCGCGTCCGAAGACGGAGCAGGGCGTCGGCGTTGGCGATCCCTACACGAGCTTTGCGAAAGCAAATCCTGCCGCGACGAAGTTGCAGCGTTTTCCTGGGCTGTGGGAGGAACCGAGCTGCGTCGTTGCGGAAGACACCGTCTGGTACTTCTTCGATCATTGCGAGGCGCCCGATCAGGCGAAGCTGCTTCGGATCGCGGTTCGCCTGGACGATCAAGGCCAAGACACGCCTTCGCGCCCCGTAAAGATCGAACGCGGCCTCAAGGGTGAGAAGAAGAGCGGCGAGAAGAAGGGCGGCGGTTGAGCGCCCTCGCGCTCGTGGTCTTGAATTGAACCTGGAGCACACTCGAAGAGATGTGCTTTGCAGGCCTATATCAGTATCCGGCTGGCTCGAAGAGCTTCATCTGCGTTCGGTGACATCTTGCATGTCGGACTTTCACTATACTATGTATAGCGACTATGTCGGGGCGACGACATGTCTTGCTTGCGAGCCTGCTGCTAGCGCACGCATGCAGCGGTGACGCGCCCAACTCACGCGAACCAGTGGCGTCTGCCGCCGGAACGAGCGCGCAGCCACCAGCTGCAGGCTCAGCTGCGGACGCCGCGATTCCGATGTTCGGCGACATGCCGGTCGAGGTCATCGACCTGCCGGACGAAGACGGCGGCGCGCTGCCGTTGCCTACGAATGCAGCTGCCAAGCCGCCAGCCGATCCCAGCATCACGTTCGAATGGAGCGAGTCGCAACCGGTCGGTACCGCGTGCGAGCCCGGCGAGTACACGGGGACGTTCACGTGCACGATGACGTTGCAAGACGAGCTCGCACAGCTGCTCGGCGTGATGTTCGAGCTCAACGGGCCGATGAGGCTCACGCTCGAGCGCTCGATGAACGGTGAGTTCCTCGAGATCAAAGACGGTCAGTTCGATGCAGTCGTGGAGGAGCTGATCGGCGCACACGCGTCGCTGACCGGCAAGCTCGACTGCCGTACGAACCGCTTCGAAGCTCAGCTGTTCGACGGTGTTTGGACGGTCGGAGATCCTGCGATGCCGTTGTTCCCGGGCGGCGCGCTCGAAGGCACGCTCGCGGGAACCTACCAAGACAATGCGCTCGCCGGCACGTGGTCGATTTCCGATCCCGCGCTCGGCGCTTGCGTCGGCACTTGGGACGTGGATGGGATGCGGTGAACGCGCACTCGCAAGGTCGGCGCCGCAACGCGACTTGGAGTTGGATCGGCTTGTGTGCCGTCGCAGCCTGCAGCAGCACCTCGGATTCGAAGCTGCAACCTCAAGGCGGCGCCGGTACGAGCGCGATCGGCGCTCCCGCTGCGGGCGCTTCCGGGAAGCCGATTGCGAGGGAGCCCGTCGCCGGCATGTCCGTGGCGGGCATGTCCGTGGCGGGCATGCCCGGAGTGAGCGGCAGTCGAGCGCCTGCCGCTGGGAGCGGCATGAGCGCACCCCGGCCGATGCGCGATCCACAGCTTGCCGCGATTCTCGGTAACGGTTGTGCGAGCGCGACTGTGCGCTCCGATGTCCTACCGCCGAACATCCTGTTCGTGATCGATCGGAGCGGCAGCATGACCTGCAATCCGCCGCCGCTCACCGAGTCGACCGCATGTGAAGGCGCGCCCTCGCGTGCCGACGCTTCGCGCGCTTCGAAGTGGGAGATCACGCGCGACGCGCTCACGGCCGCGATCGGGAAGCTGCCGGCAGCTGCACGCGTCGCGATCAGCTACTTCAGTAACGACGACATGTGCGGTGTCAGCTCCATCCCTGCGGTGCCACTCGCGGAGCTGGACAGCACGCAGCGCAGCGCGCTCGAATCGAGCTTGAAGCAGGTGCAACCCGCCGGAGGAACGCCGCTCGTGGGAGCGACCATCCTCGCTTACAAGTACCTGCACACGCTCGCGCTGCAGAACACGTTGCTCGGCAACGACTTCGTCGTGCTGCTCACCGACGGAGCCCAGAGCGAGCAGTGCGGTGACGCCGCGCGCTGCACGACCGCGGCGGAGTGCACGACGCTGTTGACCGACGAGGAGGTTCCGCGGGCTGCATCGCCGGGTTCCGACATCCGCACGTTCGTAATCGGGGCGCCCGGTTCAGAGCCTGCGCGCGTGTCGTTGTCGAAGATCGCACTCAAAGGCGGGACTGCACCGGAAGGCTGCGATCCCGAACGGGGTGACTGTCACTTCGACATGACACGCGAAACGGACTTTTCGGCCAGTCTATCCAGCGCGCTCGCGCAGATCGCCGGTCAGGCCGTCACGTGCGAGCTGCCGCTGCCAGCGGCAAAGGAAAAGGACTTCGATCCGAAGCTCGTCAACGTGATCTTCTCGTCGGGCGACTCCACCACGGCGCGGCTCGTACCCGAGGACGATCGCACCGGCTGCGACACGGCGCAGGGCTGGCAATACAACGAGGACGTCACGCGCATCCGGTTGTGCGGCTCGGTCTGTACCGACGTTCGGACCGACCCGAAAGCCCGAGTGGACGTCATCTTGGGATGCCCGGTGGTTGCGCCCCAGTAACCTAGTAACCCCGCCAACGAGCGCGGGGCTGCGCCGATCGGCGCTGAGGAACAGCCGTGTGTCCGTGTCTGTTTCAGTCGGTTCGACTTGCGAGCCAGTTGCATTTCCGACCGACAGGCTGGAGAACTAGAGTCCATTGGCGCGAAAAACTGCGAGGCTGTCTCTGAGTGCCCCCAAGCGCAAGCGGCGTGAGCAAGACGCGCTGAGCGACCAGCAGATTGTCGATTCCTCGCTCGAGCTCATCCGTCGCGACGGCGCGGATCGCTTCAGCATGCGCAAGCTGGCGAAGGAGCTCGGCGTCACGCCGATGGCCGTCTACTACTACGTCAGCAGCAAGGACGCCCTGTTCGAGCGCGTGGCCGATGAGGTGCTTTCGCGCGTGCCGCGTCCGGCACCATCCGGGCGCGACTGGCGTAGTGAGCTAAAGGCGACCGCACTGCACGGATTTCGTTTGTTGTCGCAGTACCCCGGGTTGAGTGGACAGATCATCAAGCGTCCGCCAACGAAGCAAACCGAAGAGCTCGCGCGTTACGGCATCGAGGTCATGGTTGCAGCGGGTGTCGATGCCAACGTCGCGCCGCTCGCAACCATGGTGTGTCAGTCATTCATGTTCGGCATGATCGGCCTGCAAGCGCAGTGCGAGCGCGCGCAAAAGAAAAAGACCAAGCGTAGCGCTGGTGCGACCTATCTCGAGCAGGTCGACGTTCAAGGCCTCGCCGAGTTCGGGTTCAACGCGCTTCTGGCTGGGCTCGATGAACAGATGGCGCGCGCGCCGCGAACGAAGAGCCGAGCTTCCGCTCCGTCGCGGCGCGTCGCACGTACTGCCTGAACCGCCCGCCGCTCCGCCGCCGTCTAAGAAGACGTTTCGAGTAGCTCCGCGATCTCGTCCAGGCCGAGCGACTTGAGCCGTTGGGCCGGTGTCTCGCCGGCTTGGTTCGTCGCGCTCGTGTCGGCGCCATGTGCGAGCAGAAGCGCGATCAACTCGGACGCGCGGTCGAAGTCGTCGGTCAGCTCGTGCAGAGGTCCATTGCCGCTCGGGCTCCGCTCGTTCACACAAGCCGGGTCCGTTTCGAGCAGCTCGCGCGCGAGCTCGACGTGGCCGCTCAGGGCTGCATCGAGCAGGCTCCGGCTGCGCTCGGCGTAGTAGCGCGCGTCGTCGAGCTTGGCGCCGTGACGCGCCCAGCCCGCAACCGATCCACCGGAGCAGCGCGATCGCGGGTCCGCGCCGTGCGCGAACAAGACATCGGTGACTGCCCGGTGTTTGCAACCGACGTGAAGCGCGCGATGACCGTGGATGCCTTCGCCGTTCGGGTTCATGCCGAGCTTGAGCAAGAGCGTGACCGTTGCGACATTGCCT
>DASRXR010000683.1:0-12093 GCA_035687405.1 Polyangiales bacterium
TCGTCGGTCGCAGCGGCTCCGGAAAGAGCACACTCCTGCGCGTGCTCGCGGGCTTGCAGCAGCCATCGCGCGGGGAGCTTCGGGTCGGCGCCACGCCGATCATCATGTTCCAAGAGCCGCGCCTGCTTCCCTGGCGTAGCGTCGTGCAGAACATCAGCCTCGGGCTCGATCGGCCGAATCCGCAGGACGCGATGAACGTGCTCGAGCAAGTCGGGCTCGCCGATCGTGCGCACGACTACCCGACCGTGCTGTCGGGTGGCCAGCGCCAGCGCGTCTCGCTCGCTCGCGCGTTGATGCATCACCCGCGCCTGATGCTGCTCGATGAGCCGTTCGGTGCGCTCGACGCGCTCACGCGAATCTCGGCGCAGAAACTAGTCGAAGCGCTCTGGACGAAGCACGCGTTTACGGCCGTGCTCGTGACCCACGACGTCGACGAAGCGGTGCTCCTCGGCGACCACGTGCTCGTGATCAACGAAGGCCGGATCGTGTTCCGCCAGCGCGTCGATCTGCCCCGACCTCGCGTCCGCAACTCGCCCGAGGTGGGTGCGTTGGCGGCGAAGGTGCTCGAAGCGATCTTCGACGAAGGCCTCGGCCGCGATTCGACACCGAACGGTGCGGTCGCGGGCGAACGTGAATCGGAACCGCAGCCCAGAGCGACAGGGCTTTGGCCCGCAGCGACCCGCATTTCGACGCTCGGAGACACACCATGACTACATCGCGTCTGTCGTCTTGGAAGCGAAACCTCGGCAGTCCCGCGCTCGCGTACGTGGACAGCAGCATCTACACGGATCCAGAGATCTTCGAACACGAGCTGGACAAGATCTGGCGCCGGACGTGGCTGCTCGCGTTGCACGAGAGCGAGCTCCCGGAGATCTACGACTACCGCACGCTCACGATCGCGCGTGAACCGGTGATCGTGATTCGCGGAGAAGACAACCAGATCCGCGCGTTCTTGAACATCTGTCCACATCGCGGCGCGCTCCTGCTCCGCGAGCCAGCGGGCAACCTCAAGACGGCGAGCCCCACCGGCAGCGGCAAACACATCACCTGCATGTTTCATTCGTGGCAGTTCGACGCGCAGGGCCAGTGCACCGCGATTCCGCGGCGCCGCGCCGGCTATCAAGAGCGGCTCGAGTGCTCGGATGCAAGCCTGCACCAAGTCGCGTGCGAGGTCGCGTACGGCGGTTTCGTGTGGGTCCACTTGGACGGCCAAGCGCCGCCGCTCGCCGAGTACATCGGGTCCGCGTTCGATGATCTCAGGCCACACCTCGAAGCCGAGCCGCTCGAGGTCTTTCATCACCACAAAGCGATCGTGTCGACCAACTACAAACTTTGGCACGACACGAACAGCGAGTTTTATCACGACTACATGCACCACTTTAACCGAGTGACGAGCATGCAGCAGCCGGGCTACTTCGAGCGGCACTACACGCCGTTCGCAAACGGCCACGTGACCGTGAGCTCGATGACGGTGAAGTACAACGCCTACGAGCACTCGGAGCACGCGCTCGCAGAGAGTCGCGACTTGTCGTTCCCGGGGCTCGAGCGAAATGGTTGGAAGCTCCTCGACTTGTTCCCCGGCATGACGGTTAACTTGCGCGGCTCGGCGCTGCGCATCGACACGATGACGCCGATCTCCGCCGACAAAGTGTTGATCGAGTTTCGGGGTCTCGGCTTGAAGAGCGACACGCCGGAAGAGCGGCGTCTACGCGTACGCGATCACAACACGATCTGGGGACCGTTCGGCCGCAACCTGCCGGAAGACCTTCTCGGCGTCACGAATCAAGGCCTCGGGATGCAAGTCGGGAGCGAGCCGCTGCACGTGTTGCACGGTCGCCAGGAGAACTCGGCGATTCACGACGAGGTCGGTTTGCGTTGCTACTACCAAGAGTGGTCGCGCCGGATGGGCCGTTCCGCCCGCGCGCCCTACAGCGACACGCACCTCGACCTGTACGCCGTTCGCTCGGTCGGCGCAGGGGAGGCCAAATGAGTATCGATTGCGACTTGCTCGTGCATGAGCGTAGGAGCTTGGCCGAGGAGCTGATCTACAGCGGCGCGTCGTATCTCGATGAGCGCAACTGGGACGCCTGGCTCGAGCTCACGACGCCGGACTTTCACTATCGCATCGGCGCGTACAGCCCGGAGATCCGCCGGGAGATGACCTGGCTCGAGCACGATCGCGAGGGTCTGCGCGCGTTGTTCGCGCTGCTCGGGAAGCATCACTCCGACCATGCGGTCTGGTTTCGGCAAGCGACGTTGCAGCGCGTCACACAAGAATCGCAGGACATGCTGCGCGCGATCACGCAGGTCGTGATCTACGCAACTTCGGTGGACGTCGGTGACGTGCACCTCGAGTCGGGGAGCACGCGTTTATTCGCGGTTGGCCGCTACCACGACCAGATCAACTGGTTCGAGGGGCGTTGGTTGCTGGCGGATCGTTTGGTCCAGCTGGACACACGTCAGCTCGGTATTGGGTCACACAACATCGTGTGACGTCAGCGTAAGCAGAGAACGAGGAGACATCATCATGCGCGTCGGGATCATTGGTGGCGTGGAGCGAAATCAGGCTCGCTACGAAGAAGTCGCGAAGGCGGTGGGGTGCGATGTCGAGTTTCACGCGGGGCACATGCGCGGTCGCGGAACCGAGACGTTGGACACTCTGATCGAACGCTGCGACTTGATCGTGATCGTGACCGAGATCAACAGCCACACCGCCGTGCGCATGGCGCAGAAGTTCAGCCGCAAGCGCGGCCGGCGCGTGCTGATCGCACGCAAGTTCGGCATCCACACGTTCGAGCAGACCGCCCGGCAAGCGCTGGCGGAAGCCGCAGCCCAGGGCGGCGACGAACGCCCGACTCAACCGCGCGTGAGCACGACGAATCGGGCGTTGCAGTACGCATCGTGAAGCCGATCAGGTCTTCGGCGCGAAGCTGCGGATGATCTTTACGAGCCCGTCGAGCACGTCGTCTTTCCCGGCGAGGTCCGGGTTCGGGACCATCAGCGGGCTCTTTCCGACCGCGACACCTCCGCCGACGATCGTCTTTTTCAGCTGCTCGTCGGTGACACTCTTCTGCCAGTCGGGGTCGGTGTAGTTCCGCGGTTTCGGATTGAGCGCGACCGAGGCAGGCCCGTCGCCGTGGCCGCCTTCGCCGTGGCAGGTTGAACAGCGCGTCTTGAACACGCTTTCGGCCGTCAGGGGTTCGGCGGCGACGGCGGGTGTGACCGGTGCAGCCGCGGGGCTGGTTGCAGGAGGAGGGGCGGACGCGTTCGTCTCGTTCTTCTTACAGCCTGCAAAAGCCAATCCCGAGAGCACGAGCATGGCTGCGATCGTGGGACTATTGAAGCGCATTACGGGTTTCCTTTCGGGCTGCGGACGTACCCGCGCCAGGCGTTCGGCTCGCGGACAGCGCGCCGAACACCCTAAGCCCGGCCATTATTTAGAGCCAGCTGACGGCGCGACGCAATGTGGCTATCGTGCGCTCCCATGGCCAAGGCAAAGAACGACTGGAAAGTGTTGTGGCACGGACCACTCGTGAAGCTCGCCGAGAACTTGTGGTGGGTCCAGGGCGCGATCCCGAACATGTCGCTCAAGCGCACGATGGTGGTCGCGCGGCTCGCTGACGGCCGACTCGTGATCCACAACGCGATCGCACTCGGCCCGCAAGAGATGGAAGAGCTCGAACGCTGGGGCCGGCCCGCGTTCCTCCTCGTTCCAAATGGCATGCACCGGATGGATGCGCCTGCGTACAAGAAGCGCTATCCGGATTTGCGCGTGTTGTGTCCGAGCGGTGCGCGCGCGAAGGTTGCAGAAGTCGTCGACGTCGACGGCACGTACAATGATTTTCCGCCGGACGATTCGGTGCGGCTCGAGATGCTGAAGGGCATCGGAGACTCCGAAGGCGCGATGATCGTGAGTTCGGCGGACGGCCAAACCGTCGTACTGAACGATGCAATGTTCAACATGGACCGCAAGCGCGATCCGCTCGGCTTCTTGATCACGACCTTGCTCGGCTCGGCGCCGGGTCCGCGTGTGTCTCGGCTGGCGAAGCTGGCGTTCGTCAAAGACAAGTCCGCGCTGCGAAGTGATTTCGCGCGTTATGCCGATCTTCCCGGTTTGGTGCGAGTGATCGTCGCGCACGAAAAGATCGCGAGCGGTCCGTCTGCGCGCGAGTCGCTGCAGACTGCGATGCAGTACCTCTAGTCGCGCTCGACTCGTCGACCCTCAGATCCCGCGCTACCGTAGCGGCATGCGTTATGTCGCGTGTCTCGGTTTGCTGCTGCTCATGGTCGCAAGCGGTTGCGCGTACAACCGGCAGTACTTCCGCCCGACTGAACGCGTTCGCGGGCAGACGATGCAGGGTTACCCGGAGTCGTTCTACGACCTGGTGGGATCGAAAGGCCGCTTCGGCGAGGCCAAGGTTTGGACCCACGGCGCGTACCGAAAAGGCGACAAGACAGTCATCGAAGTCGCACTCGAGCTGCACAACACGAGCGGCAATCCGATCGAGGTCTCCGCCGACGACCTGCGCCTCGATCCGGTGCGTGGATCAAAAGGCGAGCTGAAGCAGGTTCGAGCGGCCGAGACCGGAACGTTCGGCGTCGGGCCCGAGTCCCGCGCTTCATTGCACGTGCACTTCATCCTGCCCGACGGCTGGTTACCTGGTCATGTCCGAAACTTCGGCTTCGCGTGGAAGCTGAAGAACGCCGAGCAGAGCTACGCGCAAGTGACGCCATTCCGTGAGGAAGAGCCCTACTACCCGACGACACCTCCCGGCTATCTGTATTCCGACCCGATGTATCCGTGTTCGCCCTACGATCTGAACTGCGTCGGGTTCTACGGCAGCTGGCCGTACGGTGGTCGCTACGGCTATCCCGGGCCGCCCGTGATCATCGAACGCGCACCACCGGTCGAACGCCGGCGCATCGAAGTTCGATAGCGCACTACGACTTGCAGCCGTCAGCTGCAGCGCGGGATAGGTTGTACACACGTCATGCGGACATCGCGGCACACGCGCCCTCTTGGCGCGACTGTAACGCTTGCTCCAGAACTTCGTTCTTGTTAGCTTCGTGACGTGCGTGTAACGGCGCTAACTGTGCTTAGAGGCAACGCTTCTCGAGCGAGTGCTCCCGCTGCTTCGAGATCGGGGCGCGAAAGCGACGTCACGGACAAAATCGTCACTCCACGCGAGCGTGTGGACAGTGGCGAGGTTGCGACAGCGCCGCCGCGGACACAACCGAACTGGGCGCTGGTGTATGGGCAGCGACTGTTCCCAATCGTCGAACCTGTGTGTTTCGTCGGTCGCGGTGACGACGTGCACCTACAGTTGAGCGATATCGGTGTCTCGCGCCGGCACGCCGCACTGCACTCGGTCGATGCCCAGCTGATCGTCGAAGACCTCAGCAGTTGCAACGGCACCTACGTGAATGGCCAACGCATCGGCGAGCCGACGGTCGTGCGCTGCGGCGACGACATTCAGATCGGGCCCTGCGAGCTGCGCGTCAGTCTGCGCTCCGCTCGTCGTGAACGCTCCGAGTGCACGACCCAACCGATTCCGCCGATCGCACGCAGTCAGCAATCGTCCCTACTCGCGACGTTGAGTCCACGCGAGAGGGAACTGTTGCCACTATTAGCGGGCGGACTGTCCCAACGCGAGCTAGCTGCGCAGCTCGGTGTGACAGTCAAAACGATCGAGACTTATCGCACCCGGATTGGACACAAGCTTGGTGTTAGCAATCGCGCCGGCTTGATTCGCTTCGCACTCGACAATGGTTTGCTGAGCGCCGAGTAGCCTTCAGGAGTGGTGCGTGCGAGGCGGCGCGTGTGGGCGCCGGCGGAGCACTGCGACACTCGGGACGTTCGATCGAACAATGTCAGGGGATCCCCTGATTCCTGTCTGCGGAGGTGCACATAGCATCGCCGTAAATCATGGGTGTTCGATGTCACTGCGTCATTGGGAAGGAGCGCAGTGTCAGGTCGGTCTTGTCTAGCATTCCTGTGCACAAGTCCTCGATGATGGGTGAGCCATGATGAACGAAGGTCCCGTCGTGGGTGCGATGTGGCAGGGCGAGTACCTGCTGCAAGCCGCCCTCGGGGATCCAGCGAACGGCGTCTTTCGGGCACAGCGACGGCGTGATTCCCAGCCGGTGGCGCTGCGAATTTGGCGTGCCCCGAACGACCCGCTCGCGCGCGAGTTCTTGGAGCACGCGAATGCGGCCTGTGCCGTTCGGCATGCTGCCATCGCCCAAGTCGAAGCGGCCGGGCGCGAAGAACACTACTGTTACGTCGTGTCGGAGTACATCGTCGGGCAAAAGCTCGACACTTGGGCCGACCAAGTCGGTATCCCTCCGCTCGGCGAAGTGATCGAGCTGATGCGCCGCTTGTGCGAAGGGCTCGCGCTCGCCGCTCGTGGCGGCGTGACGCACAGTGCGCTTCATCCGCGCAACCTCGTGATGGTGCAGGGCGATCCGACGTCGTCGCGCCGCGCGCTCCCGAAGCTGCTCGACCTCGGCGTGCCGCAACTCGCGCGCCCGCGTCAGCCGCATTCGCTCGCGGCGCAGTTCATGGCGCCGGAACACCTGGCCGTGGTGCTCGAGCCGAGCCAGCCACCGTTGCCGCACGGGACGTCCGTCATGAACGTCTACTCGTGCGGCGCGTTGCTCTATTACCTGTGTACGGGTGGTCCGCCGCATCGGCAGACCGAGCCCGGGCCGCTGCGCGATGCCCAGCTGCACGGCAAGCTCGTCGTGCCGTCGCGAATCAATCCGCAGATCACACCATCGCTCAACGCGGTGATGATGCAGGCGCTCGCGATCGATCCACAGGTGCGTTACTCCACCGTGAGCGATCTGGCCGATGCGCTCACGCACGTCTCTCTCACGCCGAGTGTCGCGGGCGCGCGCCCGGTGCTCTCATCGTTGCCGCCCCGTGAACGCATCGGCTCTCAGCCGTCGATCCTCATCGGGCCGACACGTGCGAACGCAGTCGGTCGCGATCGCGTGATGTCGCCGCCACCTGCGATCTCGGTTCCTCCGGGCATCGCGCGTCGGCCGCCACCAGCGGCGACGTTCGAAGAAGAGCACGAGACCGCGCGCACGGGGGCGATGCGGATTCCATCGAAGCGTCCGGCCGGTGCCTGGGTCGCTCCGCCCGAGCCAGCCGGCAGTACGGCGCCACCGCCACCGCTCCACGACTCGGTCCCGGCTGGATCGTTCAGCAGCATCCCGCCGGCTCGGCCAACGCCGGTGCCGAAACTGCCGCAATCGGTCCTCGCTTCACCGCTCGCACTGTTTTCGGGCGCGCCGCACGAGCAGTCCGAAGTGTCGCCGATCCACCTCGAGCCGGCGTCCGATCCGCTCGTCACGAACGATACCGAGACGGCCCGGCCACCGCGCGACCGCCAGCGAAACCCGATGATGTGGTTCGGCGTGCTCGCTGCCCTCGCGTGCGCGGCGCTGTTCGGCTTGGTTCGGCTGCTCGGCAATCCTTCGTCGTCGCCCTCCGAGCAGACGCCCACGGTCACGGTCGATCGGCCGTTGATCGAGAGCTCTACTCGCGCAGCCCAGGACGTTCCACGCGTCGCGCCGATCGAACCCGCACCGACTCCCGAGCCCATCGCGCCGCCTCCGGCGGCTCCGAACGACTTGCCGCCGATCGAGCGCGAGCCGCTGAGCGCGCGCCCGAGTACACGAGGTCCGACACGTAGCAACTCGCGCGGCCCGGCGACCGGCGCGTCGCCGTCGAATCGCGAGCCGCGAGCACCGAGCATCACCTCACAATCGGCGACTGCTGCGCGCGAAGCCTCGACCGAGACCGAGTCACCGCCTTCGCATGTGTCGGAGCCCGCGAATGTAGCCCCGAGCGCCGTTCCGGCTGAACCGATCGCGCAGTCGCCCGAGCCCGCGCAACAAGCAAGCAAAGCTGCCCCCCGTGGACCTGACGCAGCGACTTCCAATGGCGCAGCGAGCGCTGCGCGTGAGGAGACGAAGCCGGAAAAGCCTGATCAGGCGAACCAGCCGCTCGAGGCGAGATCCGCGATCGGCGAGGTCACGATCCGCGGCTCGATGCCCACCTCCTCGGTGCGTCGTGCAGTGGAGCGTATCAACCCACAGTTAGCGGCATGCTACGCGCGCGCAGCACAAGCCGCCGGCAAGAACCAGTTTGGTTCGGTCACGGTGGAGCTGGAGATCGACGAGCGAGGTCGAGCGCGCAGTCCGGCTGCACGCGGTGCAAAGCTTTCCGGGTTGAACGAGTGTGTTGCGGAAGCGGCGAGCAAGGTAATCTCCGACCGGGCGCCGGACACCGGGACCATTCACGCGTCCTTCAAGGTCATCTTCTCCCAATGACCGGCGTGCACCACATGCGGCTTTTCAAACTGCTTTCGATCGCTCTTCTCTGCTCCGGCTGTTTGGATCACTCCGAGACGGAAGTGATCGGTTACAGCTCGTTCGTGTTCGAGTCGAACGTCGACGTGCGCGAGCTCGAGCGCAATCCCGACGCGAAGATGAAGCTGGATCTCAACGACGGTCTGGCCGCCGGCACGATCCCGCTGCGGACGGGCTACGCGGGTGGCCGTGAAGTGAAGTACTGGGATCTCGGGCCGACGCTGAATACCGGCGAACCGATCTGGGTCTTCAAGCGGCACCTCGGCGATCAAAGCGTCGATGCCGAACATCCGCCGTTGATCGATTCGATCCCCGGCGACACGGTCTACAGTCCGATCCGTTTGATCTTCGAGGTGTACGTCACGGCGAAGTGGGCGCGACAGAAGTTCCCGTCGCTGCGCGCGCTCGATGACGGCGTGGAGCTCGGCCTGCTCGAAGAGCCGATCGCAAAAGACTTCTTCACGAACTGCGTCGTGACGCTCAAAGACAACCTGCTCGAAGGCCCGGACAGCACGAAGATCAAGCCCACCGCGGTCTACTATCGTGGCCGAACGGTCTATCAGTTTTGTGTTGGCGACTTGATGGGCAACTCCGGGTTGTTCGCGACGAAGATGGGTGCGCCCGTATTTGGGAATGCCTTCCTGCTCCGGCGCGAGACCGAAGCGATGACGCTCGATGAGGCTCTACTCAAGGCGGACCTCAACGGCGACGCCGACATGCTGGACGCGAACGTCGTATTCGACTCGAGCGCCGGCGACATGGGTTACACGTCGGTCTGGAAGAATCTGGACGTCGTCGTCGACGACAAGTACGAGTTCGGAGCTGCGAAAGGTCAGGACGACCTGTTCAAGAAGATGTCTTGGGGCTTACAGGGCATCGACCCGCCGGTCATCGAATACAAGGACACGGGTCTCTTCATCAATCGGCCGATCCTGCCGGAGGCGCCATGAGTCCGCGACTTCGCCTTTCACGCGTGTCAGTCGTGCTCGGGTTCGGCGGGCTCGTCGCAGCACTGCTCGGTACCGCGTGCATCGCCGATGTCGAGCCTGATATCGGCCCGGTGCGAGCAGGCGTCTGCAAGCCCGACGACAGCGACCCGAACCACACGGTGTCGTTCCGCAATGACTTGGAGCCGCTCTTCATGCGGCCGTTTGGCGCTGCGGGTTGCGGCTGTCATCAACCCGGCGGGCGCCGTTCATCGGGCATCGACGCCACGGGCTTCGATGTTTCGACCTACACCAGCTTCGTCCGTGGCGGCACCAGCAGCCGCGATACTGCCGTCGTGCCGGGCGACCCGTGCATGAGCTTGGTCGTTCAAAAAGTCTCTAGTGCTCCGCCCAGTGGCGCTCGCATGCCGTCCGACGGGCCACCTTACTTGAGTCCCAAGGAGATCGCGCTGCTCAGCGATTGGATCGCGGAAGGCGCTCTTGACAACTGAGATCGCGATAGCGAGGGGTTGTCTCTACAGCGGCTTGATGGTCGCCGCGCTGGCTGCGTTGATTCCGAGTTGTGCTGGGACGAGCTCGGTGCGGTACGGCGACCGAATCGATGTATCCAAGTATCCGAAAGACATACAACAGGCTTATACGGTCTTTGCGGTGCGCTGCAGTCGCTGCCACACGTTGGCACGGCCGCTCAATGCACGGATTCGAGATCCTGAACATTGGGTCCGCTACGTGACTCGGATGCGTCGCAATCCGAGCAGTGGCATCAACGCGAAGGATGCCGAGATCGTCCTGAAGTTTTTGCTGTATTACACTAAGCAGGTCGAGGCGGAGGAAGAGGGCACGCAGTCGCCGCCGCCGCCGCCGACAGTCGTCGCATCGCCGCCACCAGTTTTAGAGCCCACTGCGCCGCCGGCTGCACCCAGTTCGGATGGACCCGCAGTGTTGGAAGGACCCATGACTGAGCCCGCGCGTGAACCGATCGACGGGGGGAATCGATGAGTACGTCCAACCGTGATTCACGGCGCGTTCGTACCGTCGCACAAGTAGTGGCGCTAGCTTGCTTGCTGGCAACGCTGGCGACTGTTTGGATCCCCGAGGGTGCGCGCAGTCAGGAACACAACTTCGCGGGTTCGTTGCAGACGAACTATCTGTACGTCGCAACCGATCGCAATGCGTTCAAACAGACGTTCGATGGTTTGACGAACGAGCTGTCTTTGAAGGTGGCGGTCGACTTTAACGACAACGTCTCCGCCAACGTGAAGCTCTGCTACGGCTGCCACGGCGTCGAGCTCGGCATGGCGTTCGCGGACTTGCGCGTGATCGACGAGCTGAACTTCCGCGTAGGTCGGTTTACTCCGGCCTTCGGCGACTTCCCGTTGCGCCACGACCCAGCGAACCACCGCACTTCGGACAAGCCGCTGCCGTACGACATGGGCCGGATGCTCCGCATGCGCGTGTTCAACTTCGGCGTGTTGCCTGCGCCGTACGTCGACCAGGGCATCGAGATCAGTGGCACGCACTGGTTCGGCGATGACGTGCAGTTCGACTACGCGGTGCACGCGGTCGGTGGTCTACGCATGTCGAGTGGCGACTTGGACTTGAACTTCGTCCAGTCGCGGTCGGTGTACTACGTCGACAACAACTCCGAGCCTGCGGTCGGAGGGCGGTTGGCACTGACAGTCGACATCAGCGAAGACGTGCTGGTGACACTCGGTGCCTCGATGATGGCGGGCCGTCCCGATCCGGAGCGCGAGCTGACGTACGCGATCGTCGGTGCGGATCTGTACTTGCGGCTCGGCGCGTTCGACTTGCACGCGGAGTACATGTTGCGGCGGCAGGAGTTCGATCTGGGCGACGATCCCGACTCGCGGTTCCGCTACGGGCCGAATCGAAACGGCGAGTACGACAACTTCTTCCTGAAGGACGGCTTCTACATCGAAGGCACGATGCCGGTGTCGGCGCGGCTCGAGCTCGTCGCGCGCGTGGACGGCTTGCGGCGCACCGGGAATGTGACCTTGAACTCGCCGCTTCGGCGGCGGTCCGGCGTGCTCCGGTATACGGCGGGTTTGAACGTGGTGCTCGATGGCTCCGTGCGGCTGAAGTTCAGCGCCGAGGCCTACGACTTCACGGATTTCGACGACGAAGTGGCCTTAAATGCCGGCGTAGCTGCGGCGTTTTAGCATTTTTTCCCGACATTTGAAGGTACGGGCGCATCTCACGTCGAGGGGGCATAGTTAAGACCCGCGAGCGAGGTGGATCATGAAATGCGAGTCCGTTGACCATTTCCCCGATTCGAATACGCGCGCGCAGGACCGGATGAAGCGTCTCTGGCGTGCCGCTCAGAGAGGCATCGCAGGTCAGCTCGCGATCGCTACACTCGTAGTTTTGCCGGTTCACGCGATGGCGGAAGACCCTCCGGCCGCGCCGCCAGCCGCTGCACCAAACGTGGCGCCGCCACCGCCACCCGAAACCCCCCCGGTGCCGCCGGCGCAAGTCATCGAGGCCGGTTCTGTCCCCGTTACGTCCTCCGGTGAAAACGGGACGCCAGGCACCGACGAGTATTACTCCCCGCCGGACGAGCAGCGGCTACCGCCTCCACCCGATGAGGATGCCCCCCGGATCGACACTCCCGGGACTCAGCTCACGGCTTCACCGCCGCAGGCGCCTCCGGTGGACGGGCAGTGGGTTTACACGAGTCAGTACGGTTGGGTTTGGATGCCGTACTCGCAGTCGTACACGTACGTTCCGGACGACGGGTACCCCT
>DASRXR010000684.1:0-2920 GCA_035687405.1 Polyangiales bacterium
ACTCGGGTTACCCGCAGCGTATGCGCTGGCCCGTTTGACCGGAAACTGGGGTCGGCGCCTCGGCATTGCCATCTTCCTGTCGTACCTCGTTCCGCCCACGCTGCTGTTCATTCCGTTGTCGCGTGTCGTGTCGTGGCTCGATTTGCAGGACTCGTTGTGGTCGCTCGTCGTGGTTTATCCAACGTTCACGTTGCCGTTTTCGATCTGGCTTTTGACCGGCTTCTTCAAGGCGATTCCAAAAGAGCTCGAAGACGCGGCGCTCGTCGATGGCCTCACGCGTTTTCAAGCCTTCGTGCGCGTCATGATTCCGATGTCGATCTCCGGCATCGTCAGCGT
Organism: Polyangiales bacterium; assembly: GCA_035687405.1. Classification (GTDB taxonomy): domain Bacteria; phylum Myxococcota_A; class Polyangia; order Polyangiales; family JAFGIB01; genus JADGRF01. The sequence continues at coordinate 337 of DASRXR010000684.1, forward strand.
GGTGATCTTCACGTTCACGCTCGTCACGCAGGAGTTCATCTACGCGCTCACGTTCATCTCGTCCGAGAGCCAGCAAATGCTGAGCGTGGGCGTGCCAACTTTTCTGGTTCGCGGCGACGTGTACTTTTGGGGCTCGCTGATGGCGGCGTGCCTCATCACGAGCGTGCCCACCGCGCTTCTCTACAACCAGTTCCTCGACCGCTTCATCCACGGTTTCACGGCTGGGGCGGTTAAATAGAAGCGACCTACGTCCCGATCCGCATACGTTTGGGAAACGATTTCGAAGAACGGCCACCACTAGATCGAGCGAGCCAGGACTCGCTCGAATGCAGCAACCAACCCCGTCTAGTAACATTCCTCGACTCACGACGCTCCTACTGCTGCTCACGGCTTGTAGCGCCGACTCTATCGAACCCTCGCGTGAGAACGGCGCGACCGGAACCGCGGGTGCGCCGGCCGCGACCGCTGGAACCGGGGCGTCCGCAGGAACACGCGGCGCGGCAGGCATCGGTCCGGCCGAAGGCACCGCGGGAACCGGGACCGGCACTGCGGGCACGACGCCCGGCAGCTCGGCGAACGCAGGCAGGGCCTCGACGCCACCCGCAGCTGGCAGCGGCGGGCGCGGCGGCGCAGGTCGCGCGGCAGTTGCAGGCACGAGCGGCGCAGCTGGAACCGCCCCCGCCGGAGCAGGAGGTAACGCAGCTGGAAGCGGCGGCTCGAGCGCAGCTGGAGACTCCGCAATCCTCGTACCCGCGCGAGGCGCGCTGCTAGGCGAGTACTACGGCGATGGCACGGTCGCGCAAACCGAGATGCGCATCGGCCGCAAGCCCGCGATCCATCTCACCTACGTGGCGTGGAACGACGACTGGACCAAAGTCGCCGCGAACGACTTGGCCGCCGGCAAGATCCCGCTCGTCAATTGGGAACCAGCCGGCATCGACTTCGCAAACATCGTCGACGGCAGCTTGGACTCCACGATCAAAGCCCGCGCGAGCGGCGCCGCAGCACTCGGCCAAAAGTTCTTCCTCGACTTCGCTGCCGAGATGAACGGCGACGAAGCCTGGAGCGACAACGACGCGAAGCTCTACGTCGATGCCTATCGCCACATCCACGATCTGTTCAAAGCCGCCGGCGCGACGAACGTAGTTTGGGCGTGGTGCCCGAACGTCACGGACGTCAGCGGCGGCAACAAACAAACGCTCGACTACTATCCCGGCGATGACTACGTCGATTGGACTGGGGTCGACGGCTACAACTGGGGCGCAGGCAGCGGCTTCCAGTGGCAGAGCTTTCACGACGTGTTCGCCCGGATCTACCCCGTGCTCGCCGGCAAAGGGAAACCGATCCTGATCGGCGAGATGGCATCGGACGAAAACGGTGGCGACAAGGCCGCGTGGATCGACGCGATGATCCCGACGCTGCGTGCCGACTTCCCACTCATCAAGGGCGTAGTCTGGTTCGACGTGAAGAAGGAGCGTGCCTGGCAAATCAATTCATCGCCCGAGTCGCTCGCTGCGTACATGCGCTTCGCGAACGACCCGTTCATGAACCCCTGATCACGTCAGGCTGGAACAGCGAGTTCCAACTCTCGTCTCGCACTCGAAGACGAACGCAGACCTCCACAGCGACGCGCCATGGTTGTGCCCGAGCACGTGCGCGATCGAGTTTTGTCGCCTGACAGTCAGCGCAGTCGGATCTGACCGCAAATGCGAAGCTGCCGAGCTTACGACTGTGTGCGCTCGAAGTAGATTCGCGCCGCAACTCACGCTACACGTGCTGCACGCGGGTCGGGTGGTTACGTCACGTCGCTGACGAATGCTGCGATCCGCCGCTTTAGCTCATTTTAGGGAGGATCCCAATGTTGGACGCATCTTGGTGCCGTCGTGCGCTCGTAGTCATTTTGCTGTGCTCAAGTGCTTGCTCGGATGACGACCCTGCCGAGCGCACAGGCTCCAATACCGAAACCGATGCATCCGCGCAGGACGGATCCACGCAGGATGCATCCACTGAGCCGACCGTCCCACCCTACGAAGAGGGCACGGACGCGCTCGCTGCACTGCCTAAGGACGTGACACTACCGATCGTTTTCGTTCACGGCTTTGCCGGGTCAGCGCAACAGTTTCAGTCCCAAGCCATGCGCTACGTGATGAATGGCTTCCCAGCCGACCGATTGTTCGCCTACGAACACGATGGCGCGGGAACGGCCACGACAGACTTCGTGACTGGCGTCGACACGGTAGTCGACCAAGCGCTCGCGAAGTTCTCGACCGACAAGGTCTATCTGATCGGCCACTCACGCGGCACGTCGGTCTCGACGATGTACCTCAGCGATCCGGCGCGTGCGGCCAAGGTCGCGAAGTACATCTCGCTCGATGGCGCCGGCTGCGGTGACATTTCCGTCCCATGTGTCGCCCCGGCACAGACGACGAACATGCGCGGCACGCAAACCGATCCGATTCCGAACCAAAAGCACGTCGAAGTCGCGACGTCCAAAGAATCGTTTGCGATCCAGTTCAAGTTCTTGTTCGGCAGCGACGCGAAGGTCATCGACATCGTGCCGCAGCGCGACCCGGTCGTGATCTCG
>DASRXR010000685.1:0-30515 GCA_035687405.1 Polyangiales bacterium
CGAAGTGAGCGGCGGCGGCTACGCACCCGAAGGCGACTTTAGTGCGGGCTCGAATCGGCTCGACCCGCGAGCGACGCCGGAGCTGCTCGAGCTCCTGACCGTCGGGGCGCTGTGTAATCGCTCGCAAGTCGCGCACGATGAAGCGACCGACAAGTGGACGATCGTCGGCGATCCGACCGAAGGCGCGCTCGTCGTCGCGGCGTTGAAAGCCGGCGTGAAAACCGGCGATCGCGATCGGCGCGTCTTGCGCGAGATCCCCTTCAGCTCCGATCGCAAAGCGATGTCGGTCGTGATGCGGCGGGACAACGCCCCGAACGTTCTGTACACGAAAGGCGCGCCCGAAGTCGTGGTCGGGATGTGCACGCGCGAGCTGCGCGCGGGCGCGGTCGAGCCGCTCAGCGACGCGCGCCGCACTGAAGTGCTCGCGGCCGCACACGGAATGGCGGAGCGCGCGCTTCGTGTGCTCGCATTGGCGGAACGCCCTGCAGCCAATGGCGGCGAAGAGCTGGACGAGACCGAGCTCGTGTTCGTCGGGCTCATCGCGATGATCGATCCGCCGCGGGAAGAAGCGCGCGGCGCGGTCGCCCGCTGCACCACCGCAGGCGTTCGCGCGATCATGATCACCGGTGATCATCCGGACACGGCCCAAGCGATCGCGCGCGACCTCGGGATCATGCGCGACGGCGATCGCGGCATCGTCGGCAACGATCTCGACGCCCTATCGGACGAACGCCTCGCGAACGAGGTCGAGCAGGTCTCGGTCTACGCGCGGGTGACGGCCGAGCACAAGCTGCGGATCGTCAACGCCTGGCGTGCGCGCGGTCAAATCGTAGCGATGACCGGCGACGGCGTGAACGACGCGCCCGCGATCAAAGCGGCCCACGTCGGCGTCGCCATGGGCATCACCGGCACCGACGTGACGAAAGAAGCGTCCGACATGGTGCTGACCGACGACAACTTCGTGTCGATCGTGAACGCCGTCGAAGAGGGCCGGACGATCTACGACAACATCCGCAAGTTCGTGGAGTACTTGCTCGCGACGAACGTCGGCGAGGTCTTGCTGATGCTGTTCGCGACGCTGGTCGGTTGGCCCGCGCCGCTCTTTCCGATTCAGATCCTCTGGATCAACTTGGTGACCGACGCTGTGCCCGCGCTCGCGCTCGGCGTCGAGCCGCCCGAGCCGGACGTCATGCGGCGTGAGCCGCGCGCACCCGACGAACGCATCGTCACGCGCGAACGCGGCATACGTGTCACGTTTTACGGCGTGCTCAACGCCGGCGTATCGGCGATCGCGTTTGGAGTGGTGTACGGCGGACGCGAGGAAAACCTGCCGGCGGCGCGGACTGCGACGTTCGCCGTGCTCGCGTTCACGCAACTGTTGTTCTCGTTCGGCTGCCGCAGCGAGCGCTACACGCTGTTCCAGCTCGGGATCTTCACGAACAAGTGGTTGGTCGGCGGCATCGCGATCTCAGCGCTCGTGCAGCTCGCGGTGATGACGTTGCCATTCCTCGAGCCATTCTTTCGCATCGACACCGAAGGCTTCACCCAGCACTGGTGCATGATCGCCGGACTGTCGGCAGCGCCCGTCATCGTGCTCGAGAGTGCGAAGTGGTTGCGGCAGCGAGCCGAACGGTTACGCGCGCCGCGCCACGCGTGACTTGCGGCGCCGTAGCCAAGCGAGCGCCAACCCACCGGCGATGAACACGAAGCTCGCTCCGCGACTGCCGCCAGCCGCAGCGACAACGTTGCAACCGCCGCCGTCCGACTGGCTAGGCATCGCGCCGGCGTCCACGGCCGAACCCGCTGAACCTGCCGCCGGCGGCTGCGATCCAGCACTCCCACCGACACCCGCATCGACGGTGCTCCCGCCGCCCGAACCTGCGCTCGAACCGCCACTACCCGCGACGACGCCTCCGTCGGTGCTGCTGAACTGCCCGGCCATCAGTTCGCGTTCCCAATCGACCCACCACGACGCGCACTTCATCGCCGTCGACGAGCCCGGATCGCATGCGACTTGCGCACGCACGTCGTTCAACTGCATGAACGACGCGAATCCGCTGTCGACCATCTTCGACGCTCCGATGCCGTTCACGCCCATGCCGATGCCTGCGTAGTAGCCGCACGCGAGCACTTCGCCTTCGCGTTCGGTCACGTAACTCATGCTCTCGGCTGCACCCAGACGCGTGAAAGTTGCAAGGCCGTCGGTCGACTCGAAAAACCCGTCCTGCCCGACGACCCATGCCTTCGTGCCATCGGCGCTGAACGCGAGCTCACTCAAGAGCAGCATGCTGAAGGGGCTCGTAAACGTCTTGCCGCCATCCTTACTGATCAGCAGTCGCTCGGGCACCATCATCGGATTTGCACCGCCGGCGCGCACCGCGATCACTTGCGGATCGGTCGGGCTCACCGCAAACAGCTGCAAGTCGAGCTCGCCCATCTCGAGCGGAACCACCTGGCGCTCCCACGTCTTGCCGGCGTCGCGCGACTGCGTGAGGTAGTACGTGTACTTCGCCATCATGTCCCAGGTCTGACCCGTCGCGTAGATGTGCTTCGGATCGCTCTTCGCGACTCGGATCGAACGCACGTAGTCGTGGTCGTTCGCCGCCAAGAGCTTCGTCCAGTTCGTCGCGCCATCTTCACTGACGTACACGCCGCCGAGATCCGGCGTCTCCGGATCCGCGGTGTACGCGGCGAGGTAGATGCGTTTGGGCTCCGTGGGATCGGTAACCATTGCAGGAACCGACGTCATCCCGAACGGCGCGACGGGCTGCCAACTGCAACCGTCATCCCCGGTCGTCGAAAGCCCGCGGCTCGTCGACACCATCAACCGGCCATCCGGCAAACCGATCAGCGAAGGCACTTCGGTCGTATTGATGCCGAGCGCCTCGGCGCACATCAAACGCCAGTTCGAACGGTCTTTGTCGCCGAAGATCAGGCCGCGATTCGAGAGCAGGACGTAGCCGCTGTCGCGAAACGCAATGTCGAGCACGTGCGGTGTCGCATGCGCAAGCACGCGTGACGCACTCAGCAACCCGATGGCAACGATCGCGACGGCGAACGCGAACCTAATGCGGGCGGGACTGCACTTGAGTGCCCGCGCCAACCACAACGCGATGCGTAACTCGCGACCGCGCAGCCCGTTCGAACTCGGTACACCCATAGATTCGTGGGCAGCCTAGCACGCGAAATTGAGATTGGGAGTGACCCGGTTGGCCGTTGTCTGTCCCACTCGTAGAACATGCCTCGCAACCTCACGCGCGCGCAGCCCGCACGCAGGATCGCCGCAGCCGTGCTGTGTGCCACAGCTCTGGCCGCTGCCGCCAATGGCTGCTCCGGTGACACGAACGAGCGCCGCGGCGGAAGCGCGTTCGCGGGAGCCGGCGCGATTCGAGACGGCCGGCCAGGGCTCGCGCCGATGATTCAAAGCTGTGCGCCCGACTGCTTCGATTTTCCAGAACAACCCGTGTTCGACACCGACGGTGGCAATGCGCCGCCGCCAAACGCCGCAAGCTTGTTCGGCGCGCCGGACTCGATGGGCAGTAGCGGCGCGTGCGTGCTCGAGCCTCAGCTCTCCGAAGGCAAAGCTCCCGGCGCACTCTTCCCACGCAACTGGCTGCGGCCGCGCTTTCGCTGGCAGCCACTGGCTGGCGAGGACTTGTGGGAAATCCGGATCACGGCGGAGGAACAAAAGCGGCCACTCGTCGCGTACACCAAGCGCACGACGTGGTCGCTGCCCAAAGAGCTGTGGAAGCCGCTCGCGGAGCACAACATCGGCGGCCCGGTCACGGTCACGATTCGCGGCATCGCGACTAGTAAAGGCGGCAAGCCGTCGGGCACCCGCGGCACGTTCGGCATCGCACCGGCACAAGCGAGCGGCAAGCTCGTGTACTGGGCGACTACCTCTTCCGAAGTTCGCCCGGACACGAGCAAGCTCGTCGGCTTCGACGTCGGGGACGAAGGTGTGATCGACGCACTGCGTGTTCAGCAGGTCGCGAACCGGTCGATCCTCAACGAAGGCGGGCGCCAGTTGCGGGGCATGAACGACGACCCGCGCGGCGTCGCTCCGGGTCAAGCGCAGTGCATCGGTTGTCACGTGTCGACGCCCGATGGCGAGGCGGTCGTGTTCACCGATCACTGGCCGTGGGACGTCGTCATCGCGTCCGTACAAGGATCCGATACCGGGCGCGCGCCGAGCTACCTCACGCCGGGCGCACAACGGCTCTTGAGCCAACCTTGGCTCGGCATGACGACCGTCTCGGAAGGTCACTGGCGTGCGGGCGATCGCTTGCTGGTCGCGAGTTACTCGCCGCGTAACATGGGCAAAGCAGGTGTCGGCTTCAGCGATGGCTCGCCCTACCCCAGCCGCAGCGACGGCCTCGCGTGGTTCGATCTCGAAACGACCGCGACGTTCACGAGCGACCAAACGAAAGGCGACGTGCAGCAGCAACTCAATGATCAAATTGCCGCGCAGCTCGGAATGAGCTTCGGTTTGATCCCACTGCTGGGCGAGACGCGCTCGGCCGTCGCTCCGAGCTTCAGTCACGACGGCAAGTCGATCGTCTACACGTCGGCGGACTCGACGCAGGACGGCCGGATCGGACCGAACAACCAAGAAGTCGATCTCCACGTAGTTCCGTTCAACGAACGTCAGGGCGGCGCAGTCAAACCGCTTCTGGGCGCAGCGGAACCCAAGGTCGCGGAGTACTACCCGGCGTATTCGAAAGACGATCGCTTCGTCGCATTCACGCGGGTCGCAAAGATCGATGGCGGTCCGATCTACTACCGGCCCGACGGCGAGGTTTACGTGGTGCCGGCGGGCGGTGGTGACGCAACGCGCTTGCTCGCGAACGACCCGCCCGCGTGCTCCGGACAAAAGAGCCCGGGCGTGATCAACAGCTGGCCGAAGTGGTCGCCCGCCGTGACTTTCATCCCACCTCAGAACGAAGAGTTCGATCGACCGCACACGTACTACTGGGTGATCTTTTCTTCTGCACGCGCCTACGAAGGGCAGTTCATGCTGCCGAAGTCGCAGTCGAGCGCGAACGACTCTCGCTCGTCGCAGCTCTATATGGCCGCAGTCGTGGTGAACGAAGGCGACAAGACGATCGAAACGTTCCCGGCCGTTTATCTGTGGAACCAAGATCCGAAGACGAGCAATCTCACGCCGGCGTGGGACGACTTCAAAATCCCACCGGTGCCGGGACCCGACTGAGCCGCACGCCGCCGCCGCTGTGAGCTGCAGCGTACCCGTGAACACCTGCTGATCTTGGCCAGTCGATGCGATACTCGTATCAATGGTTGCTACGGCTTCTCGTGCAGGCGATCTCGGTAAGACGATCGCCGGCCGTTACGTCGTCGAGGACGCGCTCGGTGGCGGTGGTATGGCTGCCGTCTACAAAGCGCGAGACCTGCGAACGGGCCAAACCGTGGCGCTCAAGCGCGGCTTGCCGGTGGGCCCGCGCCGCTCGGTGAAACGCAAAGAGCTGCTCGAGCGAGAATTCCACACGCTCGCCCAGCTCGCGCATCCGAGCATCATCGAAGTCTACGACTACGGCGTCGACGACGACGGGCCCTATTACACGATGGAGCTCCTCGACGGCGCCGACCTTCACGGCACCGGCCAAACGCCGTGGAAACAAGCGTGTTCACTGCTGCGCGACGTCGCGTCTTCGCTCGCGCTACTCCATTCGCGCGGCCTGATCCACCGCGACGTCTCGGCGCGCAACGTGCGCTGCACGACCGACGGCCGCGCCAAGCTCATCGACTTCGGTGCGATGACCTCGCTCGGTGTTGCGAAAGACGTCGTCGGCACGCCTCCGTTTCTCGCGCCCGAAGTCTTGCAAATGCAAGCGCTCGACGGCCGCGCCGACCTCTTCTCGCTCGGAGCGCTCGGTTACTACATCTTGACCGGACAGCACGCTTTCCCCGCGCGCCGTTTCCGTGATCTTCGCGACGCCTGGCGCACGCGCCCGATGGCGCCTTCGCGCAATGCGCCCGACATGCCCCCCGCGCTGAGCGCGCTGATCATGCAGCTCTTGTCGCTCGACCGCGGTGCGCGCCTGAACAGCGCAGCCGAGGTCATGCAGCGCTTGAGCACGATCGCCGGGCTGCCGCTCGAAGAGCACAGCCAGGTGTCGCGGGCGTACTTGACGACGCCGATGCTCGTCGCACGCGATGCGAGCCTCGTCGCAGTGCGCCGCCGCATGCTGAGCCTCGCGCGTGGCGACGGCGGCAGCATGCTGATTCAAGGCGAAGCGGGGTCCGGCCGCTCACGGCTACTGGATGCGTGTGCGCTCGAAGCGAAGCTCGTCGGCGCGGCGGTGCTGCGCGCGGACGCGAGCGACGACCATGGCGAGTGGGGCGTCGCACGCGTATTGGGCGCGCAACTCGTCAGCTTGATGCCGGAGCAGGCGCACGTAGCGGCGCGGCTGTCGCGCGACGTGCTCGGCCTGGTGATCGAAGGCTTGCGCGTCGACGCGACGGCCTCCGTCTCGAACGTGCTGAACGACCGCAGCCTGCTGATCCGAGAGCTCCGCGACTTCATGCTGGCGCTCGCCCGCGAGCAGCGCCTCGTGATCGTGGTCGACGACGCAGACGAGATCGACGAGCCGTCCGCCGCCCTGCTCGCAGCGCTGGCGCACAAGACCGAGCGCCATCCGTTGTTCCTCGCGATCGCAGTCGAACCCGAGCTGGGGATCGCCCCGTCCGCGCCGATGCGGCTACTGCAATTGGTCTCCGATCGCATCGAGCTCGACGCACTGAAGCACGATCAAACCGAGACGTTGCTCCGGTCGGTCTTCGGAGACGTGCCGTACTTGCCGATGGTCGCCGGGCGCATCCACCAGCTCTCGCAAGGCAACCCGCGGACGATCATGGAGCTCGCGCAGCACTTGGTCGATCGCGGGCTCGCGAGCTACGAAGCGGGCACGTGGTCGCTGCCGAATCAGCTCGGTGAGCGCGACTTGCCGGAGACGCTCGCGGCGTCGTTGGCGGCGCGGCTGACCGCACTCTCGAGCGATGCGCGCGAAATCTGCGAAGCGCTGAGTTTGGCCGACACGGACGGCGAGCAGCTGTCGGTGTCCGACTACGTCGATCTCACGATGCACGGCGACTCGCGCCGAGTCTTCGCCGCACTCGACGAGCTCGTCATCGCACGCGTGCTGGTCAGCGACCGCGAGCGTTACCGCTTCAGTCAGCGCGGCTTCACGTCGGTGATGGATCGGTTGGTCGACGACCAACGCCGCAGCTGGCTGCACGCTCGGCTCGCGGATCTGCTCGCAGCTACCGGCGGCGACGTCATGCGCCGGGCCCACCACTTGATGATCTGTCATCGCGATCGCGAGGCAGTCGAGTTGCTCGGCACGATCGACCTGCGGCAGCGCCAAGCCCCGCTCAGCTTGCTCGAGCCCGCAGTGGCAGCCGCCGAGCGGCTACACCTTCCCGCCCTGACCGTACACGAGCTCCGCAAGGTGTTGTTGAACCGCGCCGCGCTCGATTTGGCGACCGACGTGTTCCGCAGCCACGCGCGCTTCGCCTTTGCGGAGCTCGAGCGCGACAGCGGGCTTACGCGCTATCGCGAGCTCGACGGGTTGCCCGAAAGTGAGCGGTTGTCGCGCGCGATGAGCGAGACGCAGCAGCGCTACACCGCTACCTCCGAACATGAGCGCGTGTATCCGGTGATCGAAGCGATCCGCGCGCTGTCGGCGTTGTGCGCGCTGCAACGCGGGCTCGCACTCTCGAACTTCGACAAGAAGCTGCTCGATGAGCTGCCTTCGCTCGAACCGTTCATTCCGCTCTCGCCTGCGATTCAGCTCGGCCAGTGGAGCGGCAACGCGCACCGCGACACGCTGATCGGAAGCTTCAACAACGCTCGCACCAGCTACGAACGCGTGCTCGCGCGACTCGCGCAGCCGGACGCGGCAGGTCTCGCGCAAGCCGAACACGCCCGCGTGATGTTTGGCGCGCACTACGTCCTCGGGTTGATCGACGCAGGTCGCGGTGTGCCGACCGCCGAAGGCCACGCGCAGGTACTCGAAAGCGATCGCGCCTACCGCGTGAACGCGTGGCGCGTGCGCATGGTCTGGCAACTCACGCTGGGCGACACCGAAGAAGCGACGCGTTGCCGGCGTCGGGCTGAGCTCACGCTCCTCCAAGAAGGAGGTGCCCAGCAGTACGCAGGTACAACCGCGCTCGGGGAGCTGATCTGTCACATCCTCATCGGCGATGTGTTGGCGATCAAGCACACGAACGAAGCGATCGCGAGGCTCGCGTCGCGATTCGCCGGCTGGCAACCGTTCTTGACCTACGGCCGCGCGAGTTTGTTGCTGATCCAAGGCGACGCACCAGGCGCACTCGCACTCGCGCTCAAAGGGCTCGAGACGGTGCGACCTGGCGAACATGCCGCGTACGCGTACCTCGCGTCGTGTCGCGTGCTCGCGCTCGTCGAGCTCGGTCGCGCCGAAGAAGCTGCGCTGCTCGGCCAGAGCTACGTGGAGACGTGCGATCGCGAGCAGCTCACACCGACCGCGCACATCATCCACACTGCGACTGCACTTGCGCTCGGCAAGAACTCGTCGTTCGAAGCTGCGGTGAAGCTCACCGAGGAAACGATCGAGGTCGCGCGCCAACGCGGCCAGCGCGGCGTGTGCATCGGCAGTATGTACGAAGCACGTGCGCGCCTCGCGACCTGGATGCAGGATCGCGAAGCGTTCCAGCGTTACGCCGACTTGTGCGCGATCGAGTACCGCCACGGGCACAACATGTCGCTCGCGGCAAAGCTCGCGCGCTTGCTCGACGAGGGCCGTCAAACCGACACCGGGGGTCCAGAGTCGATCTCGCCGCCGCGCGCCGATCAAGTCGCACGCGCCCAAGACAGCGAGTTCGCGACCGTGCACAGCCGCATGCTCGAGTGCGTCGACGAAAGCGATCGCGCTCGCTGCGCCCTCACGATCTTGTTGCAGCAGCTCGACAGCTTCGCCGGCTACTTGTTCGGCGTGAACGACAAGAACCACTCGCTGCTCGCGTCGCTGCCGGAAGAAGAAGTCCCCGAAGAGCTGAAGCGCTGGTTCGTCACGTACCTCGCCCAAGAGCTCGCGCCCGATCAGGGGATCGACAGCCAGCCGCGTGCCGCTGGGAGCGGCAAGAGCCGTTCGAACCGGCGCGGTGTCGCGTTCCGCTTCGTCGACGGGCGCGGCCAGCCCTTCGAGCCGCTGTTTTTGACGAAGCCGGATGGGCCGAACCAACGCCTCGCCGCCGTTCTCGTCTACCACGCGAGCAGCGACACTCGCCGCCGACCCGGCCGCGAGCTTCAGCAGGAGATCGCCGAGCAATTGCTCGAACATGGCGATGTAACGGGCATCACGCTCGAGGCGACCGGCACGCAGACTCGGACGCGCTGAGCATGGGGCCCGCGCGCCTGGTGCCGCCAGAACCGCCAGAATCGGGGGAACCTTCGGGACTAGCCCTTGGATGGAGCGGTTCAGGCTGGTATGTAGGATGGTACGCTCTGCTGTCCTTCAGCATTGCCCGGCGCCCACGTGGTTCACGACGTAGATCAGACCGAAACCGAGCGCACCATGCGCGCGAAAGTGCCGGAAGACGAACGTCCGGCAATCCTTTGGGTATTTCCCGAGTACGGACAGATCACTGCGCCCGATCGGCGCTGGGTCGTCGGTCGAGCGGGCAGCTGCAACACGGTCTTGCCCGGTTCCCGCGTCTCGCGTGAGCACGCTGAGATCTCGCCCGTCGGCGCGGCCTTCGGGATTCGAGATCTGGAAAGTCGGAACGGCGTGTCCGTGAATGGGCAGCGCGTGGCCGCGACGGCGCTCGTCAACGGGGACGTGGTTCGGCTCGGCGAGTGGGTCGGCGTGGTCGTGCCCGGGATCTCCGAAGCCGCAGAGTTCGGCGAGATCGCGCCCGGTCTTCTCGGCGGCCCGCGGCTCGCGGCGGAGCTGATGACCGCGCGCAAGCTCGCTGAAAAAGGCATTCCGCTCGTCATTCAGGGTGCGACCGGCACCGGCAAAGAACGCGTCGCTCGCGCGCTGCATGCCTGGAGCAAGCGCAAGGGTGAGTACGTCGGCGTGAACTGCGCCGCGATCCCCGGCGATCTCGCGGAAGCCGAGTTGTTCGGTCACGCGAAGGGTGCGTACACCGGCGCGGATCGGCCGCGGCTCGGTTACTTCCGGCAAGCCGATCAGGGCACGCTACTGCTCGACGAGTTCTTGGAGCTCGCACCGCGCACGCAGGCGAAGCTGTTGCGCGTGCTCGAAGAAAACGAAGTTCAGCCGCTCGGCGAGAACCGTGCGTATCCGGTGAACGTCCTCGTGCTCGCGGCGACGCAACGTCCGCTCGCGGCGCTCGTCGACGCCGGTCACATGCGCAACGATCTCGTCGCACGTCTCGGTGTCTACACGATCCAGCTGCCACCGCTGTCGGAACGCAAAGAAGACGTGCCAGCACTGTTCGCGTATTTCGCGCGCGATCAGGCCGGTGGAAAAACACCGGTCATCGATCCCGAGTTGATCGAATGGCTCTGCATGCAGCCGTGGCCGCAAAACGTGCGTGAGCTCGAGTGGCTCGCCCGCGCGATGGTGGCCCTGCACGACGACGCAGCGTGCCTGACGTTCGAGCACCTGCCGCCTCAATACCGCAATCCCAGCAATACCGCGCCGCCGCTGTCGGCGACGTCGGATCCCGACACCGGCGACACGCGCGAGATCTTCGAGAAGCTGATGAAGGCGCTCGACGAAAATGGCGGCGTGATCGTCCGCGCGGCGGAAGCTCTCGGCATCACACGCCAGAAAGCGTACCGGATCCTCGGTAAGCAACCGGGCTTCGCGCTCGATTCGCTCCGCCGCCGCCGCTGATAGCGCGCGAAAGACGCGAACAGGGCCGACCCGCGACGACCGCTTCGTCGTGCAGCGTGTCCGCAGCCTGCAACTCGCGGTCAGTGTCCGCGTCCGAGCCGGACATGGCGGTGGCTCGCATGCGACTGGTGAGCGCGCAGGTGCCACTCGAGCCATGAGCTCTGCTCGTAAATGCGTGGCACGAACGCTGCAACGGACCTCGGCAGGATGTCGATTCGTGCTTCGCTTTCAACTTGGCTCTTCGCGTGCAGCTTCTTGGCAGCAGCGAACGGCTGCACGCGCGCTGCCGGGATGGAGCGCGAGAGCGGGACCACGTTGGCGGCCCGGGCACGTGCCGATTCCGACGTGCCCGGGCGAGAACTGTTCGATCGCGGCATGGCACTAGCCGCCAACGCCGACTACTCGGGCGCAGAGCACGCGCTCGCGGAGGCGCTCACGGCCGGTTATCCGGCCGCGCGGGTGCTGCCGCAGCTGGTGGAGGTTTGCCGCAAGGCGGACCGCCTGAGCGTCGGAGTGGACTACGCAGCGCCGTATTTGCGACTCCACCCCGGCGACTACACGCTGCGCTACCGCGTGGCGGAGCTTCTGTTTGCGCTCGGTCGCTACGACACAGTGCGCAGTGAGCTCGATCGCGTCATCGAGGTAGCTCCGAACTACGGACCTGCGCACTTTCTCTTGGCCGTCACGCTGCGCGATCACTTCTCTGACGCGAACGCGGCGGCCGAACACCTCGCGGTGTATCACCGGCTCAACGTGCGCAGTGAGCGCCGTACCGGTCCTGCGCTACGGACAGAACCATTCGCGCTCTGAGCGCGGCTTGCAACGTCTTGCAACGGGCTGCTTTCGCTGCGGTTTTTACGCAGTGGCAGAGCGAGAGCGCGCATTTCAGCCCATGGCATGCGATTTGACAGATGTCTGCGCTCCCGCTAGACGAAACGGCATTTCGCAGAGACTAAGTGGGGGCGAAACTAAACGGCATGGCGGCCGCCGGGGACAAGATCAACGCGTTTACTCTAGTTCGCCAGCTCGGTGCTGGCGGCATGGGAGAAACGTGGGAAGCAGTCCGCGTCGTCGGGTCCGAGTTCGAGCAACGCGTCGCGATCAAGGTCTGCGATCCGGATGCGCTGAGTAGCAAAGAAGGCATGGATCTGTTCCGGCGAGAGGCGTCGCTCGCAGCGTCGCTCCGTCACCCGAACATCGCGGCCGTGCTCGATGTCGACGAGGACTTGGGCTGCATCATCTGCGAGCTCGTCGAAGGCGCGGATCTTCGCGCGGTGTTGCGCGCGAGCCCGAACGGGACGTTGAGCTACTCGGTCGTCGTGTTGATCATGAGTCAGCTGGCGCGCGGCTTGTCACACGCCCACCGGCGCGTGTTGCACGGCAAGCTGAGCCCGGTCGTGCATCGCGACATGTCGCCGGGCAATGTCGTGCTCGACTACGACGGCAACTTGAAGATCGTCGACTTCGGCATCGCGAAAGCGATCGCGAGCGCGGACATCTCCGAGACGATCAAGGGCAAGCTGTCGTACATGGCGCCCGAGCAAGCGATGGGCACGCGCGTCGATGGGCGCGTCGACCAGTACGCGTGCGGCGTGATGGCCTACGAAGCGATCGTCGGTCTGCGTCCGAACGACGGCACGCACGATGGCGAGACGCTCGCGAACATCTTGA
Organism: Polyangiales bacterium; assembly: GCA_035687405.1. GTDB lineage: Bacteria > Myxococcota_A > Polyangia > Polyangiales > JAFGIB01 > JADGRF01. Next base: position 12,537 of record DASRXR010000685.1, read on the forward strand.
GCGGCAAACACATGCCGGTCATGCAGCGCGGCTGCGAGCTGCCGGAAGGTTTGGGCGAAGTGATCGAGCGTATGCTCTCGGTCGCGCCCGACCAGCGCTTTCCGAACATGGATGGAGTCATCGATGCGCTCGAGCCGTACGCACCGCCGATGACTGCACATCGCGAGCTCGCGGAGCTCGTGCTGAAGGCGCGGCCGGCGCAGACGATCGTGATGCAAGACGGCGTCTTCGTGAGCCAGCTCGTCGCCCAGGAAACGCTGCAACGCGAGCCGACGCCGCGCGGTCGCCGCCGGAGTGAAAGCGGCAGCGGTCCTCGCATCCCGCACGCTGCAGGCTCGGGACCGCATCTGCCGTATTCAGGCGAAGCGCTCAGCGCGGGCGCGCATACGCACACGCAACCGTCGCTCGCGCAGCACCCTTCGACACCGTCGACGAGTCAACCGATCTCGTACACGCCCAGGCCGCCGCCGTCGCTGGCGATCGACGACGACGCCGATGAACGGCGGCTCACCGGCCGTCCGAACGGGCGCATGCAAGCGTTGTTTGCGGGCGTAGGTGCGCTCGTGCTCGGTGCGCTGAGCTGGGTCGTGTTCTCGGCCGACGGCTGGAGCACTTCGAACCGTGGAGCGCACCCGCCGGTGACGAATGCGCCGCCCCCGTCGCTCGCGCCGAAGTTGCCCCCGTCGAGCGTTCCGCCGAGCACGGACTCCCCGTCCCACCCGATCTCGACGGCAGTTGCGCCGCCAGTAGCGGCGAACTTCAACACCGGTAGCGCGAATCAGAAATCCGCCGCACAGCCGAGCGCGAAAGCGACGCCTGCCCCTGCCTCTCCCCTTGCCACCGACGCACGCAAAACTGAGTCGGCTCCGAGCGACTCGAGCCCGGTCGAGATCAAGCCGCGGCGCCCGTACCGTGAGAAGAAGGAACAGGACAAGGAGAAAGACAAAGACAGCGCGAGCGCGAGCACGCCGACCAAGTCGGCAAAGAACAACGCGATCGCGAAGGTCAAAGTCTTTCCTTGGGGCCGGGTCTGGGTCGACGGAAAGCTGCAGGGCTCGGTTCCGCCCATTCTCGAAGTAAATCTGACTCCCGGACCGCACGAAATTGCGGTAGGTCACGAGCGGCCCATGGAGTCGCGAAGCGTCAGCCTAGCGCCCGGCGCAACGCAACTCGTCGCTTTCGATCTCGAAGGCAGATAGTTACTGCACATGCTTTGGAACCGTCGCGAACGAACCTTGCGTAGTAAGAATCAAACGCGAGGCAGGTGGCTGCGTACGCTCGTAGGCGCAAGCATCACTGCGGTCGCGATCGGGAATGCGAATGGCGCGTTCGCATCGGACAACCTGTGGCTGGTCATGCGTGTCGACGTCGGTGCGGTGAAACCCGATGAAGCCGAAGCCTCGACCAAGTTGCCACAGCTGCTCCGGTCGCGCGGCCTGGACGTGCTGGATGGACCAGGCGCCTCGAGCGAGCTCGAACGCAGGCACTCGCGGACGCCGCGCGCGCTCTCGGACAAGCAGTCGGCGGAGCTCGACGGCTCCTTGCGAAAGCTCGCGGACGAGCTCTCCTCCGAAAATCTAGAGCGCGCGCAAGAGCTGCAAGCTGAAATCGATGCGCTGAGCCCCGACATTCGCGACCAGTTGAATCACGAGACGCAGCGCGCTCGGCGTCGCTTTCACATCTGCTTGCTCACGGCACACTTGTTCTCGAAGGAAGGCTATCAGAACGAGGCGTCCGAACAGGTTCGCAAGTGCGCGCGCGACTTCCCCGGGCTCGAACCAGAACAAGGTCCCTACTTGCCGGACACGATCCGCAAGTTCTTCGCGCACGCGCACGAAGAGCTCGATCGCATTCGGCCGAGCAGCGTGCACGTCGATCTGGAGAACTACGCCAGCAAAGATTGCCGCGCACGCTTGAACGGAATCGATCGCGGGCCCACGCCGGCGACAGTCGACGAAGTGCGGACGCAGCGTGTGCGTATTCAAGTCGATTGCGGGCAGCAAGCCGGCCGCATCTACGAAGTGGCGCTCCAGCCGGGCGACAACTCGTTTCGAATCGATCCCGAGCTCGACCGCGCGGTGCAGCCGGCACCCGCACTCGGTTTGAAGTATGTCGACGCGCAAGGTGCGAACAACAGTCGGTTACTGCACAGCTTGAGGATCGCGCGCGCAGTCGGCGCCGCGTACGTGCTTCAGATCTACAACGGCGAGCTGCATCGCATCGACGTCGACACGCGGCGCGACACGATCGTAGGCGAGTTGGCGACGCCGCTCGACCAGCTCGTCGACAGCACACTCACCACACCGGAAGCGCCGCACGACGCGCAACCGAATCTGTTCTCAGCTTCGACGAGCGATCGGCCGTCGACGCCGTTTGCAACCCTCGGTTGGATCAGCGCAGGCGCAGCCGTGCTCACGGGTGTCGGTGTCATCGTCGCCTGGCGCGTGCGCGAAGGCGACGTGAGCAAGTTCAATCAAGAAGACCTCTGCATCAGCCGTTTCGCCGCCGCAACCGAGCAACCCGTGAAGTGCCCGGGCTTCCTCGAGGACGCGGAGTCAGCCCAAAACGCGATGAAGATCCTCGGGTTCACCGGCATCGGCTTCGCAGCTCTCGCCGCGACGTTCTTCGTGCTCGATGCGACGAGCCACGCCAAGCCCGAAGAGCCTGCCGCTCGTAGCTGCGGGCCCGGGCCGGGCGAGCTCGGTGTGGCGTGCCGAATGCAGTTCTGAGTCAGTGCCGAGCGGCTTGGCGCTCGTCGGTCTCGCGCAAGATCTCGAAACATTGATCAGGCATCCGCGGCGCTTTGCCGACCTTGTCCTGATAGGTCTTCTGACCCTTCGCGCGGTCGGCCGTCGCTTCCGGGCTGAACCACCAATCGAGCTCTTTGCAGCCATCGCCCGCTGCGACCGGATGTTGCGCCGCGCAATCTTTGCTGTCGGCCGGACACGCGAGCCGCACGTGCATGTGGTCGTCGTGGCCGTACCACGGCCGGATCTTCTCCAACCAATCGCGATCCTCGGTCGCCTCCGCACACAGCTGGCGCTTGATGATCGGATGGACGAACACGCGCGTGACCCGCGGATCGCGCGCAGTGAGTCGCAACAGCTCTTTCACACGCGGCGCGAACTCGTCGCGAATCGTGCCGGCTTTACCGTCGAGCACCGAACGCGACTTCAGCGACTCGCGCTGCGGCGCGCTGACCTTCCCGCCGGGATGCCAGAACCACAGGTCCACGTCGAGCCCGGTCTGATGACTCGAGTGCCCACCAGGTGCGGGACCACCGCGCGGCTGACTGAGATCGCCGACCAATACGGGGTCGAGCCCCGCAATATTTACGCCCTTCCCCAACGTCTGAATGAACTGCAGTAGATCGGGGTGACCGAAGTACCGCGTCCGAGCCGGGTGCATGACGATGTAGCCGTCGCCCTCGAGCGGAAGCGCATGCCCACCGCGCAGGCAGCCCGTGGCGTACTCACCGACCGAGCGCGGGTCGCCGTCGGAAGGCTTTTTGACCTTTGCCCATGGATTCGTGAGCGAATCGGCGTGAACTACCCCGAGCCAGCCGAACCCACACGCGAGCGCCGCTGCGAGAGCGAAGCGCACCACCCGATTCGAAGGGACACGCACCCGGTAAACATAGCGCGAGCCGGGCGAACTTGCACCAAACCTGCCGCTGGCAGCTGCGTTCAAGTCTCGTCGTTGCTGTTGCCGGTCGTATCCAAGCGGTAACCGACGCCGCGAACCGTCAGCAGGTGACGCGGACTCGCCGGATCGTCCTCGAGCTTACTGCGCAGCTGCGAGATGAAGTTGTCGATCGTGCGCAACGTTCCGTGATGCGAGTCGCCCCAGACGCGATCGAAGATGGCTTGCCGCGACAACACGCGACCGCTCGCGCGCTTGAGCAGCATGAGCACTTCGAACTCTTTGGCCGTGAGCTCGACGTCTTTGCCGGCCTTGCGCACTTGATGTCGTTCCGGGTCGACATCGATCTCGCGCATGCGCCACAGCACGTTCGACTCGGCCTGCGCGCGACCGCGCCGCAACCCAGCGCGCACGCGCGCGAGCAGCTCCGCGACCGAAAACGGTTTCGGAATGTAGTCGTCGGCCCCGAGGTCGAGCCCCATCACTTTGTCCATCTCGGCAGAACGCGCGCTCAACATCAAGACCGGCGTGTGGTTGCCTTCTTTGCGCAGCGCATCCAGCACTTCGTAGCCGTTGCGCTTCGGCAGCATCACGTCGAGCAACACCAGATCGAAGTCGCCTTCACGCACACGCTCCAGCGCGGTGTCGCCATCCTCTGCGAGCTCGACCTCGTAGCCTTCGCGCTCGAGGTTCATGCGCAGACCGATCACGATGGATGTATCGTCCTCCACCAGCAGGATGCGTTGGGCCAAGGGTCAGCTTCCTTGTGCGGAGGGTGCAGCCGGCCGCTGAGATTCGTGGATCTTCGACGTCATCGTCGAGCCGAACGGTAGGGTCAGCGTAAACACGCTGCCATGGCCGACCAGACTGCGCAGCGCGATCTTGCCGCCGTGCGCGTGCGCGACGTGTTTCACGATCGAAAGCCCCAAACCGGAACCTTCGATGCTGCGCGACAACCGATCGTCCGAACGATAGAACTTCTCGAACACGCGGTGGTGTTCCGCGCGCGCGATGCCGATGCCCTGATCTTCGACTGCGATGTGAACGCCTGTCTTGTCGCGAAAGGCGCGCACGCCGATCGGCTTGTCGGTCGGGCTGTACTTGTGGGCATTGGTCAGCAGGTTAAGCATCGCATCGACGAGCGCACCGCGATCCGCGACGACCGATGGCAAATCCGGCTCGAGCATGATCGTGAGTGCGCGCGCTTGTCCGACGGTCGCTGCGCGAAAATGATCGATGCTGTCCGATACGATGCCGTCGACCGTATCCGGCCGCAGCTGGTAGATGCGGCGCCCCGCTTCCATGCGGCCCCAATCGAGCAACCGCTCGATCCGTGCAGACAGGCGCTCTGTCTCGGTTTGCAACACGTTCAGACAGGTGTCGATGTTCTTCTGATCGTGCTCGTAGCGCAGCGTTTCGACGAACATGCGGATCGACGTGAGCGGCGTTCGCAGCTCGTGGCTGACCTTCGAGACGAAGTCGAGCTGCAAGCGCGAGAGGTTTGCCTCTTGCCGCAGGAACACCAGCGCGAGCACTGCTCCGGCGATCAGGCACAACACCAACATCACGACCAGCAACCCGAACAGCAGGTTCGCGCGCAAGTCATAGAAGACGAGCATCACGATGCCGACCGCCAGCAAGAGCGCAGTCGGGACGATCACGAGGCTGATCAGCGAAAAAACAATGCGCCGAAAGCCACGGTTGTAGTCATCGGAGCCGGCGACGAGACCGCGAGCCATGGGCCTAAATTAGCAGCAGTGCGTTTCGGCGCGCCAGATCCGCTCGATAAAGCCGCGTTGGGGCCTTCGACGGGGAAAGCGGGGCACGTGCAGCCTACGGGAACCGGTCCGGGTTTCCATCACCCACTGCAGGGGCCCTGCATTGCCCGTCGAAGGCCCCAACACTGGGGCCTCTCGTAGCGCAGGTTGAGTCAACGCCCGAGCGGGCGAAACTATTCGGCGTCGGCGGGCGAAGCCACCGGCAGAGCGGCCCCGATGGGCGACTTTTTCCCGAGGTCCACGATGCCGACCAGGCCGAGGGCCCGGACGAACAAGTTCGCCGGGTCGAGCTCCCACCAACGCGCACCGAAGTTGATCGACTGGGCGTGACGGTGATGGTTGTTCTGGAACAACTCACCGAGCGCGATCACGTCCCAGGGCACGACGTTGCGCGACTGATCGCGCGTGTCGAAGTTGCGGTAGCCATACTTGTGGCCGGCCCAGTTCACGATCGCGCCGTGGATCGGACCCATCAGGAAGTGCACAGGCAGCAGGAACAAGAACGCCCAGTGCGGTGCGAACGCGAGATAAAAAACCGAGTATCCGACGCCCCAACCGATGCGGCTGACGTTCGTGTCACCGAAGTTGTCGAGCGCGGGCCACGACGGCACCGGCCCTGCGAAACGCGGCTCGGGCTGTGTTTCGTTGTGCACGAGCGCGCTGTAGCTCTTCTTCGTCTGCCACATCATCGTGGCCGCGTTCGTATACAGGTGCGGCGTGTGCGGATCCTTCTCCGTGTCGCTGTATGCGTGATGCGCGCGATGCAGGTACGCGTAGGCCCTCGGGATGAGATACGACGAGCCTTGCGTGATGTACGTCAGCGCGTGGAAGAAGCGCTCCCAAAACTTGTTCAGCCGGAACATCCCGTGCGACGCGTAGCGGTGCAGGAAGAACGTCTGCATCAACACGCTGCCCCACCAGTGCGCAAGGAAGAACACGACAATCGGGATGGCGCTCGTACTCGTGAACATGACTCCACCGTAGCGAAGCCCAATCAGGACCCCGTGGGGCGCAGGTCATGTTCGTGTCACATCGGCCCCGCCGCCCTCAGCCGCAGCTCCGGCTAGACCCTCTCCGAGAACAGCCCTGCGAAGTTCTGAGAGTAGAAATGCTGTAGAGCCGGCTCGGGACAGGCCTCCAGACTCGTCTGAAAGCGCCCCAGCGGATGCCGACCCCCTTCGACATGGGGGTAGTCACTCGAGAACAGGTACAGGCGGCTGTCCGTCTGGCGGAACAGCTCGCCGACGTCCTCGTAAGGATACGGCGTGAACCAGACGCGACCGCGGATCTGCTCCGAGGGCTTGGATTCGAGCCCGCGCAGATCGCTCTCCGACTTGCGCCAGATGTCGGCGATCCAATCCAGCCGGCGAAGCAGCGACGGCACCCAGCCCGCGCCGAGCTCGATCACACCGCCGCGCAGATCCGGATGCCGCTGCAAGACACCATCGAGCACGAGCGATCCGATGAAGGTCTCCGCGTCGTGATGCAGCGCGATCATGTCTTTGCCGCGCACGTTCTCACCGCCGCCGAGCCAATCCGTCGGGATCGGTCGACCGGTGTTCATCCAGCGCGGATCGATCTGGAGCGGCCGGCCGCCGACGTGCAGCAGAAACGGCAGACGCGCCGCTGCGAGCTGCGCCCAAATCGGGTCGAGGTCGTCATGGCCGGGCGAGCGACCCCCGCACGGACGATGCGGAATCCAGACCGCGCGCAAGCCTAACTTTTGAATGTGCGCGAGCTCGTCGGAGCTCGCCTTCAAGTCGTCGAGCGGCAGGAGCGCGACACCGAACAGGCGCGGATCATCGGCACAGAACTCCGCCATCGCGCGATTGTGTGCGCGCGCGGCGGCGTAACGCTCGGCGAGCGCACGTTGCTCCGAAAACGTGATGCCGGCCGAGAAAGTCGAAAATACGAGCTGGCGCGAGAAGCCGAGCAAGTCGAGCGCGCGACTTCGCTCGGTCGGATTGAACGCACCGAGCGCTTGATAGCCCTTCGGCCCCGCGATCAGCTGATCGCCGAGCGCGACCAACGCTTCGACGTGCTCTGGCGTTTGCGCGCGACGCTCCATCACATCGACGAGGCCGGAGTGCAAGCGCGGCGAGTCGACGTGAATGCGCGGCATGCGATCGCGCATCGCGGGATCGGCGTGCGCGATCAAAAAATCGGGCAGCTCCATGATGTGGCTGTCCGCGTCGTAAAACGTTCGCCCCTGGGCGTAGCTCATCGGAACCTCGCGTGGATCGATCGCAACCACTCGCAACATACACCGAGCGTTGCGCCAAACCCACGCGGCGCGATGAAGAGTTGAACGCCATCCCCGGAGAGGGACAGCAGGCTACGCGAGTTGCTCCAACCGTCGCTCGAGGTCGCGCGCTTCCGCCAGGTTGAGACACCGACGCACGGTGAGCATGATCGCCTCGAACGCCTCGCGCGACAGCGCCGCCTTTGGCTGCGCGAGTAACGACACGCGTTCGGTCGGCGTGGCGGCCGGCACCATCACGCGCAGAAACACCATCAGCTCTTCCGGCCCGATCGAGCCGAGCAGGCTGAGCTGAATCGCCCGAATCTTTTCTTCGGGAAACGACCGCTCGAGCAGCGCTTGCACTTCGAGCTCCTCTTCAGACATGTGGTGGAGCGCCTGAGCGACGAAGCTCGAGTAGCGCAGGTAGAGCAAGCGAAAGAGGCCCGGACGTGCGTCCGGTTCCGCGCACTGCAGATCGTTCGTAGCAGTGCGCAAGACTTCGAGGATGTCCCCGAGCCCGGCGTGCGCGGCGTCGAAACGCCCCAACGCACCCGGGCTCTCGGCCTCGATCACGGCGTGCACGTAGCGCTCTTCCTGCGCTGAGTGCGCGGCGCAGAGATAGAACGCGCCCTCCAAGTCATCGAGCACCATGTCGACGCCGGAGGAGTCGCTCGGGGCGACCGTTCCCATCCGGCGCAGCAGGTCGAGCAGCGCGTAGCGGATGCCCTTGTGCACGGCACCGTATACGTCGACTTGCGGTAAGCGCGCTTCGGGCGTCGCTGCCGAGCCGGTCGCAGTATTCGCTGAACGATCCATGGTGCTCACCGCTCCTTCACAGAGCTGACTAGTTGGACGCGAGCTTGGCGGCAGCCTCGTAACTCTTCCCGATCGACTCGATGACCGGCGGCGGAACGCTTGGAGCCGGAACTTTGTTCGTCACCGCGGGGATGCTCTGCAGGTAAGTGAACATCGCGGTGAGGTCCTCGTCGGACGCGGCCGCGAGGTTCTGCCACGGCATTGGCGGCAACACTGGCCGGCCCGTGCCCTGGTGGTGGCCGGTGCGCATCGTCGCGATGAACTGCGCGACGGTCCAGCTGCCGAGACCGGTCGCCTTGTCCGGCGTGAGGTTCGCCGCGTAGACGACGCCAAACGGCAAACGGAAGCTCGTGAACGTCGAGCCGATCACGCCCTGGTCACCCTTCCCGGGCTCGCCAGCCGGATCCGGTGCGCCCACCGGATGACCCGAGAGCATGAGATCCATGGTCTTCACCGGCATGCCGAGCGCAGGATCGAAGTGCATCGGCGTGTGACAGTCGCCGCAGCCACCCAGGCCAATCAGCTGCGAGCCGCGCTTGACGAGCTGAGCGTCGCCGCTCAGAGCTGCAGGCTTGGCGGCGGCAGCCAGCGCTGCTGCAGCGGGCGCGGGCCTGGCAACTTTCGGCGGCGCGGCCTCGGCACTCGGAACGAGCGCGCGCTCTGCAAAGTCGCAACCGATCAAACAGACGAAGAACAGCGAGACGGTGACGAGGCGAGACATTCGTGGCTCCTGGGTTTCGATACGCATGCGTTGCGTTCGATCCGAATGTGCCTCGATCCGAAAACCCCGGTTGCTAAATGGCCCACAACAGAATCTGAAGAGTTCGCTATCGGCGGGCGCCCGATCTTAACTGGATCTTACCCAAGCTCAGCTGCCGTCCGACTCTTCGAGTTGCAGCTGGCAGCGCGCCTCGAGCCGAAAGTGCCCCCGCGCGGTCGAAACCAGCGATAACTCTGGGCATTTCTGTTCGAGCCGCTTGCGAAGGAGCACGAGCCGACTCTCCAAGTTGTCCCGCACGGCCGGCAGCCCGAGCCACGGATCGAGACGCAGTTCACGGTTGCTGAACTCGGTGCGACCGGAGTCGTGATAGGCGCGCAAGATCTTCCACAAGATGCGGCCCGGCACGTTGCGAATCAGGTAGTCGTCGCCGGCAAACACACAATCGTCGTTTCGGAAAAACCGAAAGCGCAAAGTGCGTTGGTCGCTCGGCTTCACCGGCTTTGCCGCTGGTGGCTGCGAGCCGGTTTGGTCGTCTTCGCCTTGCTCGCGCAACAGAACGTTGTCGAGCGAGACCGCGACTTGATTCGCGACGATCTCCAAAAACGCTTCGTCCCAGTCATCGAAGCCGAGGCGTTTGCGACTCTCGACCGCGAGGACGCCGAGTAAGCGCTCGCCGCTGACGAGCGGCAACGCCATGTGACTCTGCGCATCGGGCAAACCCGCCAGCGCGATCTCCGGTCGCAGCTCACGGCGGCCGGCGCTCTGGTTCACAGCAGCTCGGATCGCGCGGCCGTAGCGCAACTCGTCTTCGATGCCCGACACGCGAAGCAGCTTGCCTTGCGCCGCAACCGTGCCGATCAAACCTTCGCCCAGCTTCACTTCCGCCCCGATGCCCTGCTCGCCGTAGCCGCGGCTACCCACGGTGTAGAGACGTTGGCCAGTCTCGTCGGCGAGCAACACCATCGAGTGCTCGAAGCCGAACGCCTCTTCCAACGTCTGCAAGAGCGTGCCCAAGAGCTCGTCGAGCCGGCCGACCCGGCACAAACGCTGTGACAAGAGCTGCAGACCACGGAGCTCCGAGCGCGGGCCCGCGAGTGGCTCGGCCTTGCTTCCGATCTCGATCGAGCTCAGCTCGAGATACGCATCGAGCTTCGTGCACGACAGTACCTCGTACACATCCGACGAGATCAACTTGAACACGCCGGTCATCCCGGTGTGCGACGCGATCGCTTCGATCCGCAGCTTCATGCTCTCGAAGAGCGGACCCGTCGTCTCCGCGCGCTCGAAGCGCAGCTCCAGCAAGTAAGCCTCGAAGCTCACCGGATCGTAGAGCTGCACGCTCGCGTACGGGTTTTCGAGAACGTTCTGCTTGGTCTTGTTGAAGAACTGACACGACAGCGCGACATGTCTGTCGTCGAGCGAAAACACTTGGCTCAAGTACGTGACGTTCGGTGTTCCGTCGGCCGCACAGGTTGCGATCAGCGCCGGCGTCACACCCTGATAACAACGGGGCGGAAGCTTCAGAATCGTCATGCAGTCGAACCCGCTTCGAACCGGCGCCCTGCTCCGGGGCCTGGCGACTGCTCGAACAAGTCGTCGATCCGCATCGTCACCGCGACCGACGGATACACCTTGAGTTGTCGGACGACGCTGCGCGGCAAGCCGACGATGTAGAGATGCTCGACGAAGCCGGTGAGCCAGCGCTCTTGCTTCGCCCGATCTTCTTCCGTCCCCTCGCGCATGCTCAGCATCTGGCCTTTGAGCTGCAATGATCGGTGATCGTACGGGCGCGAGACCGTGACCGCGAGGGTGCCGTTGTCCTCGAGATTGGCAACGGCCTGGGCGCCCAACTCTTTGTTGAGGTAGATCGTGATCGTCTGGCGATCGGCCCCGACGAAGGTGCCGACCGCGCGATCGACCTTGGGCCGCATCGCGGCGTCTCGGGTGCCGACCAACATCGAAAGGCCACCCTCGACGAACTCGGCAAGCTCTTCGCTCAAGCGGACTGCCATGGATAGCGCCGGGAGGAAACTGCCCGAAATCGGTTAGCTGCACAACCCCAACCTGCGGAAACACCGGCGTAACGACTTCGTCGCCATCCGCTGGTTAACCTTCGGGTTCGCGGGCGAGGCCCGCGGAGCTAAAGTCGAGTTTTTCCAGAGTCCCACCTCCGTAGAGCACACATGCCCGAAGCCCAAAGCTCAGTCTCGATCGCAATCCCAGCCTGGATCGACGAAGTCGTCGCCTCTCTGAGCGGCGGCTTCGACGACGACGTCGCGCGCATGCGCCTCGCCGTTCGCTTGTCACGCGAAAACGTGGAACGCGGTGGCGGTCCGTTCGGCGCTGCAATCTTCGCCGGTAACGTCGTGGTCGCGGCCGGCGTCAATCGCGTGCTGGATTGCGGCCTCACGATCGCGCACGCCGAGATCATCGCGATGATGCGCGCGCAAACTCGGCTCGGTCCGCAGCCACCAGCGGCGCCGCTCACGCTCGTGACGAGCTGCGAGCCGTGTTGCCAATGTTTTGGTGCACTCGTCTGGTCGGGTGTGACCCGGCTCGTGTGCGGCGCCGTCACCGACGACGCAGAAGCCGTCGGCTTCGACGAAGGCCCCAAGCCCGCGGCTTGGCCAGAAACCTTGGAACGGCGCGGCATTGGCGTGACGCTGGCGGTATGCCGCGAAGAAGCGCGCGATGTGCTGAACGAGTACAAGCGGCGCGGCGGAACCATTTACGGCCTGGGTGGGACACAAGCGGCTAAATAGTCCTGAAGATCTGGCGCGTGCCGACTGTGTGCGCGTGTGTCGTGCCGGCACACGTTGCAGCCATCCGCGGCGTAGCCACCCAGCGCACAACGACAGGTCGCACCAGTTGTTGGTACTATTTTAAGCGTGGGGAATGACGAGTCTGCTCGGCCGGAGACCCTTTCTCTCGAAATCCGCATCGCCTCGCTCGTCACGGATCGGTACCAAGTCGTCCGTAAGCTCGGCGCCGGCGGTATGGCGACCGTCTACGAAGTTCACGATCGCTCGACCGGAAAGAACGTCGCGCTCAAACGGTTGAACCCGGACGCGGATCAAAAACGCGGCCGACGCATCCTCGAGCTGTTCGAGCGCGAGTACTACACGCTCTCGCAGATCGCGCACCCGCGCGTGGTGGAAGCCTACGACTACGGGCTCGACGACCAGGGCCCCTACTACACGATGGAGCTGCTCGAGGGCCGAGAGCTGCAGAGCATGGCGCCACGCGGGTATGCCGAGGCGTGCCGGATCGGTCGCGACGTGTGCTCGGCGCTGTCGCTCTTGCATTCGCGGCGCCTGGTCTACCGCGACTTGAATCCACGCAACGTGCACTGCATGCACGACGGCACGGCCAAGCTGATCGACTTCGGTGGCACGACCGACATGGGGCCATCGCGACAGGTCGTCGGAACGCCGGCTTACTGTGCACCCGAAGCGCTCGACCTTCAACCGCTCGACGCGCGTACCGATCTGTATTCGCTCGGCGCGACGCTCTACTTCGTGGTGACCGCGCGCCACGCCTACCCGGCGAAGACATTCCAGCAGCTGCGCGACTTCTGGGCGATTCGCCCGGCGCGGCCGCGCGAGCTCGTGCCCGAGCTGCCCCCTGCACTCGACACGCTGATCATGGATCTGCTGCACCTCGATCCGACACTGCGACCTGCCAACGCAGGCGAAGTGATGGAACAGCTCGCCGCGATCGAAGGCCGGCCGGTCGAAGAGCAGCTGCAAGTCACGCAGGCGTATCTCGCAACTCCGAATCTGGTCGGGCGCGATGCCGTGCTCGCCCGCGTGCGTGCAAAGCTGCTTCGCACGCTGCGAGGCTACGGCAGCACGCTGTTGTTCACCGGTGGCTCGGGCGTCGGGCGCTCGCGGCTATTGGCGGCATGTCTGCTCGAAGCGAAGCTGCTCGGAGCGCTCGCGATTCGCGCGGACGCGAGCGACGCGACTGAAGACTACGGTGTGGTTCGTGCGCTCGCGAGCTCGCTGCTCGAAGCGGCACCGGAGCTCGGCGAGCGCTGTGCGGAGTCGCGACTCGCCCTACTCGGCCACGCGCTGCCGCAGCTGATCGCAGACCACCCGCAACTGAAACTGCAGACATTCGAAGACGAAAACCGCCTGCGCTCGGCCGTCTTGATAGCGCTGCGCGAGTGGCTCGTCGCGTGCTCGCGCGAGCGGCCGCTTTTGATCGCAGTCGACGACTTGCACGCGATCGACGAACCTTCCGCCGCGCTACTCGCCTTGTGCGGGCACGAAGCGACGAAACATCCGCTCGCGGTCTTCGCGACGAGCGAGACCGGCGCGTCGAGCACCGCTCCGAACGCGCTCAAGCTGTTCGAAGGCGCAGCCGCGAGCATGCAGGTCACAAATCTCAGCCAGCGGCACATCGAAGAGCTGCTGCGCTCGGTCTTCGGAGATGTCCCGCAGCTGCAAGCCGTCGCGCACAAACTGCACGCGATCTCGCAAGGCAATCCGCGCGACACCTTGAAGCTCGCGCAGTATCTGGTCGACAAAGGCGTCGCACGTTATCGCTCCGGCGCCTGGACGCTGCCGGCCGAGTTCGACGATGGCGACTTGCCCGCGAGCATGGCTGCCGCACTGCGCGCTCAGATTGAAGCGCTCGATCCGATCGCACGCAGTCTCGCATGTTTGGTCGCGCTCGCGGCGGATCGCGACCTCGCGTTCGAAGAGTGCGTGACGTCGCTTACGAACGTCCCGGCCAAGAAGGTCCACGATCGACTCGACGAGCTCGTCGCAGTGCAACTGCTCGAGCGCGATGGCGACCGCTACCACGTGAGCCACCCTGGCGTGAACGTCGCGCTCGAGCAAGCGCAGAGCCTCGACGAATCGCGTGACGCGCACCGACTGCTCGCGAAGTCGTTCGCGCGCCGGGGCGACGAAGAGCTTCGCCGTGCGCTCCACCTGTTTCGCGCGGACGAGGGTGAAGCAGGTCTCGACGTGCTGGTGCCCTACGCGCAAGCCTCGCAAGCGCGAACGGACAACCGCCCGCTCGAATATCTCAAGCTCGTGCGTTCGCTCCCAGACACCTGGTTCGAGGTCTTCTGCCACGCGATCGTGCTCGCCGAAAAGCTCGGCCGGCCCGAGCACCAGCTCTACATCTTGCGCAATCGACTCGCCGGCCTCGTGAACGTGATGGGCGAAGCGAGCACCGAAAGTCATCCGCAGCTGCTCGCGCTGCTCGCCCAACTCGCGCGCGCGAGCGGCTTGACCGACTACCAAACGCTCGATCCGAGCTTGCCTGCCGGCGAGCGATTGAAGCGCGCATTCGCGCTCGCCGGGGCACGCTTCCAAGCGGACCCGGAAGGGCTGCGCGGGCTCGATCCGGGGACTGCGCTCAAGTACTTGGTGCGCACTCAGATCGCGTGCGCAGGCATGGCCGCAACCGCGCTCGATTACACATTCTGGTCGCAGCTTCCTTCGCTCGCGCCGTTTGTACCGCTGTCGCCTGCAGTCGCTCTCGTCGAGAAGCTGGTCGATGGCGTCGGCGGACGCGTGTCCGGCCGACCCGAGCGCGCGTGTCAGCTGTATCGCGAGCTGATGGACCGCGCGGACCAACCCGATCGCGCAGGCCTCGACGAGAGCAATCACAGGTTTTTGCGCTATGGGGTGATGTCGGCGCTCGGAATCATGGAAGCCGGCATGGGCTTTCACTCGTGTCTCGATTGGGCGGACGCGGTCGAAGCCGAGCCGCTGCATGTCGTCAACGCGCTTCAGATCCGCATTTTGCACCAGCTCTGGCAGGGACGCGTGCGAGATGCCGATCGACTGCGCGAGCGGGTCGAGCTGCTGCGGATCGAGAGTAGCTCGCGCCAACTCGGCGACGGCGTGCACTTGGTGATGCAGGTCGTCGCGCACGCGATGAGCGACGACCTGACGCGGCTCAAGCACACGCTCGACGAGGTGCATGCGTTCGCAGCACGGCATCCGCCGTGGGCTCCTGTCGCGCAGTATGCCGCCGGCGAGTATCAACGCATCCGCGGCGACCACGCGAGCGCGGCGACGCTCTTGCGTGCCACGCTCGACCTCGTGTCGTGCGGTACCCATCAGATTTGGGCGTTCGCGGCGGGCTCGTACATCAACGTGTTGTGCATGCTCGGCCGGGCCAGCGAAGCGCGCGACTTCGGGAACGAAAGTCTCGCGATGGCAGAGCAAGCGGAGCTCGGCTACCTCACGCACTACTTGCGCATGCCGCTCGCAGTCGCGTGCGCGGAGATGGGCGAGTTCGAACGCGCCGCAAGTCTGGCCGACGAGACGATCAACGGCATTCGCGTGCTCGGCAGCGACGGCTTGAACTTGGTGCTCGCGTACGAGGCGCGGGCACGGGTCGCAGTCCTCGCGCGCGACACCGCGGCCTACGAGAAGTACGCGAAGGCATGCGCGGAACAGTGTCGCGCCGCCGGGAGCCGCGTGCTCGGCGCGAAGTACGAGCGCCTCGTACGCACCGCGACCTCCGCGTCGGTTCACGTCTCGAGCGCTGCACCCCAACACGTGCTCGCGACGTTGACCGGCACTCAGCTGACCTCGGTGCTCGTCGGCTGCAATCAGCCGCGTGAACGCGCCGAGCGCGCACTGTCGCTCTTGTTACGCCGCAGCGGCTGCGAGTCGGGGTATCTGTACTTGATCGGCGATCATGGACCCGAGCTCGTCGCGCAAGCCGGGCCGACTGAGCCGCCGCTCGGACTGCCTTCGATCGTGTCCGAGTTCGTCGACGCCGAGCTTCACGAACGCGAGCTTGCGACGCGCAGTCTAGAAAACGAAGACGTGCCCGCAAACAACTCGCTCTGGCCGAACGCGAACGGCGATCAACACCAACTCGTGTTGCTGAGTCATCAGATGTCGGAAGGCTTTGCGGTGTCGGGTGTGGCAGCGCTCGTCGTCAGAGCCGGCGCGCCGTTCACGCATCCGGGCTCGCTCGCGTCGCATCTGAGCCGCTTGGTGTTCGACGCCGGTGACGTGACTCCGCTCTTGGGCTGATCGAGTACGAGCGGCGCGGGCACGACGCGGGCACGTGCCGCGGCCCGGCCACTCGAGACGCCGCCGTCTTGCACTCGCACGCGCTCAGAACGCCTTTGAGCTGCCGATCGCGTCGCAACGTGTTGGCATGCCGCCTGCTCTAGCCTCGGTCACGTCACGCGCAGCGCGCTGACACCCGTACCGACACGTAGCGCGATCTCCCAACCCGAGCGCTACGGAGTCCCGCCCAACGGATGTCGCGCGCTGCGCGCCGACTACTTTTTGAGGAGCAACGACATGACCCAGGCTCACTCACACGCGATCGTCCTCAGTGGCAGCATGGCCGGCTTGTGCGCCGCGCGGGTGCTCGCAGATCACTTCTCGCGCGTCACGATCATCGAGCGCGACCTGCTCGACGACAGCGTCGCTCCACGCAAAGGCGTACCGCAAGGCCAGCACTTGCATTCGTTGCTGATCGGCGGAGCCCGGGTGCTCGAGCGCTTGTTCCCCGGCTTCCGAAGCGAATTGATCGCGCGTGGCGCAACGCCGGACGACGTCGGACAAGCACGGTATTGCATCGGGGGCGTACACCTCGTCAATGCTCCGAGCGACCTCGAGATCCTGCGGATGAGCCGGCCGCTCGTCGAGAGCTACGTCCGCGAACGCGTGCGCGAGCTGCGAAACGTGAAGCTGCTCGATGGCTGCGACGTACTCGGCGTGACCGTGGTCGATTCAGCCGTTCGCGGCGTCCGCATGGTGCGCCGTCAGCTGAAAGTCGAGCAGTGGATGCCGGCGACGATGGTCGTCGATGCGACCGGCCGCGGCTCGAAGCTGCCGCACTGGCTGCGCGACTTCGGGTTCGAGATGCCGCGCGAAGATCGAGTGCGGGTCGACGTCGGCTACACGAGCTGCACGTATCGCCGGCCCGTGGCGACTCAAACCCGACCCGGAATTTTGATCGGTCCGTCGGCACCGAACACGCGTGCCGGCGTGGGCGCCGTGATGGAAGGCGATCGTTTCATCGTGAGCTTGATCGGCTACCTCGGCGACTACGCGCCCACGGACGTCTCTGGCCTCTCCGAGTTTGCGCGTACGATGCCGGCCTCGGATCTGCACGAGGTCATGCGCGATGCCGTGCCGCTCACGAAGCCCGTGCCCGCGCGCTTCCCGTTCAGCCAGCTGCGCTACTACGAGCGGCTCCGAAAGTTCCCGTTTGGCCTGCTCGCGATCGGCGATGCGATCTGCAGCTTCAATCCGATGTACGCGCAAGGCATGAGTGTCGCTGCGCTCGAAGCCGATCTGCTCGATCGCTGTCTGCGCGAGTATTCCGGCGACGATCTGCGCTGCGCCTACTTCGACGGCTGCAGCGCGATCATCGACGCGCCCTGGCGGCTCACGGTCGGAGCCGACTTGCGGTTTCCCGAAGTCTCAGGCTCGCGACCGCTCAGTGCCCGGCTTCGCAACCTCTACCTGAAGCGGCTCGCACGCGCGGCGGGCGAGGATCCCGAAGTCGCGCTCGCGTTCCTGCGCGTCACGAACCTCGTGAACCCGCCGTCGTCGCTGTTCGCGCTCCGCATCGCGACGCGCGTCGCAGCTCATGCATTCGCGCGGCGTAGTTCGGCTCCGCAGCTGTCAGCGGCGACAAACGCTGCCGACCCAGCGTGAGTACCCGTCGTCGTACGCGTACCGCAAATACTGGAACGCGAGCCGGGCTTGGCCGGTCGTGTTGTCGACACGCGACCAGTCCCACGCACCCGCGCACAAGCCTGGATCGCTTCGGAACTGGAG
>DASRXR010000686.1:0-3305 GCA_035687405.1 Polyangiales bacterium
CGATCCTGACAACCTCTCTGGCACGCTGCAGACCACTTCCGACGGAAATCCAATCGCGTGGATCGGCAAGGGAGCGCAAACGTGGAGCGCGACGGAACCGCAGCCGAAAGAGCGCCGGCAGATCGCGATATCCCGCCTGCAGAGCAGCATCTGTCGCAATCCAGCACCGACTGCGCGCGCGACCTTCGCGTCGGAAGCTGTGCTCCGGGAGTCGCTCGCGCACACGTGGGTGGCCTGCAGCGGCGCGGGTCGGGTCGACCCTGATTTCGCTGGCCTGTCGATCGACGCGAACGGTCATTGGCACGAGCTTCGGACCGAAGGCGACGCGTTGATCGCGGTGCAGGGCTTCGGGCGCGAAGGGCAGGTCACGCGCAACTTCTTCACCACCGACTTCAATCTCGCGATCCTGGATTGGCTTCCGCAGCGCTACGAGTTTGCGAACGCGGAGCTTTCGGCGGATGGCAACACGCTACGTCTGACCACGCAGGGCCTCGACAACACGCTCGAAGCGACGTTCCAGGCGAGCGACGTACCAGTGCAGTACTTGCCACCGCGCCATCCGAAGGGTACGCGAGCTGGTTTGGCTGCCTGCGACGACGATGACGAGGTCGACATCACGAGTCGGCCGACATCCGAGTCCGAGCTGCGCGGGTTGCTGATAGGACGGTGGATGTTTTGCACCGGCGACCTCGGAACGTCGAAAGCTGGCGTCGTGTTTGGAGCAGACGACAGCTTCCGCTTCTTGGAAGCGGACGGCGGCGAAGCGCCGGAGCCCGCCGGTAGGTTCGTCATCGTCGACTCGTCGTCCATGAACGGTGCGGGTGCCTACCAAGTCAACCTGTACTCCGCGACCACTGCCGTAGGCGCACTAGCGATGCCGATCTTCTCCAATGCACCGCTCAAGCTGATGGCGAACGACGAGTACCGGAGCGTGCTCTCCGCATTCTGAAGCACGAACACGCGCGATGCCGGTAGTCCACGTGCGACGTACGAGCGACGTCAGCCCGCGCACCGCCGTGATAGAGTGCGCTCGATAACCTCGGGAGTCGGGCACTATGGTAATTCTTGCGGGTACGATTCGTGTTGCATCGGGTAAGCAGTCTGCGGCGACTCAAGTGCTGGCGCGCCTCGTGGAGGCAACACGCGCGGAAGAAGGCTGCATTAGTTATTCGTTCGCGTTCGACGTGCTCGATGATCGGTTATTGCGGATCTTCGAAGTGTTCCGCGACGAAGCTGCATTAGCCGCACATTGGGCTTCTCCACACATGGCTGCGTGGAGGGCGGAAGCAGCTGGGCTCGGAGTCGCAGATCGCGAGATCTGGCAGTACGAGGCCACCTCCGGGAAGCAGATCTGACGAAGCTTTACCGCGCCCGACCGGTGCGAAACTGCTTGCGGTATTGTCCCGGTGACACGTGCAGCATGCTGCCGAAGTATTGTCGCAGCGCGACCGTGCTTCCGAAACCCACCGCGGCAGCGATCTCGTCCAGCGTGGCGTTCGATTTTTCGAGCAGACCCTGTGCCGCCGCCAAGCGCTGATTGCGCATCCAGGGGCTCAGACTCGTACCGGTGGCTTGGCGAAAGCGGCGCGTGAACGTCCGGCGACTCATCCGCATACGCTTTGCGAGCGAGTCGACGCTGTGACGCTCTGCCAGGTGCGCGGACACCCAAGCCAAGCCGCTGCTCAGCCGATCGCCTTCGCCGTCGCGCTGCACGGGCTGCTCGATGTATTGCGCTTGACCGCCTTGGCGATGCGGTGCGACCACGAGGCGACGCGCGACCCGATTCGCGACGTCGGCTCCGAGACGGCGACGCAGCAAGTAGAGGCAACAGTCGATACTGGCGACCGTGCCCGCCGAGGTGATCACATCGCCGTCGTCGACGTAGAGCACATCAGGATCCAAGCGCACGTTCGGGTAACGCGCGGCAAACTGCTTGGCCCAATTCCAGTGCGTCGTCGCGGGACGCTTCTCGAGTAGACCCGCTTCGGCAAGGACATACGCGCCGAGGCACAGCCCGACCACCGTCGCCCCGCGCGCATGGGCTCGACGCAATGCAGCCAACAGCGGCAGAGGCGCCGGCTCGTCTGGGTCGCGCCAACTGGGAACGATGATCGTGCCCGCGCCGGCGAATCCTTCGAGGCCGTGCTCGGTTTCCAGCGTGAAGCCGGCGGTAGTGCGAAGCACACCGGCTTCTGCCGAACAGACCCGAACGCGAAACTTGGGGACGCCGATCTCGCGCCGGTCTTCGCCGAACACGAGTGGAGGGACAGAGAGATGGAACGCGCTAATGCGGTCGAACGCGACCACGGCGATCGTTCGCGCGCGCGAGTCGAGTGTTGGAGCCGGACGGGACGCCACTGCCCGAGCTTAGCGCATTGCCTGAATCGGTCACGAAGCCGAATGGCCCAATTCCAACGATCGTTGGCTCTAGGCCATATGGCGACAACTGCGGAAACGTCACAGATTTCTGCGCGTGATGGACGGAGAACTAAGAACGCTGGCCCAGTCGCGCGAGAGCCGCTCGTCGGTTGCGGCCGCCGCGCTGTTGTGGGCGACGACTGGCCTCGCCGGGACGCTTGCGCCGCCTGCCGCGAGCACGGCCGCCCTCGCCGAGGCTCGCACGCTGATTGGCGGACTCGCGCTCGCTGCGATCGTGCTCGTACGAAGCGGCGTGCGTCCGTTCTCGGCCGCATTGGGCTGGCCACTCGTCCTAGCGAGCGCCGCGCTCGCAGTCTTCCAATGGAGTTTCTTCGCAGCCGTGCGAGGCGCAGGTTCGGCCCTGGCTGCGGTCGTCTCCGCCGGTCTCTCGCCGTTTGCGGGAGATGCGATCGCAGCGGTCCGTGCGCGCGGCTACGGCGGCGCGCGTGTCTTGTTCGTCGGCGCCTTCGGGGCCGTAGTCGTCGCAGGATTCGTCGCCAGCCGTGAACTGACTGAAGATTCCGGCGTGGTCGCGGGTGTGCTCTCGGCAGCCGTGAGCGGCGTCGCATACGCCGTGTACGCGGAACTCGTTTCGCAGCTGTCCGTCACATCTTCGCCCGGCCCTGCACCTCCCACCGATGCATCACTCGCGCTCACCGCGCTCGCGCTCCTCGGAGCCGCAGTAGTACTCGCTCCACTCGCGTCGAACGGCATCACCGGTTTAGCGTCGATGCGAGGTGCGGCAGTCACGGCCTACCTCGGCATCGTCGCAACCGCCCTTCCCTATGCGGCTTTCGTGTACGGCTTGCGCGCGCTCGCGACTGGCGACGCCCTGGCAATTCTCATCTTACAGCCAGCAGCGGCTGCGGCGATCGGATGGTTCGTTC
>DASRXR010000687.1:0-2349 GCA_035687405.1 Polyangiales bacterium
TGCGAGCCCGAGTTCGCCGCGGAGCATCACGCGCGGGCTTACAGTCCACTCCGCTGCGATTGCAGCTTCCAGCGTCAACCAGATGCCGGCCGACGTGCGCGCGGCTCGCAAACCATCGCTGGCACCCCGCATCCAACCCACGATCATGCTCGCACACGGGCCTAGCTTCAGCGCACCGAGCGACCAACCGTAGCAGGCTTGCAGCGGCACTTCGACGAGTAAGAAGCTGGCGCTTGCGCCTTGCAGCAGCTCCGGCGCTGCAATTTTTTTTGGCAAGAAGATGCGCGGCCGGAGCGCAAAACGCCAGCTTTCGAGCCGAAGGGCGCCTTCCAACCCCAGAGCGAGGCTGGAATTCGGCAGTGCTCCGGAATCCCACCACAGACCGAGCAGGAGCTCGACTGCACGTCGTTCGGCAGCTATCGGCGGCGGGACGAGGCGTTCCGACGGGGGCGCTGCGGCCGGGACTGGAGCGGGCGAAGATTCCTTGGGGCCGCTGGGGTCCGCTGTGGGTTTGCTCTCGTCGTCGGCGCTGAGCGAGCGGACAGCCTGGGCCGCCAACCACGCGCTGGCCTTCGCGAGTGCGGCGCACGAATCTCCTTCGAGAGTTCGTTCGGCGTCCAGACGGCCGCTCATGCGCACTCGGGCGACCCACTGCGTAGCGCGCTCCACGGTCACGCTGACCTCGAGCGCCGCGCCGGTGGCAGGTAGTGACGCGGAACTCATCAGCTGGTTGAGCTCGGACTCTACTTCTGCTGCGGAGGGGCATCCCGCCGGAGCGTGCCAACGCAACGTGACTCCTGGTGCCGCGGCCTTCTGCGCAGACGTTGACGCGCCGCCCCCCAGGATTAGGCACAGCCCGCAGATCGCAGGCAACCCGCAGCGCTTCACGCTCATCAATCGCACACGCCGCGGACGCAGTCCTCGCGACAGTCTCCGTCATCTAGGCACTCGACGCAGGCCGATTGCTCACGGTCACAAAATGGCCGGTCGCGATCCGTGCAGTTGCCAGTGTCGTCGCAGGGCTCGACGCAGCGTCGCCACGCCGCACTGCAGATGCGGTCATCATCGCAATCTGCTTCGCTCAGGCAACGCACGCAGCTGTGAGTCTCGATGTCGCAGCGCGGCGCAGACTCTCGATCGCAGTCGCGATCATTCTGACATTCACCACAGGCGCCAGCGTCGCAGACTTGGCGGGGATCGCGACACGGTCCTGCGTCGCACGCATTTGTGTCAGGCAGCCTGCCTAGCGAGAGGTCGTAGCTGTCGAGGCACGCGATCACTAAGGCAATTCCCGCGCACAGTCCCACGAAGCCCGGAGGTCGTCGCACGACGAATCGACGCTGCCAGACCCAATTCTGCTGAGCACGAGACATTTTCATTCACGGATTCGTGCGGGTCCAGTCAATACCCTAGGCGTGCGAGTGGACACAAGCTCTGCACGGACGCTGGAGCATGACATGGATTACAGCCGTGTGACTCGAGGTCTTGGCGCACTCATCGGACTATCGATAAACCTGATCGCGTGTAGCCCAGACACCAGCCCAAACGGCGACGGCCGGGTTTCCAGAGTCGACGCCGGTGCTGGAATCATCGGGCGTGCAGGTATCGGCGCAAGTGCTGGCTTCGATGGCTGGGCGCCTGCAGCTGTTAGCGGCAGCTCCGGGGCGGGCGTGGGTGCGCTGCTTGATCCGATGCAGGCCTGCGCGAGCGACATGCTCGCGGCGAATCTCGCACCCGTCGACATGTTCGTGATGTTCGATCGGTCCGGCTCCATGGACGACGACGATAAGTGGCCAAACGCCACGGCCGCGCTTGTCGCATTTTTCGAGAATGCTGGCAGCGCCGGACTACGCGTCGCGTTGCGCTTCTTCCCGCACGACCAGCCTGCCGTTGGGTGCACCGAAGACGGCTGCAACGCAGACGCTTGTTCGCGCCCGCTCGTCGAGCTCGCTCCGCTTACGGCTGAACGGGCGCCCGCCGACGCACACGAGCAAAAATTGGTAGAGGCGATCGCCGCATCCGCGCCTGGCAATGGCGGCGCTCAGGGTGGTCGCGGCAATGGTAATGGCAATGGCAACGGGGGCGGCGGTACGCCGATCTATCCGGCGCTGCAAGGCGCTTTGAACTGGTCGATGAGCCACAAAGCACGCGACCCCGACGCGAAGACGGTCGTGGTGTTCGTGACGGATGGGGAACCCAACGGTTGCGAAGAGGACTTCGATGCCATTTCGGCGCTGGCGGCGGAAGCGTTCGCTAGCAACGGCATCACGACGTACGCGATCGGCCTCGCCGGCTCGAGCGAAGCTCAGATGGATCAGCTCGCGCAAGCTGGTGGCTCGCAGCAGGGCA
>DASRXR010000688.1:0-2834 GCA_035687405.1 Polyangiales bacterium
AGTGGCCAAGGCGCTAACCGGTGAAGAGCTCGACGGCGAGCAGGCGGTATGCCGTTTGCTGGCTCTGGCGAATGGCGAGTCCGGGTCGCGCAGACGTTTCCTCCGGTACTGGCGTCAGCTGGAGATGAGCTCCGATGATCGCGTCGCCATGCTCACCACAGCCCTCGTCACTGGCTCCATGAGCGTCGCCCGGGAAGGGACGCCGCAGCCGACGCACTCCGAAGGCGCCCGGGCAACGGAAGCCGCGCCAGCAGGGCCAAAGCACTCCGGGAGAGCGTCCTCCGACGCAGCACCAGGATCGACGACACCAGTGGAAGACTCCATGCGCGAGCGACTCGACTGGCTTGTGCTCGGCTTGTTTCCCGAGGATGCCGAGACCATCCAGTCCATCGTGAGGCTCGTCGACATTCACGGTCGCCTCCGGATCGAGGCCAGTGAAAACAGGACGTACCTCGAAGCCGTTCCGGTCTTGAACTACAGCCCGAACGACGACGGCGACACTGAAGACGACGTTGAGACGGTCGGCGTGGACGTGTCACCCGAGTCGTTCAATGCGCTCGCGAGCTTCGGCGTGATCAAGACGTACACGCTCGAAGCATACCCTTCGGGCATGCGCGGCAACCCGCACTTTGCTCCGCCGACTTACCATGGCGTGCAGGTGCTCCGCTCGGGCCGTGCCCTCAACAGCGTCCTCAACGTGATCGACTGGCGAGAGATCGCTCGAGCGCGTGGTCGGGTGATGGGACAATCGTGAACTCGTGCGCCAGTTCGTATCCGGGGTCGTGCGCGATGCAGCCGAGCTGTTTTAGCCCAGCATGAAGAAGGGCGTAACGACGGCGCACTTGAGTGCGCCGCCGTCGCGCGTGTTGATCATGCCGAATGACGCGAGGCGCCGCGCGTGCATCGGAGCCTTTCAATGCCGACAGTTTTGCTATTCGTCAGTCGCGAAATCGAAGATCTCGTGCCAGACCCGATCGAAGTCTTGCACCTCGTCTCTGAATCCGGAATTGGAACCGAGGATGTCGTAGCTGTGGTTCTTCCGAGTTGTGACCTGCTCCGATCCTTTGATGGGATCGGTCGGTCGATAGTGACCGATGATGTCTCCATGGTCGGCGTGAACGAGTCGGGTCTCCGGACCATCTGGCCACAACATTGAAGCGGTATTGACGATGCCGTCATTCTCCCAGGATCGAAGGACCCGCCGAACGCCGTTGTCTGTCACGCTCGCGTCTCCGACGATCTCGAACGGACCCGCCGCCGTCGCTGCGTATGCAGCACGATAGACGACATCGGTCCCCGAACCCTGATCGGCCACAACCGCGCTGACGACATGCCCGATTTCCGCCAGGAGTATCGACGATGCGGCAGGGTCCTTGTCGTAGGGCCTCCGCCCAACTGTCGCGTAAGAGCGAGTACGGATGGGAACGTGCGCAGCTTTCCAGGCCTCGAGCTCACGGCGGCGATCAGTCTCACTGTACCTGCTTGGCGTTCGAGGCGCGTCCGGCGCCGGATTCACGGCAAGATCGTCGATGGCAAAGAAGTCGGTCTCCACGTTGTCCAACCAACCGATCAATTCGCCATGGGCAGCGCGAGCGAGTGCGGCTTGGTAGCGATCAGACGGAGTCTTTGTCGAGGCCGGAGGTAGCATGTCTGCGACGGTATCGCGGAGCGCAGCTAACAGCTGCGGCCTTAGATCTCGCGAATCGATCTTCGATAGAAGCCAGCGGTCGATGCGCTCGAACACGGTCTCGTGTTGTGCCTTGATGATCAACTCACCCTGTTCGAGCCCTAGTCGAAAGACCGTTCGGAAGTGCCGGATGAAATCAGCGATGTTCGTCCCACGCTGCGGCACCGATAGAAAAACCAGCCGGTCGATCCGTTCCCGCAGGTCCTTATCCTCGACCATCTTCTTCTCGACGTCGTCTCTGTAGGAGACGTCGAAATCACCGAAGCCCAGATTCACCAGCAGCTGGCGAATATCTAAGCCGCCGGTCGAGTGACCGAGGAGCGTAATCCGGTCGTCTCGCTGGAAGATCCCGCGCAGTTC
Organism: Polyangiales bacterium; assembly: GCA_035687405.1. GTDB lineage: Bacteria > Myxococcota_A > Polyangia > Polyangiales > JAFGIB01 > JADGRF01. The sequence goes on from DASRXR010000688.1 coordinate 2,048, forward strand.
GCGCTCTTCGAGAAAAGCACGCAGAGCCATGGCGCGCGTCCGAACTCCGGCTGTCGGCAAGCTCTCGAAGTAGTGAAGCGCGAGTGTTCTGCTCGGATTTTTGAGACGCCAACGATCGGCTGAGAATGAGACACCGGCATAGTAGAAAATCTGACCGAGCGCGTCGAATCCGCCGAACCCAGGCACGAGAACCAGGTGAGTCCGCTTGTTCATGAGTGCTCGTTAGGGTGTTGCGTTTGTCCTTCGCGCCGCTGTGAACCCGTTCACCGGCGCGCTGCATTTCGGCAGCGTGAAAGCCAATGAGGCGCGACGCCACACATCGGAGTTTATGCGTTCGCATCGCTTGTTCGCCAAGCGGAACTGTCACGCCTCGCGGATTTGGATTCCGACGCCGTCGCGCCGCCTTCTACTCGCCCGATCGACCGTTCTGCCGGTGGATGAAATCGTCGCGGCGCTCCTCGGTCGCGCGGCGCTCTTGCTCGCGCTTTAACCGAGCTCGTTCTCGTTCGGCGAAACTCTCATCCTTCGACTCAGCCCCTTGCGCACTGCTGCCAACAGCGGCAGGGGCGGACGGGCGGCTCGCACAGCCGATGCCGAGTACGAGGCAGACGACGACCGAACGCATGATGCACATTGATCGAGTCTAACTGTCGCACGGACAACAGATCCAGGACCCGCGCATCGCCTGAGCGCTCACCTCGACTTACCGGCGTGATCAGTCCGACGGGACGACCACATGCTCGGACAACCCGAGTATCTGTTAGACACTCAGCAAGCGTTGATCCAG
>DASRXR010000689.1:0-18137 GCA_035687405.1 Polyangiales bacterium
CTGCAAAGTCACTGCCGGCTACGATCCGCTCGACGAAAAGCCGATCGCGCGCGATCCACGCGTGGTCGTCGACATTCCGATTCCGATGCTCGTCGATGCCGCGCCGAAGTACGACCGGCCGCAGCGCGAAGTGGTGCGCGATCCGATCGCGAGCCAAGTGATCGGGCCGAGCGTCACCGATGCGAGCGCAGAGCTCCTCGCGCTCGTCGGTTCGCCGAACATTGGTTCGCGGGCGTGGGTGTATCGCCAATACGATCACGTCGTGCGCGACGGCACCGTGTTTCGCCCGGGCGAAACCGACGCCGCGATCGTGCGCGTGTTTTGCGAAGACGGCGAGCGCACGATCGAGAAGTACTTGGCGCTCAGCGTCGATTGCAACGGGCGTCACGTGCAGCTCGATCCGCACATGGGCGCCGCGATGGCGGTCGCGGAGTGTGCGCGCAATCTCGCGTGTGTCGGTGCGGAAGCGCTCGGGCTCACGGATTGTTTGAACTTCGGTAGCCCCGAAAAGCCCGACACGATGTGGCGCTTCAGCCGCAGTATCGACGGCATTCGGGATGCCTGTAACGCGCTCGGTATTCCGGTCGTGTCCGGCAACGTCAGCTTGTACAACGAGACGGAAGGCCAACCGATCTTGCCCACACCGACGGTCGCGATCGTCGGTCAATTGCAAGACGTCGCGCATCGCGTCGGGCTCGCGTTCACGCCGGGTCACAGTGTTGCGCTGCTCGGGGTCCCGGCGCGCGGGTCGCTCGGCGGCTCCGAGTGGCTGACGCAGAAGGTCGACGACGTGACGGGCGAACCCGTCGGCATCGATCTGGCCGCGGAAGCGCGCCTGCAGAAGCTGCTGATCTCGTTCGCGCGTCAACAGCTCCTCGCCAGCGCGCACGACGTGAGCGATGGCGGGATCGCGGTGTGTCTCGCCGAGAGTTGCATCGCGCGCGGGGTCGGTGCGCAGGTGAAGCTCGGGCTTCACGGTGGTCGCGAGCTCGCGAAGTTATGGAGCGAAGAACCTTCGCGCGTGATCCTGAGTTATGCGCCGGAGCACGAGCGCACGTTGCGATCCCAAGCCGAAGGCGCAGGCGTGCCATTCACCGTGATCGGCACGACCGGTGGCACTGAGCTCAGCATCGATGCGGTCGTTCGCGTCCCGGTGACCGCGCTCGCGAAGGCGCATCGCGAGGCATTGGACGCAGTCGTCGCCTGAGCTTTTTGCCAGCCTCGGGCGGCCTTGACGCCGTACGCCATTCAGGTCTAGAAACAGTTCTAGATAAGAATGAGTCTAAACTGGGACCAGGCAGCTGCTCAAACGCTCCGCGACGCCGGGCTGAAGGCCACGCCGCAGCGGATCGCGGTTTTGCGTGCCCTGGATGGGGACGAGACCCATCCGACTGCACAGGAACTGTTCGAACGCCTGCAAGGCGAGTTCCCGACCCTGTCGGTCGCGACGGTTTACAACACACTCTCGGCGCTTACTCGGATGTCTCGCTGCGTGCCGCTCGAGCTCGGCGGCCCAGTGCGGTTCGACCCGAACGTCACCGCACACGATCACGCGGTGTGTGAACGCTGCGGGCGCATTCGTGATGTCTTGCAGCCGAGTACCGGCGCCGCCTCGGATCACTCGGCCGCTTCGGGTGTTCCAGCCACAGCATCGACCGCGCATTCGATCACGGGCGAATCACTCGCCGGGTTCGAAGTGCGTCGCGTCGAACGAATCTACCGCGGCTTTTGTGCGCAGTGTTCGGAAGCCGCCGAATCGGTAGCAGAGTGAGTCGAACGCGAGGACCACGAGGAGACAACACATGTCCAAATTGCTCAAAGGCACGAAGACCGAAGAGAACTTGAAGGCCGCGTTTGCGGGTGAATCACAGGCTAACCGCCGTTACCTCTACTTCTCCAAAGTGGCGGACGTGGAAGGTTATGCGGACGTCGCGGGCTTGTTCCGTGACACCGCGGACGGCGAGACCGGCCACGCGCATGGCCACCTCGATTACTTGAAGCAGTCGGGTGACCCGGCGACGGGCAAGCCGATCGGCTCGACCGACAAGAACCTCGCCGCAGCAGTTGCAGGCGAGACCTACGAGTACAGCGAGATGTATCCGTCGATGGCGAAGGCCGCGCGCGAAGAAGGCTTTGCCGACATCGCGGAGTGGTTTGAGACATTGGCCAAGGCTGAGAAGTCGCACGCAGGTCGCTTCCAGAAGGCCCTCGACACGCTGGGCTGATCGATCTGATCTGATTCGTTTCTGTCTGTTCCGCTCTCCCTCGGGAGAGGGCCGGCGTGTGGGCGCACGCGAGGCGTAGTAGCCGTACGATTGCTCCTGCCGTGCGCACCCGCGCGGCGTGTCGAACGCGTGTTTGCGCGCGTTCGACGCGCTCGATCCATCCCTCTCCCGCAGGGCGGCAATCCGTTCATCCCTGCGAGGCCACTTTGAAACCCGAGCAGACCCCGACGTTCGATCCGAACGATTCGCGTTACTGGGACCCGCGCGATCTCGAGAAGGAGCTGCACCGCGTCTTCTCGATTTGCCACGGCTGCCGCATGTGCGTGAACTACTGCCCGTCGTTTCCGGACATGTTCCAGCGGGTCGATGGGTACGTGAAGCTCGGGCGCGGTGAGATCGACGCGTTCGGCGCCGAAGACTACAAGTCGGTCAACGACCTTTGTTACCAGTGCAAGCTCTGCTACGTGAAGTGCCCGTACACGCCGGACGACGGGCACGTGTTCATGTTGGACTTCCCGCGGTTGATGCTGCGGCAGCGAGCCCAACGCGCGGCACGCGACGGCATCACGATTCAAGATCGCGCGCTCGGTGAGCCGCAGTTGCTCGGCAAGCTGGGGTCAGGGCCGGCGGCGCCGATCGCGAACCTCGTGAATGCGAACCGACTCGTGCGCAAGGTGCAAGAGAAGGCGGCAGGCATCAGCGCCGAGTTCAACCTTCCTCCATTTGCGCGAGTTGCGCTGCGCAATTGGTTCGAGACGCATACGCCGAACGCCGAGGCGGGCACGCTCGGCGATGTCGCGCTGTTTTCGACCTGCACGAGCGATTACAACATGCCGACTACGGGCATCGCGGCCGTGCAAGTGCTCGAGCACAACGGTTTGCGCGTGCACTTCCCGAAGGCACAGACGTGCTGCGGGATGCCGAACATGGACGGCGGCGACATTCCTTCCGCCATAGCGAAAGCGAAGCAGAACGTCGCGGCGCTGTACCCGCTCGTCGCGCAAGGCATGAGCATCGTCGTGCCGGGGCCGACCTGCTCGTACGTGCTGAAGAAAGAGTATCCGGAGCTGCTCGGCACGCCTGAAGCAAAGGCGGTCGCTGCGAGCACGTTCGACTTGATGGAGTTTCTGCGGAAACGCATGCAAGCGAACCAGTTGAAGAAAGAGTTTCCGAAGCCGCTCGGCAAACTCGCCTACCACGCGGCGTGTCACTTGCGCGCGCAGAAGGTCGGCTTTCCCGGGCGCATCTTGTTGTCGAAGATTCCGGGCACCGAGGTCGACGTGGTCGACGAGTGCTCGGCAGTCGATGGGACGTGGGGCATGAAAGCGCAGTACTACGAGCTCGGAAGGCGCTACGCGCAAAAGCTCGTGCGCGGGCTTTCGAGTAGCGACTACGACGCGGTCGCGAGCGACTGTCCGCTGTCCGGTTTGCGCATCGCGCAAGAGCTCGGCGTCGCCTGCTATCATCCGATCGAGTTGCTCAACCGCGCCTACGGCTTGCCTGAAGTCGCTGCAGCGGGTCAACCGCCCGAAAAGAAGAGTGCGGAGCCGTCATGAAAAAAGTCGATCGAAGCGAGTTGTTGTCCCTCGGGGCGTACGAAGAAATCCGGCCGCACTTTCGTGCGCGCATGATCGACGTGAAAGTGCGGCGGCGCATGAGCTTAGGCGCGCACATGTCGCTCGTGTTCGAGAATCACGACACGATGTTGCTGCAGGTCCAGGAGATGCTCCGAACCGAGCGGATCACGGGCGAGGGCGCGATCGCACATGAGCTCGAGACGTACAACGAGCTCGTGCCGGCGCCGGGGAGTCTGTCCGCCACATTGTTCATCGAGTACGACGAATCGGTGGAGCGCACGAAGATGCTCGCGAAATTCGCGACGCTTCGCACGGCCGTGCATCTCGTGATCGGGGAGAGCCGTTTCACGGCGCGGTTTGGGACGCACCACGGCGAGGAAATGGATCGGCTGCCTGCGGTGAACTACCTGCAGTTCGAAGTCGGCAACCACGCCGCGGCCTTGAAGGACGCGTCAGTGCCGGCCAAGTTCGAGATCACGCACCCTGACTATCCGCTGGCCGTGGATGTGTCCAAGGAGTTGCGGGCCGAGCTGGCGCGAGACCTCGAGTAACGGGGCGAAACTGCTCGATCTCAAGCGTGGCGAAGAAGTCGCTTGACGGCTTAGCGCAGGGGCGTATGTTCGGGTTGGTACAACTGTACGCACGGTTGTAGCCAGCCCTACTAGCCCACTGCCCCAGGTCGTCATGTTCGCTGTAGCCTCGGATTTCATTACGGATCTCGGCCGTCAGGTCAGCCAGACCAAGGACAAGGTCTGGACCGGCGTCACGCGCCGCGTAGTGCCCGCGCTCGACCGCGCCAGCGTCCGCCTCAACGCCGATGTTCCGGTGCTCGAAGCCGCAATCGGCCGGCTCGACGCCACGCTGTCGCTTCGCGCCGTTCGCGCGCGCGTCGAAGCGATCCACGACGAGACGCACGACACGAAGACCTACTGGCTCCGCCCGAACGCGCGCTTCGGCACGTTTCGCGCGGGGGCCCACGTGACTTTGCACCTGCAGATCGGCGGCCGCGCAGTCGAGCGTACCTACAGTTTGTCGTCGGCTCCGCGCACGGACGGGCTCGTTTCGATCACCGTGAAACGCGTCGCGGGCGGCCACGTGTCGAACTGGCTCGCGGACACGCTTCGGCCGGGTCACGTGCTCACGTTGAGCGCTCCGCGCGGCGAGTTCGTGTTGCCGAACGCGTTGCCTCGCAAGCTGCTGATGATCTCGGGCGGAAGCGGCATCACGCCCGTGATGTCGATCCTTCGAAAGCTCGTCGCGGAATCGGCCGCCTGCGACGTCACATTCTTGCACTTCGCGCGCACGCCGCGGGACATCATCTTTCGCGAGGAGCTCGAGCGAATCTCGCAAGCGCATCCGAACGTACGCCTGGCATTTTGCGTCGAAGCGGATGGCGGCACTCGCGAGCAGGCCTGGACCGGCGCGCAAGGCCGCTTTTGCCCGGAGCTCCTGCAGGAGACTGCACCCGACTTTCGCGAGCTCGACACGTTTTTGTGCGGGCCGCCGGCGTTCATGCGCTGCGTCGTGCAGACACTCGAGCGCGAGAAGGCCGACCTCTCCAAGCTTCGCTACGAGCGGTTCACGACCGAAGTCGATGCGAGCATGTTCTCCGATCAAGTCACGCGCCTGCGATTCGTGCGCTCCGGCTTCGAGAGCGTCTCGAATCAGCCGCGCACGATCCTCGAGCACGCCGAAAGCGCTGGACTCGCACCCGTATTCGGGTGTCGCGCAGGCAACTGCGGCACGTGCCGCTCGCGCAAGTTGAGTGGTGTCGTCGTCGACGTCACGACCGGGCTGGAATCTCAACCCGGCGAACAGTTCATCTACCCGTGCGTCTCAGTGGCGCGCGGCTGCGTCGAAATGGATCTATGATGCTTCAATCAGTCAGCCAAACACGCAACGACGGCGTCGTTTCGCACGTAACCAACGTAGCAAACGACGTCAACGACAACATCGCCGCGTTCGGTCGTGAGATCGAAGCGCTGCGGCGCGAGATCGAACCGCAGCTCGGCGCCGAAGACTCGCAGCACATTCGAGCGATCGACAAGCTCTCGAAACGGCTCGAGATCACGGGCCGAACGTTGCTGCAGTTCAGCTTCGAGCCGCTCGCGTTCAGCGCGGGAACGCTCGCGCTCTGGGCGCACAAGTCGCTCGAGCTGATGGAGATCGGCCACATGGCGCTGCACGGCGCGTACGACGGCCTCGAAGGCGCGGATCGCTTCGAGTCGAAGTCGTTCCACTGGAAGGCGCCGATCGACGAAGCGAGCTGGCGCGTCGGACACAACGTTCGCCATCACCAGTACACGAACATCGCCGGCCGCGATCCCGACTTGAACTTCGCCGCACTGCGGCTGAGTCCGCGCATCGCGTATCGGGCAGCCCACGCGCTCCAGCCGATCACGAACGTGTTCAGCTGGTTCGGCTTCGCAACCGCGATCAACTTGCACGTGACCGGGATCCTCGACATCTACCTCGAGAAAGGCGAACCGACGGCAGTGCCCGACCGCGAGCGTGCGACCGTGCGCTCGGCGCAGCGCAAGTTCGCCTCGAAGTGGCTGCGCTACCACGCGCGCGAGTACGGGTTTTTCCCGATGCTGGCCGGGCCGTTCTTTCCGAAGGTCCTCCTCGGCAATTGGCTCTCCGAGCTCGGGCGCGACGTACACGCGGCCGCGATCATCTACTGCGGCCACGTCGGCGCGACCGATTTTGCTGGCGACTTCGAACCCTCGAGTCGCGCGGAATGGTACGCGATGCAGGTCGAAGCCGCGCGCGACGTCGAAATGCCGGAGTGGTTGTCGATCTTATGCGGGGGCTTGAACCTGCAGATCGAACATCACCTGTTCCCGCGACTACCGCCGAATCGCTTGCGTCAGATCGCGCCCCGCGTGCGCGAGATCTGCCAGAAGCACGGCGTGCAGTATCGCTCGGACTCGTGGTCGCGTACCTTGACGTCGGTCCTGAGCGAATTGCGCCGGCTCAGCTCGCGCGAAGCCGCTGCAGGATAGTCTCGACGCCCCCAAGCCCCGATGGTCCTGCGCGCTTCGCTCGAAAAGAAAGAGGAGAAGGAGAAGGTCCGCGTGGCTTTGATGCGCGCGGCCGTGCACCTGGCCGCAGCGCACGGCTTCGCGGGCCTCGGCTTGCGCGAAGTTTCGCGCGAAGCCGGCATCGCGCCGACATCGTTTTATCGGCACTTCGCAGACATGGAAGAGCTCGGAGTAGCGCTGATCCGCGAGCTTGCGGGCCGCACCCTGCGCGAGCTCGGCGAACGCGCTCTGGCTGCGCCGAAAGGTTCAGCCGTCGAACACTTGGTCGAATCGATGTTGTCCGCAGTCGAACAAGATCCCGAACTGGTCCGTTTCGTGATCGCCGAGCGCGCCGGTGCCTCGGCGAGCTTTCGCGCGCTCTTACGCGCTGAGCTCTCCGGGCTCGCGCGCACGCTGCACGCCGCGACGACGGGAGAAACCTTGCTGGAAGCCAGTGCGCCGCCGATGGCTGCCGAAGCTGCAATCGTGCTGCTGATCGATGCGGCGGGCACTGCCCTCGACGAGTTCGAGACCCGCCGCGCACAGCTACAGGAGTCTCTGGCATGGTCGCTCAGCGCGCTGCTCGCGGCCCCACCGCTGCACAAGGCATCGACGTGAGCGATCTCCGCGACAAGCTGCTCGAAGCGCACGTGCAACACGAGCTCGCGAGCTGGCAGGGAGATGCGCTCGCCGGCACGATCGCGGATTGGATCGCGCCGTTCTTTCGCTGGTTCGGCCGGACCAAGCTGGACGAGGTCGCGACGCGCCCGCAGATCGTGGGCGTAATCGAGCGCTATGTGATCGACTTGCGCGTGAGCGGCGGTATCACCGAGCTCACCGGAGAGATGTCGAACTTGGTCTTCTCCTCGAAGGCGAGCTCGGATACTCGGCTCGACGAAGTCGTGCCGCCGGCTTCGTACAACGAGTTCACCGACAAAGTGCTCGCGCTCGAAGGATTGCGCCGCGAGCTGATCTCGCTCGTCGCACAAAATGCCGGCGTCGCCGCGATCAGCGCTCGACTCGCTGCACGCGGGTTGCTCGACCTGCTCTCCCCACCGATCGCGCTCACCCGCGCGCTCGATGAAGTGTCGCTCCTCGGGCGGCTGCGCGCGTCTGTCTTGCCTCGGATAGAGACCCGAGTTGCTGCGGGGCTCGCCTGGTATCTCAGCCGCAATCGCGAGCGCCTGCGCGCGCACGCTGAACAGCACATGCTCGAAGAGCTGGACTCGGAGCGTTTGCGCGCGGCACTCGACGAGCTGTGGGACGGCCTCGCGTCGATGCGACTGTCGGAGGTATTCGCGCTCGTCGGCGAGTCGGACATCGAAGACTTCGTCGTGCTCGTCTACGAGTTTTGGCTGCGTTATCGCAAGACCGAGTACTTTCGCCGCATCTCGACCGAAGGCGTCGATCATTTCTTCGTGAAGTACGGCCAAGAGACGCTGTACGCGTTGATCGAAGACATGGGCGTGACCGAAGCGATGGTGAGCGCAGAACTCGGCATATTCTTGCAGCCGATCTTGGATCAGGCGGCTCGCACCGGCGCACTCGAGCGCTTGATTCGTCTGCGGCTCGAGCCGTTTTACGCTTCACAGCGCGTGAAAACGTTGCTCGGCGAGTGACTGGTGAGCAGGGCTCAGGCTCGAGCCGATGCGCGCGCGAGCAGCTCGCTCGTTCGCTCGACCTGCCGCTGAATCCCGAGCTTGCGATTGAAGACGAGCGCGGCTTCGAGGTGCGCGACGGCTTCCGCGGGCCGATTGCGCAACAGCGCGAGCATGCCCAAGTAGTGAGCGACGGAGCCCTTGTAGTCGTACGCGACACCGACCGCATTCATCCCTGCAAACGGCTCGAGCTTCGCGTAGAGCTGCTCCGCTGCCGTGGCATCGCCGAGTTGCCAATACGTCTCCACGAGCGCGCAGAGTGCACCGAGATCGCCGTAGTCGCTCGGCATGCGTTCGAAGATCGAGTCCGGAATGCGCTGAAGGACACTTCGCGCGAGGCCCGGATGCCCGGTGCTCGCCGCGAATGCGGCAACCCACGCATATGCGCCGATCCGCTGCGCCGGCGCGATGCGATCGAGCACCGACAGATCGAGCGAGTCGCCGAGTAAGCTCAGCTCGGACTGGTCGTTCTTCGCCTCTACCAGCAGCGCGTAACAAAACATCGACACCGCGGCGAGGCCACCGGTGACGCTGTCTCCAGTTCTGGTGCGCTCGATGGCGGCGGCGGCATCGTCGAGCCGGTGGTCCGCCAGCGCACGCGTCGCGCGAAGCAACTCGACGGCGCACCGGAGCTGCGGAACGCGACACGCTTCCGCGGCGGCAGCACACTGTACGATCGACAGATCGGCAGATTCGATGTCCCCCTCGATCAACGCGCACCAATACTCACTGATCTCGACGAAGACGCGTCGCAGTCGAAACTGAATCCCGAGCATCGCCTTGGGGTACCGTTGTTCGAGCCCACGGTAGGCGGCAAGTGCCGCGCGGCAGTTTGCAATCCGCGCCGGATCGCGTTGCGCGATCCGAGCGATCGCTACGTCGAGCATGACGTCGGGCTCTCCCGTGGCGGCGGCACTCGCTTCAGCCTTCGCGTAAAGCTTGTCACGCACCTCGCGATCGAGATCGACGTCGAGCTCGGCATGCCGTGCGAGTAGGACTGCGTGTAGCGCCTCGGTCTCCGGCGTTCGCCCGAGTGCGTCTTCGACGAGCGACGCGAGGTCGAGCGTATTGCCGCCGACCTGCGTCCAACTTGCGAGCCGCGCGGCGAAGCGTCGAAGCCACGGATCCGAGCTGATCTCGATCGCGAGCCTGGCGCCGTCCTCGAGCGCGCGCCAGCCGCCCTCGACCTCCCCTGCACAAAACAGATCGAGGCCGAGCTGGTAGAGGAGCTCGCAACGCTGGACCGCATCGCCGCCCTCAGCTGCGAGCTTTTCGAGCGCGCGACCCAGGAGCGCTGCCGCGGCTTCGAACCCGGAGGCCTCGCGCGCGGCGGCCGCAGCACGACCGCAGTGCAGCACCGTCGCAGCGAGGTTCGAAGGTACGGCGAGCAAGCTGTGCCTTGCGATCTCGCTGAGGCGACGCGCGTCAGACGCCTGGGACTGTTCCGACAGGACGCGTGCCAGTTCCGCGTGCAAGCCACCGCGCGGTGCAAGTCCGAGTTCGTCGTACAGCGCGTCGCGAACGAGCGCGTGGTTGAACTCGAAGCGATGCGGTGCAGCCGCGTCCGCGCGAATCAAACCACGCCCCAGCGCCGGCTCGAGCGCAGTCAGAACAGCCTCCAGCGGGAGCTGCGCAACGCGTGCGAGCAGCGCGGCATCGAAGGTTTGTCCGATGACGGCCGCAGCTTTCAGCAGCGAGCGCGCATCTGCAGGCAGCACGACCAAGCGCTGCTGAATCACGTCGCGGACGGCGGGCGGCAGCTCCGACGCTTCGAGGCTCGCAGCGTCGAGCGTCAGCCCGCGTTGGGCGAAGAGTTGCAGCACTTGCCGCACGAAGAACGGGTTGCCTTGCGTCCGTTGGTGGAGCAGCTCGCTCGAGCGCGAGTCCAAGTCCTTCGCGGTGAGCGAGCGAGCAAGCTCCGAAACCTCGGCTTGCGACAAACCGCGCAACGCCACGTGAACGGCCGAGCGCAGCAAGCGCTGCAACATCGGCAGCTCGTGTTCACGCACCGCCGCGACGAGCAACACACCCTGCCTCTCCAGCCCTCGCGCCAAGTGCCCGAGCAAGTCGACGCTCGCGCTGTCCGCCCAGTGCAAGTCTTCGATCACGAGCAGCCGCGGCGCCTCGGATGCGGCTGCAGCAAACCAGCGCGTGAGCTCGTCGAACAACCGGAAGCGCAACGCGTGTGTATCCTCCACTGCACGCGTCGCGCCGAGTAACTCGGGGACAAGCCTCGCGATCGCCCAGGAATCCGCGGGGAGATGGCGGCGCGTCGCTGCATCCGCGAGCGCGGCCCGCACGATCTCCACCCATGGCCAATACGCTGGCGCTGCGCCTCCTGCGTACGCGACGCCTTGCCAGACACTGAAACCGCGCACCCGCGCCCGCCGTACGAGCTCTTCGAGCAGTCGCGACTTGCCGATTCCAGCGTCGCCCGTGATCAGCGCGAGTCCGCCTAGTCCGCCCGCGGTGCGCTCGAGGCAACCCTCGAGCAGCTGTAGGCTCAGTTCGCGTCCGATCAGTGGATCGACTTGAACCGACCGAACCTGAGCTGCAGCCGTCAGCGGCGGGCGGGGCGTACCGACTGCGTGAAACCGATAACCTCTACCGTGCACGGTCTCGATCGGCTGGCGATCGCGCGCGCCCTGCCCCAACGCCTTGCGCAGCTTGGCAACCGTGTTCGACAACACGCCGTCACTCAATGCCTGCGCGTTCCAGACGCGTGTGATCAGCTCGTCTTTTCGAATCAAGCGGCCCGGGTGCTCAGCGAGGTAGCAGAGCAAGTCGAGCGTGCGCCGCTCGAGTGGAACTTCCGTCCCGTCGCGCACCAACCGCGGGCCATCTTGATCGATCTCGAAGCCGTCGAACACCAGCCGCATGTGCGGTTGGAGACTAGCAGGCTGCGTCGAGAACGCTTCCACGGAAACTCAATGCGAGTCCAAACGCACCTCAAGGCGGTGGCAATGCCGCACGCACGTCCGCGCAAGTGGCGGATGCCGCGACTTCCGCTTCGAGCCAACTGCCCGATTTTCCGGCTTTGAACTTGGGACTCTGCGTCGAGATAAAGCGTGCCTCGGCAGCAGTGCAGTCGCCGCGAGCCTCCACGTGACAACCGACGATCGTGTAGTCGAAGGAGACTGGCTCGAGCGCAGCTTGCTGCATCGACGCGCAGACATTTTCCGCCAGCGGCACTTTCAACCTGACGCGCGATGCGATGTACACGCCATCCAAGAACTCCGTCTGCGACACGCTCGACGGAGGTGTGAGATAACCAGCGCCCGTGATCGGAAGCGCAGTCAAACCCGGCGCTCCGTCTCCATCGTGATCGAACGGCATCAGTGCTTCGGTCGCGGGCCAGGCACCGCTGTCGTCGCTCAGCGCAGCACCAATGACCATCGGGCCCGGGTCCAGGATGGACATCGTTCCAGCCGCGGTGAGCGTGCCCGAATACATCGGCATGCTCGGTTGGTCGTACGCGGTGAGCGGCACTTGCATCGATGATTTCAAACCGCCCGCGACGGCGCTCGTCGTGACGGTCGGCGTGAGCGTGCCGCATGCGTGAGACTCGGTCCGCGTCGTGCCATCGGGTTGGCGGATATATTTGATCTTGCTCCACGCGATGAGGGTCCCAGTGCCACCTTCGATCCCGATCGTAGCGGGCCAGATCAGCTCGATCGCTGCTCGGCTTGCGCGTGTGTACTCCGGCGGGAGATCGCAAGCGGGCAACTCAGGTGCAGCGGCCCCGGCGGTGGGTGCAGCCGGAGCGGCCGCCCCGGCAGCCGCGCCTGCCCCGGCAGCTGCGATTGAAGGCGCCATCGATCCTCCAGCCGCGCTGCTGCTACCAGCTGCAGCCATCGCCGATCCCGGCCCCCCCGCACGAGCAGCGATCGGATCCGCTGCGCTTCCCCCAATCGGCGCAACTCCGCCCGCAGCGCCCCTGCCGCCGACGGCTGCACCGGCGATCCCTTCCGGTGCGCCTCCCCCGCCCGCAACCGGTTGCGAGCTCGATTCAGCCGGCCCGTCGCTCTGACACGCGACGCACAGCAACACCGCGACTTGCACTGCGACTCCCGCACGAGATGATCGTTTTCGCATGATCCGCTCCTCTCTCTCGATCGATCACTCCTCCGATTTCGAATCACTGATTGCAGATGCTCGGGCCGCCCGCAGGAATTCGTCCGAGGCCCGCATTGCACATCTCGTCGTTCGAGCTGCCACCCCAGTGCAACGTGTTGCCCGTCGTGTTCTCGTACGTGCACGCGACCTCGACCGTGTCGCCCGCTTTGAACTGCAACATGTCGATGGGGTACGTGACCTGATCGTCGAAGTTGTACGGTCCATCGAACAGCACCACGTCGCCCTTCGACGTCGTATGCGCGATCACCTGCATCGAGACGCCGGTCTGATGCATGTGCGGCATGATGCCGAAGATCGTCGCTTCGCGATCGAACGTGCACATGCCGCGGCTCGTCGATCGGCCCGGCGGAACCGTGAGCTTCGTCGGACCCGCGACCACGCCATCGGCGACGACGCGAACGTCGCTCTCGTCGATCGGCTTCATCATCGCACCGGAGCGCCCGCGCAACGGCTTGTCGGTCGCGTTGAACAAGTGCAGGTTCAAGAGCAACTGGCTGCCCTGCTCCAGCTTCATCGCGACGCCCGGAGGCAGGAGCTTCTCTCGGGTCCCCACCCCTGAGCCGTAGATGTTCTGCGTCCCGAGCGTCGAGACATCGCACGCGCTCACGCCGTCGGGCTCGCCATCTGGTTCCGCGGATGTCGTGAGTGCGACGTGATGCGTCCCGAGTGGCGACATGCCTCGCCACGCGCCAATGAACACGGTGGTGTCGACCGACTTGCGCACGCACACGTATTGCTCGGTGCCGGGTGCAAGCTCCCAATCCGCCGCGAGCAGCTCTGCGAAGTCCACCCCGGGGGCAGCAGCACCTCCCGCACCCACGGGACTCGTGCTGCCAGTGAGGCCCGTCGAGGTCGGCGTCGAGCCGCCCGCTGGCATTGCAGCTGTCGGCGGCAGTGCGGTCGGCGGGAGCGTCTCGGAGCTAGCGGGAGCAGCTCCGGCGAGCGGGGCGAGCGGGGAAGGAGCGTTCGTCGCGCCGTCGTCGGCGCAAGCCACTACTCCCAGGAAGGCGAGGTAGACCCAGAGACTCGGATGAGTGAAGCGCATGGTCGTTCTCCAGCGTTTTGTCGCGGCCGGCCTGACCGCGATGCTGGTGAACTAGCTGCGTCCGCGCGTGGAGTCCTCTCGGACTTCCGGCGGTTTTCCCTCGCCTGCCGGGGCTCAGGGGATCCGGTGCTCCACGGTCAGCACTTCGGCCGCTTTCGTCGCGACATCCTGCGGGTTCGCGGTCGCGATGCCGAGCAGCAGATGGTCGAAGAACCTGCCGACCATCTCGCGGGTGAGCCGCGTCGCGACTCGGATATCCAGGTAGGTGAGTGGCTGCAGGAACTCCGTCACTCGAACGCCGTCACCACAGCCATTGGCGTACTCGGTCACGATCCCGCAGATGTCCATCGGCGAGTAGTGGCCGGCGTCGGCCATGTTGGCGAGCCAGGCTTCGGCGGTGGAGTCGAGGAAGTTTTGGCGCATGTAGTCGCCCAGACCGGCGAGCTGAATGACGTCTTCCTTCGCGTTCAACAGAAACACGGGCTTCGAGAGCGGCTCGAGCTTCACGCGGGCTGCGAGCTCGGGTCCGGCGTACGGGAGATTGTTCTCCATCGACAGGAGCATCGCGAGGCTCACGATCGCCTTGATCCTCGGATCACGCGTCGACGCGTAGCCGGTCGTCAACGCTCCGAAGCTGTGGCCGATCATGCCGACGCGGTCGGGATCGATTCGGCCGCGCAGCCCTTCGGGCACGAGCGTCGAGTCAGCGGCGAGCATCAAGTCGGTGAGCGCGTAGATGTCGAGCCGACGCGTCTCGAGAAACACGTTCAGATCGACACCGACGGAGTTGCCAGCGACGTAGTTGTAGATCGTGTTGTCGACGTGATCCGGCGCGACGACGACGTAGCCCTTCGATGCGAGGTGCTCGGAGAGGCCGAAATACGCGAACCGCACGCAGTCGGTGCAGTGCGAGATCAAGATCAGCGGAAAACGTTCTGGCTGCACGCGAACCGGAGCCGCGTCCGCAGCGTGCATCGTTCGCAGTGTGTAAGCGGCAGGCGCAGTCCGTGTGAGCTCCTCGAGCGTGGCTCGATTGGCGCTGCCAACGGGCTCGAAGTCCACGACCGGACGCCCCGCTTCAGCCGCCGCGCGTGCACTTTCGTCCGCGGGATACCAAATCTGAACCGGGATCCGCCGGCCTTCCGCCACGTCGACCTCGAGGCGAACCGTTCCGACAGCGTAACCCCCCGACGAGGGCAGCTCATCGGCGAGGCCCGCCCCGCTACCGACCGCGTCGACGGCGTCCGCCGCCGTCAGCTGCGGATCCGACTCCGAGTCCGCGGCCCCCGCACACGCGCTGAACCAGGCTGCCCACAGCGTCACCCCGGCTCGAGTCATAGAAGTCGTCATCACATCCTCCTGCGAGTGCACGCTTAGCAACGCCGGATCGGATGGCGAAGAGCGGAGCGCGCCACTTGCACGGTGGAACACGACAGTCGACACGTTCGCTCGCACGGCGGATCGTGTCTGGCCGTCAGCGCCCGGTCGAACGCGGCTCGTTCACATCGCGTCGATCCAGCTGCGAACGATCTCGATGCCACGCGCATCGATCTCCTCGGTTCCGAGCGGCGGCATCCGAGCGTCCGCATCGCGCTGCTCCATGCGCGCGAGCACTCCGCTCTGCTCCGGCGAGCCAGGCGCAACGCGCAACGATTGCTCTCGATGCGTGAACGATTGTAGAGAGCGACCGATCGTCGTGCGCAGCGCGTTTGTCTCAGCCGCATTCGACTCCGAGACCGACAAACGCAGGTTCATGTCCGTGTCGGGCCGCGCGCTGCCGCTCGGGTTGTGACAATGCGCGCAGTTGGCGTGCAAGTAACCCAGCGCGTTTGCAGTGCGTCGATCGCCCGGCGGGGTGAAAGGCTGCTGAGCCGGTCGCGTCAACAGGGCGGCGTCCACGGATGGTTGCTGTACGGCAGAAAACCCGAGAACCCGGCCAGCTTCACCGTTGTGACAGGTGCCGCACTGCTTGGCGCTCGGAACGTCGTGCGTGGTTGCGCGTACGTCGCGCTCTCCGTCCGGCACGAACCGCGCGTCGGACTCGTCTTCGTTCCAGACGAACGCGCCCATCCAGGTATCGCGAGGCTCGGGTCCAGTGCGTGCGAGGACGCGCGTCTCGAGGCGCCGGCCTTCGAGTGAAAACTCTTTCCAGAGCACGCTCCCGACCGGAAACTGCCAGTGATCCATCGAGCTCGTGTCGATGCGAGAAGCGGCAGGCAAACGCAGCCAGCGCCGTTTCACCGCTCCGTCGCTCCACAAGGCAAGGCCGGCTCGAACTCCAGTAGCTCCGGTGCGAGCTGCTTCGCTGCGAGATCGCGGTAGAGTCCCGTCGACGACAGCCAGAATGGCTCCGCAGCCGATGGCGGCGGAAACACCGGTGTGCTCGCGTCCGGGGCGATCACGCCAGTATCTCCGCCGCACGCCGCAACGGCGATCAGCAATCCGAGCGCGAGCTTCATGTCGGCCCCTTTGTGGTTTGCGCTGCCGCTTGCTGAAGACCCGACGTGCTGCAATCCGGGAGCGGGTTGTGCACGGGCGGCAGCGACAACAAGTAGTGTCCGATGTCCATCGCGTCCGAGTCTGTGAGGCCGCCGAACGTCCCGACCGGTCCCGCGGGCATCGGTGGACACAACCGTTCGCCGCCCTGGTCGACAATCCTGCGACACAGCCGAATATCCGTCGAAAGTCCATCGTCAACCTCGACGAAAGGTTTAGGCCCGCGGGCCCCCGTGCACTAGTCGGAGCATTTGCATAAGATTCTTGTCGTCATGACAACAATCGACTTGAACCGGATCGCGGTCTTCGTGCGCGTCGTCGAGGCCGGAAGTTTCACCGCAGCCTCGAAGACGCTCGGCCTGCCGGTCTCGTCCGTCAGCCGCTCACTCGCGCACCTCGAGTCGGATCTCGGCGTGAGGCTGTTACATCGCACGACGCGGAAGTTGAGTCTGACCGACAGCGGCCAACACTTTTTTCAGCGCATGCAAACCGTGGTCAGCGAAACCGAAGAAGCGACGCGCGCGGTGACCGGGTTCGCGAACACGCCGCGCGGCCTCGTTCGAATCACTGCCCCGCGGGCTTCGGTGGCATGCGGCTTCCGCAGATCGTCGCGAAGCTCACGCGCTTGCATCCCGAGCTGACGGTGGAGCTCAAGCTGACGAATCAGTTCGTCGATCTGATCGCTGAAGGCATCGATCTCGCGGTGCGCGGCGGCATCATGCCGGACTCATCGCTCGTGTCGCGCAAGATCAGCGCGAGCGAGCTCGGCATCTTCGCGGCGCCAGAGTACCTCGAGCGGCGCGGCAAGCCGCGAACGACCGCCGATCTACTCAAACACGAGTGCCTCTGCTACGGCGATCGCACTGGCAAGCTCCCGTGGCGGCTGAGCGGTCCGAAGGGCGATCACACGGTTGCGGTCTCGGGCTCGATCGTGTGCGACGACATGGTGTTTCTGCGAGGCGCCGCGATCGCGGGTAGCGGGCTTGCGCTCTTGCCGGTCGAGATGACGATCGCGGCCGTGCGAGCTGGGAAGCTCGTCCGTGTGCTTCCGCGACACGGCTACGTCGGCGGGGGCATCTACCTTTTGTGGCCGTCACAAAAGCTCGTGCCGGCACGCGTGGTGGTCGTGCGCGACTTCTTGTTGGCGGAGCTCGCGCAGATTTATCGGGACGGATCGGATCAGGACTAGGCCGGAATGTTCACGCTTG
The DNA here is from genome assembly GCA_035687405.1 of Polyangiales bacterium. GTDB lineage: Bacteria > Myxococcota_A > Polyangia > Polyangiales > JAFGIB01 > JADGRF01. The sequence goes on from DASRXR010000689.1 coordinate 17,370, forward strand.
CGAAACGCAGCAGACAAGACGATTCTGCCCCCATGTTCGGAGGCTCCTCCCGTTTGGTTCGCGGGCTGACATGCCTTGCGACATGCTGTGCGATTGCCCGCGTGTCGCTCGCGCAGGAAGCGCCTGAGCCCCTCGACGACGAGGCTGACCAGAAGCCAGGCACGCTCCTCGCGGAGAGCCGTGGTCACGAGCTCGTGCCGGGCAATGGCGAGCGCGAGCGCGAGCGCGAGCGCGAGTACATCGCGCGGCCGCCCGCGGTGGATCGACCCGGTGCGTGCCAGCCCGAACTCCAGAGCCTGATCCGCGTCACTGGGACCGTCTACGACGGGCGGCATCCCGAGCGCTCGATGGCCATGATGGGCCCGGCTTCGGCGCCGACGGCGGTGTACCGGACCGGGTCGAAGTTTGGTCATTTCGAGCTCCTCGAAGTCCGCCCGCATGCGGTGCTGCTGACGACGGATCGCGAAGAGACCCCGTGTTGGCTCAAGATGCAGCGGCCGAACCCGAACGCGCCGCCGCCAGCGCCGCCCGCCGAGCAGCCCAAGGAGTCGAAGGAGTCGAAGCGCGAGCGCAACAAGGCCTTCTCGGCCGAGGAGCTGCAGCAGGGAATCCAGCAGCTCGGGCCCGGCATCTACCGCGTCAATCGAACGATCCTCGACAAGGCGATGGAGCGGGTTCCCAAGCTCGCGCGCACGACGCGTACGAAGACGGTCAAGAAGCACGGCGTGGCGACCGGCATGTCGCTGTCGCGGATCGAATCCGGAGGCT
>DASRXR010000690.1:0-2072 GCA_035687405.1 Polyangiales bacterium
CAGGGACCGCACCGCAGCTGTCCCCATCGAAGTCGTTATGACCACCGCGGGGAACTCGCGGCGGCTGCCTCCACCGATAGAAGACGCGTCATTCCGGATCGGACGAGAGGCCATCGTCAACGCCGTACGACATGCCGAAGCCAGTCGGATCGAGGTCCATCTCGATTTCCGCGCGCATAGCCTTTATCTCGAAGTGCGGGACAATGGACGCGGCGTGAGTCAGGACGAGATGGCGGAGGCACGCAAGCATGGACATTTCGGACTCAGCGGCATTCAGAACCGAGCGTCTCGCATGGGTGGGCGCTGCGAGGTCGATTCTCGAGTAGGCGGTGGCACTACCGTCAAGCTCGAACTGCCGCTGTCGCTCGCACCACCTGACGGTCCGCCGAAGGCGTCGCGTATGTACTAGTCGAGATGAATGATTCCGCGCCGTAGCGCGATCGTCACGGCTTGCGTGCGATCGTCGGCAGCGAGCTTTTCGAGAATGTTGCGAACGTGAATCTTCACCGTTCCCTCGGCGCGGCCGAGCATCACGGCGATCTCGAGATTGCCCTTTCCTTCGGCAATCAGGCGCAGCACTTCGATCTCGCGCCGCGTCAAGCCGATTCGCGGAGTATGACGCGCGACCTTGGCCGCGATGACTGGCGGGATGCCGCTATACCCGCGATACACGTTTCGTATCGCGGCGATGAGCTCCGTCCGCAACATGTCCTTCAGTAGGTAACCGCTGGCTCCGGCGGCGAGCGCCTGATAGATGTCCTCGTCGCCCTCGAACGTCGTCAGCGCAATGATGCGTGCCGCGGGGAATTCGAGGCAGATCGCCTTGATCGATTCGACGCCGTCCATAACGGGCATGCGCAGATCCATGAGTACGATCGAAGGCTGGTGCTCGCGGTACTGCTCCACCGCCTGCTCGCCATCGCCGGCCTCGGCCACGACGCGCATGTCGGGCTCGTGACCGATGACGGTGGCGAGACCATGGCGAATGAGCGCGTGATCGTCGACCGTCAAGACAGTAATCTCGGGCAAGGGATTCACTGCACCAACGTACCTCGCTGCGGGGCGCTCGCGCCTACCTCTAACGGACTATCCACGGCCGACATGGGCTTCGGCCATCAAATGCTCGGCATCCCCACGCGCCAACGCCGGTGCGTGGAGGTCGAGCGCCACGGTCAAGCCGAACCCGCCATGCCCCGTCGGTCCGATCCCGACGCGGGCGATGACAATGGAATTCGAGACGTCGAGCTTTTGCCCCTTAGCCAGGTTCAGTAACGTGGACTGGAAGCAGGCCGCGTAAGCGATCGCGAACAGCTGCTCCGGATTGGTCCCCGCCCCACCGGTTCCACCCATCGTCGCGGGGACGGACAGTGAAACATCGAGCCGGCCGTCCGAGGTACGGCCGTGTCCCGCTCGGCCGCCCGTGACTGCGGCCTCCGCGGTATAGAGGATTTTCATTTTGATTCTCCTTGAGGTGCCGGTTCGACGGCACGTAAGACAGCGCAAGCAGCATGCGCTCGATGGTGAAGGCAGCTCGCGCGCCCGGTAGCCTGGCGCCTGATGCTTCATCGTTTCGTTCGCTCCGCCGTGCAAACGTAATCAGGCCAGCGCGCGCGCAGGCGGTATTACCCGAAAGAGTATGAGTGAGCGATCCTGTGACGTTCAGAGGATCTGCGTGCGCATCGGTCGCGTTCCACGAAGGCCGAGACGTTGATCACCGACGCGATGTGACAACTCGTCCCGCGATGACTCGTCGGGAGCATGAATAGATCACTCGATCGGGCGACGTGTCGGCGGGCGCAGACGTGCAACGTGCAGGTGCGCTGTTGGCCCGGTGCGCACGGAACGGGCAACGCTAGGCCACGGTGACGCACGATGCATCACTATCCAGCGGCGTACGGGTCGCCGCCGAGTTCAAGTCCACCTCACCAGGCCAACCGCCAAGGACGCGGCATGTTGCTCACTGAGTATGAACGCGGAGTTGCTCGGCCCACGCCGGCACCCATCGTCAAGCATGCCGACCTGCTCGCCGTCATCGGCCATGACCTGCGGCAGCCCCTCTCCGCTGCACTCAT
>DASRXR010000691.1:0-3082 GCA_035687405.1 Polyangiales bacterium
ACACCGAGATGTGTTACCAGTTCTCGTTCGCCTACCCGGCGCACGCGCTCTCGAACGGCGCGCCCAGCTTGCTCGGCGTGACTGACACCTGCTGGTGAAGCTGCTGATCAAGACGCGCTAGCGCACAAACACGAATGCGGCCTGCTCCGACTCGGAGCAGGCCGTTGTTCTTTAAGCGACGTGCGTTGCGGCGGGCTCCGGACCGGAACGCGCCGTCATTCTTTGAGCGGGTGGGTCGACTCGAACGCCTTCAGGATCGCTTCCGCACCCAGGGTGGCGGTGAGCTTTCCATCCAGCACTGCCGCTTCCAGCTGCGCAGCTTGCGAGGCTACCGCGGGATGTGCACGCACGGCGCGCAGCAAGCGATCGTCGACCATGCTCCACATCCAACGCCGCATCTGCTCGCGCCGGCGCTGCTGCAAGAAGCCGTTCTTCTCGAACAGCAACCGATGCTCGTCGATCTTGCCCCAGAGCAAGTCGAGGCCCTGATTGTGCAGGCCGCTGACCGCGATCACCGGAGACTTCCAATCCGGATGCGTTCCGCGCATGAGTCGCAGCGCAGCCATGTACTCGCGCTTCGCGTGACGGGCCGCGACCGCGTTTTCGGCTTCGGCTTTGTTGATCGCGATCATGTCCGCGAGCTCCATGATCCCGCGCTTGATGCCCTGAAGCTCGTCGCCGGCGTTCGCGAGCATCAACACGAGGAAGAAGTCGACCATCTCGGCGACGGTCGTCTCCGACTGCCCGACGCCCACGGTCTCGACCAACACGACGTCGAAACCCGCCGCTTCGCAGACGAGCATCGTCTCGCGCGTCTTACGCGTGACGCCGCCGAGCGAGCCCGACGCGGGGGAAGGGCGCACGAACGCGTTCGAATCGCGCGAGAGCTTGGTCATCCGGGTCTTGTCGCCGAGGATGCTGCCCCCGGTGACGCCGCTCGTCGGATCGATCGCGAGTACCGCCACGCGATGCCCCGCCGTCGTGAGGTTCGTCCCGAGCGCCTCGATGAACGTGCTCTTACCGACTCCCGGCACTCCGGTGATTCCGACGCGATGCGACTTGCCGGTGAACGGCAGCAACTGCACGAGCATCTGCTGTGCGAGCTCCAAGTCGCGATGCGCGTTGCTTTCGACCAGCGTGATCGCGCGACCGAGGACCGCGCGGTCACACGCGCGAACCCCAGTCACGTACTCGTCGATCGTCAGCCTGCGCCGGCGAACGCTTTCCGCTGGAGGCGGCGAGGGAACGTCCACCCCTGGCTCTTCGAACGAAGTCGGCACCGACTCGTCAGGCTTGGGCGGCTTCATCGGACAGGCGGCGCTCCAGCTCGGACAACAAATCCTTGGCCGCCGTCGTGATCACCGTGCCGGGCCCGAAGATGCAGGATGCGCCCGAGCGATACAGCGCGTCGTAATCTTGCGGCGGAATCACACCACCGACGGCGATCATGATGTCGTTGCGGCCGAGCTCATCGAGCGCTTTTCGGAGCGATGGCACGAGCGTCAAGTGACCTGCAGCAAGCGAGCTCGCGCCGACCACGTGCACGTCGTTTTCCACCGCTTGCCGCGCTGTTTCTTCCGGCGTTTGGAACAGCGGCCCGACGTCGACGTCGAAGCCCATGTCGGCGAACGCCGTCGCGATCACTTTCGCGCCGCGATCATGGCCGTCCTGACCCATCTTCGCGACCAGGATGCGCGGGCGCCGACCTTCCTTCTTTTCGAACGCACGGGTCAGCGCGACCACGTCGTCCAAGGCCTTGTTCTTCTCGCCCACCTCACCACTATACACCCCGGTGATCGAGCGGATCACCGCCTCGTGGCGGCCCCAGACCTTCTCGAGGGCGTCGCTGATCTCACCGACGCTGGCGCGTGCGCGCGCCGCGTCGATCGCGAGGGCGAGCAGGTTTCCTTCCTTGGATTCCGCGCTCTTCGTGAGCGCTGCGAGTGCAGCCTTCAGCTTCGATTCGTCGCGCCCCTTGCGCAGCGCGTCGAGCCGGCGCAGCTGGGCAGCGCGAACGCCCGTGTTGTCGACCTTCAGGATCTGCAGCTTCTCTTCGCGCTCCGGCGGATACTTGTTTACGCCGACGATCGTCTGACGGCCCGCGTCGATCCGCGCTTGGGTCCGCGTCGCTGCCTCTTCGATGCGCATCTTCGGCAAGCCGGCTTCGATCGCCTTGGCCATGCCTCCGAGCTTTTCGACTTCTTCGATCAGCTCCCACGCGCGTTGCCCGAGGTCGTGCGTCAAGCGTTCGACGTAATAACTGCCGCCCCACGGATCGACGCTGCGGCACACGCCGGTCTCTTGCTGCAAATACAATTGAGTATTGCGGGCGATGCGCGCGCTGAAGTCGGTCGGTAGTGCGAGCGCCTCATCGAGTGCGTTCGTGTGCAGCGACTGCGTGTGTCCACAGGCAGCCGCGAGCGCCTCGATGCACGTACGTGCGACGTTGTTGAACGGGTCCTGCGCGGTGAGGCTCCAGCCCGACGTCTGGCAGTGCGTGCGCAACGCCATCGACTTCGCCTGTGTCGGCTCGAAGCCCTTCACGATCTTCGCCCACAAGCCGCGAGCGGCCCGCATCTTCGCCACTTCCATGAAGTAGTTCATGCCGATCGCCCAGAAGAACGACAGGCGCGGCGCAAACTTGTCGACCGAAAGCCCCGCCGCGATGCCGGTACGGATGTACTCCATGCCGTCCGCGAGCGTGTAGGCGAGCTCGATGTCCGCCGTCGCACCAGCCTCCTGCATGTGATAGCCGGAGATGCTGATGCTGTTGTACTTCGGCATGTGCTGCGACGTGAACGCGAAGATGTCGCCGATGATCCGCATCGAAGGCTCGGGCGGATAGATGTACGTGTTGCGCACCATGAACTCTTTCAGAATGTCGTTCTGAATGGTTCCGCTGAGCTTCTCCGGCGAGACACCTTGCTCTTCGGCCGCGAGGATGTAGAGCGCGAGCACCGGCAGCACTGCGCCGTTCATCGTCATCGACACACTCATCTGATCGAGCGGAATGCGATCGAACAGGATCTGCATGTCGAGGATCGAATCGATCGCGACGCCGGCCATGCCGACGTCCCCGGAG
>DASRXR010000692.1:0-2061 GCA_035687405.1 Polyangiales bacterium
TGCCCCCGAAATCTGGGCGCCGTCCGACGAGGACTGGTGGCGGGCCGGCGAGTTGGTTCGAGTGATCGGCGATGCAGAGGGCTGGGAGACCGCAAAGCGTCGCGAGTTTCAAAACGATGCACTGATCGCGCTGACGGCTCACCGCCACGGCGCTGCGATCGTGACGAGCAATCCAAAGGACTTCCGTCTGCTCTCGGAGCGGACGCGCTTCAAGCTCATCGACGCTCGGGCTTCGCACTAGCGTTCATCAGCGGACCCGTGTGGGTCGGTGCATCGCGAAAGCGGCTAATTGTAAGTGCCATTGACAATCAGCCGGAATGTCGGTCAGCTGGACCGCGGAAATGGCCGCAATTCGCCGTGATCTCGAGCCGGAGCTTAGGCAGCGCGCCGCCCGCTCGCCCGTCGTGGTGCTGACGGGCCCACGCCAATCCGGAAAGACTACGCTCGTTCGGAAGGTCTTCGGTTCGCTGCCCTACAGGAACCTCGAAGCGCCCGACCTGCGTGAGCGCGCGCTCTCCGATCCGAAAGGCTTCCTGTCGAGCCTGCCCGACGGTGCGATCCTCGACGAGATCCAGCGAGCACCCGAGCTGCTGTCGTACGTGCAGGTCGACGTCGATGCCCATCCCGTGCCCGGACGCTGGATCCTTACCGGATCGCAAAACCTCTTGCTCCTATCGAGCGTCGCTCAATCGCTTGCCGGCCGTGCCGCGCTGCTCGAGCTTTTGCCGCTTTCGGCTGCCGAGCTGCGTCGAGGCAAATGGCTCGCAAAGAACGTCTTTGAGGTGATGTTTCGCGGCGGCTATCCCGCGCCCTACCAGCGCGCGGAGCGCCACCGCGACTGGCTCGCAGACTACGTTCGCACCTATGTGGAGCGCGACGTCCGGCAAGTCCTCGCAGTTGGTGATCTCCTCGCCTTCCAGACGTTTCTGCGACTCGCCGCGACGCGGACCGGTCAGCTTGTGAACCTCTCGCAGCTCGGCGCCGATGCAGGCGTTTCGCATAACACGGCGAAGAGCTGGCTCGGGATCCTGGAAGCTAGCTACATCGTCACGCGCGTCGCGCCGTTCTTTCGCAACGTTGGAAAACGATTGGTGAAGACGCCAAAGCTGCACTTTCTCGATAGCGGCCTCGCTTGCTACCTGCTCGGCATTCGCACGCCGCAAGAGCTCGACGCGCATCCATTGCGCGGCGCCATTTTCGAGTCGTGGGTCGTGTCCGAAGTTTGCAAGCTTCTACGCAATCGCAACGCGCACGGGACCCTCACGTTCTTTCGCGATGCGCATGGGCTCGAAGTCGACCTCCTCGTGGAGCGCGGCCGGGAGATCGTAGCGATCGAGGCCAAGAGCGGACAGACGGTAGCGGTCGATGCCCTGGCGCCGCTCGATGCGCTAGCGCAGCTATTGCCTGAAAAGATCGAACGTGTCGTCGCCTACGGCGGCGATGAGGCGTTCACCCTGCACGGCGCGCGCATCGTTCCCTATCACGCGCTCGACGCGCTCGATTGGGGCGAGGATCCCCGCCCCAAGAGGCGTGCCGTCAAAGCGCGCAAGCGCACCGCCAAGCGCTAGTGCTCAGCCATCGACGGGCAATGTCGAAGCGGTCTGCGTGAGCGCCGGGGACCTCGTGCGCAACGGCTTCGATGGTGACTGCGACCTGCCCTGCGCGGCCGGTGACACGTCCCCGACGGTTCGAGCTGCGTGTCTGGAGTCTGCCGATATCCCTTGGACTTTCGGGCGAGCTTCCATCGCGGGTCGCTGCGCAGCGCGTGCTCTGTGAACGCGATGCCGGTTTGGTCGCCGACGAGCTCGTCGAGCACTTCCTCGATGCGTGCGATCAGAAAGCCGGTCTCGGCGGGCAGCACGCCTTCACGCGCGAGCTGCACGTCGAGCAGCTCGACCTGCGTGCCTTCGCGAGTCTCGGCAGCGATCCGCGTGAGCGCCGGCAGCAGCCGCGCTTGCTCCGCGGCCTCGCTCGCGATGACCGTCAGTGCCTGCACCAGGCTTGCGTAGCGATCCTCGTCGGTCGTCGCCATGGACATAGCTTCTCTCTCAGATGTCGAGC
>DASRXR010000693.1:0-6038 GCA_035687405.1 Polyangiales bacterium
TGTCGGACCAGAGCAGCGCGAGCGCGTGGCTCGGTGCGTCGTCGAAAGAAGGCTCGGCCCAACTCGAAGTCGAGCGCGCGACCGAGCTCACTGCCGAGGCCGCGCACGCGATGACGCAGATTCGCCCGCGGCTGATCAAGAAGCTGACCGATCTCGATTGCGAGTCGCTCCTCCACGACCTGGAGTTGCCGCTCGCCCGCGTGCTCTGCGACATGGAGCGGACCGGTGTGCTGGTCGACGTGCCGCGACTCGCGCGGCAGTCCGGCGAGATCGCGAAGCAGCTGATCGCGCTGGAGCGGCGCTGCACCGAACTCGCGGGGCACGAGTTCAACGTGGGCTCGCCGCGCCAACTCGAAGCGATCCTGTTCGATCAGCTGAAGCTACCGGTGATCAAGCGGACCAAGACCGCGCGCTCGACCGACGCCGACGTGCTCGAAGAGCTCGCGATCCATCACGACTTGCCGGCGACGATCCTCGAGCACCGCACGCTCGCAAAGTTGAAGAGCACGTATCTCGACGCGCTGCCTCGCGAGATCAATCCGAAGACCGGCCGGATCCACACGGACTTCCGGCAGACCGTGGCGGCGACGGGCCGGCTCTCGTCGAGTGACCCGAACCTGCAAAACATTCCGATTCGCAGCGACGTGGGCCGGCAGATTCGCGACGCCTTCGTGGCTCGCGAGGGCTTTCGCATTCTCTCGGTCGACTACTCGCAGGTCGAGCTGCGCGTACTCGCCCACTTGAGTCACGACCCCGAGCTGGTCTCCGCGTTTTCGACCGACACCGACGTGCATTTGCGAACGGCCCGCGCGATCTTCGGCGTGCCGGAAAACGAAGTGACGCGCGAGATGCGCGCGCAATCGAAGACCGTGAACTTCGCGGTGATCTACGGCCAGACTCAGTTTGCCCTCGCGCGCAACTTGCGGATCGAGCGCGCCGAAGCTTCGCGCTACATCAAAGCCTTTTTCGAGCAGTACGCCGGCGTGCGCCAGTTCATGACTGAGGTGGTCGACCGAGCGCGGGTCAGCGGCGAGACACGGACGTTGCTCGGGCGCGTGCGCAAAGTGCCGGACTTGCTGAGCCGCAATCGGATGCAGCGGGAAGCAGCGGAGCGCGTCGTTCGCAACACGCCGATCCAAGGCACCGCGGCGGACATCATCAAGCTCGCGATGGTCGCGATCGCGAAGCGGATGCAAGCCGAGAACCTGCGAAGCAAGATGCTGCTGACCGTGCACGACGAGCTCGTCTTCGAGGCGCCGGCGGACGAGGAGAAAGCGCTCGAGCAGCTCGTGGTCGAGTGCATGGAGCAAGCGCTGCCGCTCGACGTTCCGCTACGGGTCGACCGAGGGTGGGGCGAGAGTTGGGGCGCCGCCCACTGAGTTGAGCGGCGTGAGCACGCTGCCACGCCCGAGCCGAAACCGTGCACCGCGCCACTCCGTCGTGCGCGAGAACGCCGCGTACAGCCAGATCCAGGGCATGATCAGGTCTCGCAGCGGCATACACAGCGCGTGGGCGAACGAGAGTGGCTCGCCGCGCAGGCTTGCGATCAGGCGCTGATCGAGCGCGACCTTGTAGAGCACGACGCCGAGGTATACTGCAGCCAACGGCGGCGCAAACCCGCTCGCGATCCAGGCGACGAATGCGAAGAAGGGCGCGTTCGACAGCAGGTCGGCCACGAAACCGCCGAGGTGGACGACGACGCGCATCTTCAACCAGCGCGCGTGCCGCGCCAAAAAGCGCGAGAACGGCGCGGCGACGTTCACGTTGTCGACGCTGAAGCGCGAGAGCACGACGCGCTTGCCGGCGCTCGCGTAGATCTGACCGAGGACGTAGTCTTCGGCGAGCACGTCTTTGACGAGCGCGAGCCCGCCGAGTGAGTCGAGCTCGGAGCGACGAAACAGCATCGCTTTTCCGAGGACACACTGAATGTTTGCGAGCCGATCTGCCAGGCACAGCCCAGGCGTCGTGAACGTGTTGATCTGAATGTTGTCGAGCACCGCGCCGAGCGAGCGTTCGCCGCGGGCTGCGATCAGGCTTCCGAGCATCGACGCGCCAGTCGCCTGCCACTCCTCGACGACGTCGCGCAGATAGCCGGGACGCACGCGGACGTTCGCGTCGGTCTGCAGCACGAGGTCGTGCTCTGCGGCGAGCAGCGCACCGGCGAGATTCGACACTTTCGGGTTATTCCCGAACGTCGGGTCCGACTGCACGAAGCGCGTCGAAACTTCCGGGTACTCGCGAGCGATGCGGCGCGCCAGCATGATGCCGGGGTCTGCCGGCTCCGTGCTCGCGAACACGAACTGCAGTGGGCCGGGGTACACCTGCTCGAAGAACGACCGCAAGTTCTGTTCGAGCTCTTCTTCCAAGCCTTTGACTGGCTTCAGAACCGTCAGCGCCTCGGTCGTCGCGTTCATACCTAGCCTGGGCGCAGGGGCGCTGCGGATCTGCCGCAACGTGGCCCAGTGCGCGAGCCGATGCATGACGAGCGCCATCGCTGTCACTGCCAAACACGTCGTGACGGTCGCTGAAAACATGGCGCGGGCGCGAGCAAAACAGGGTCGCGCGGCGCGACTATTACACCGGCTTGGTCCCAGATCAAACTCGGGAACGCGCAGTCGTGCACGACTGCTACACTCCCGCTCTCGAAGTGACCACCACCCCCGCTGCCGATATTCAGCCGATCGCGAGCGCTGCTTGGCCCGTCCCGGCGGTCAAGGCGAGCTTGTGGCTGGCGTGGTCTTCGAACGGAAGCCTCACCCACGCGTTGTGGGAAAAAGACTCGGAGCCACGTCCGAACGACATTCCAGCAGCGACGCCTGAAGGAGACGTGCCTGCGCAGATCGCGCAGTGTCTCGGGGCGTACTTCGCGGGCGAGTCCGTCGACCCGATCGAGCTTCCGGTCGCCCCGGCCGGAACCGCGTTTCAGTTGAAGGTCTGGAACGCACTTCGAGCGATTCAGCGCGGGCACGTGCGGAGCTACGCGGGCATCGCACTCGACGTCAGGCAGCCTCGCGCAATGCGGGCGGTCGGGATGGCCAACTCGAAGAACCCCATCGCGGTCGTGATCCCGTGTCACCGCGTCGTCGAGAAGGACTTCGGTATCGGTGGCTACAGCTCGGGGCTCACGATCAAGCGATTTTTGCTCGAGCTCGAGGGCGTTCACATCGTGGGCGATGTCGTCCGACCGGGTCAGTTGACTCTGATCTGAATTGGTTGCGTCGCGAGTGTGCGAAGCGACCTCGTGTCGCCAGCCCGAGCGGCCAGGAACGGCTCGTCCGGCGAGGCCGGTAAAACAGCCATGTTTCCTCGGTGACAACCCAGTTGACGGTTCATGAATCCCGATTCACAGTCTGACCGCCTCCTCATGCCCCGGAAGTCCGCCGCCGTCCGCCGCAGTAAAACCGCGAGCGAAGCTCGTCCTCGAAGCTCCGCGAGCGAGAGCAACACCGGCGTCGTGCGCGCGCGGCCGGCAAAGCCAGCCCGCCTGCGAGAAGACTTTCGGAGCTACGCTCGCGTCGCGATCTTGAGCGCTGCGGAAGAAGTGCTGGCGGAAGAAGGCCTGCACGCGGCGCGGATCGAAGAGATCGCGCAGCGCGCGCGAGTTGCGGTCGGCACGATCTACAACCTGGTCGGCGATCGCGACGCGTTGATTCACGAGATCATGCGCGCGCGTCACGCCGAGGTGCTCGCGGTTTTGGCGACCACGCTGAAGAGCAACAAGCAGAAGCCGTTTCGCGACCAGATCTACGCGACCGCGCTTGCGATGTTCAGCTACTTCGGTAACCACTCGCGCTTCTTCCGCTTGGTCCTCGAGTCGGAGCCTGCAGCTGAGAGCGGCAAGTTGGGGCCGGCCGCGAAAAGCAAGCAGGCGACGATGATCGAGATTCACAAACTTTTGCGCGAGTTGGTTCAGCGCGGCGTGAAGCAGGGTTCACTGCGTGCGGCCGGAAGCGAGCTCTTCCCGGCGATGCTCGGCGGCCTTCTGCGCGGCGTGATGATGCACGACGTATTGGAGCACGAGCTCGTCACCCCGGAGTCGCGGGCAGAGCAAGTGACGCGGATGTTTCTCGAAGGAGCAGGAACGTGAAGACATGCCTCAGAGTGGGCGTCCTCGCAGGTCTGGCCGGTCTGGCCGGTCTGGCCGGTCTGACAGGGCTCGCCGCCGTCGGCTGCAATCGCGCCTCGCCAGCTGCGGACAAGCCGGCGCAAGAAGCGGAAGCGAAACCAATTCAGGCGAGTACGGTGAAAGCCGGCACGCAGCCGATGCCGCGCTACGTCACGCTGACGGGTAGCCTCGTCGCCGATCGCGCATCGGCGGTCGCGGCCGACATTACGGGCAAAGTGCTGTCGGTGTTGGTCGACCGCGGTAGCGTCGTGAAAGCCGGCGACATTTTGATGGTCCTCGACCGGCGCTCGGCGACGATTCGCTCCAGAGAAGCGGCCGCGAACCTCCAGCTGGCGCGCCAGCAAGCCACCCTCGCGCGGGACGAGTGCAATCGTGCCGACGGCTTGTTCGCGAGCGGCGCGCTCGGGAAGGCCGAGTTCGATCGGATCAAGACGCAGTGCCAGACATCCAACTCGTCGTTCGACGCAGCGCAGGCGCGCAGCGAGGCCGCACTGCAGACCTTGGGTGACGCGGTGATCAAAGCGCCGTTTGCGGGCGTGATCAGCGAGAAGCTCGTGAACGTCGGCGAGTACGTCGAAGCGCGCACCCAAATCGTGCAGCTCGTCGCGGTCGACCCGATCCGCTTGCAGATGAACGTCCCCGAATCGCTGCTTGCAAACATCGGCCCGGCGACGCCGGTCGAGTTGCAAGTCTCGGCGTATCCCGACCAGTGGTGGAAGGGCGCAGTGAAGTACACGAGCGCATCGCTTCGCGAGCGCACGCGTGACCTGCTCGTCGAAGCGGTGGTCGCGAACCCCGAGCAGAAGTTGCGCCCGGGTATGTTTGCGCTCGCGCGCGTCCCGCTGCCGAAAGCGGATGCGGTCACCTTGCCGCTCGCGAGCGTGAAGATCGACGGCGACCTCGCGCGCGTATTCGTCAATCACGAGGGCACGCTCGAAGAGCGCCTCGTGGAGCTCGGTGCGCGCGAAGGCGATGCCGTCGAGATCCGTCACGGCGTCAAAGCCGGTGAAGCTGTGGTGTCACCATTTCCCGCGGAGGCAAAGGACGGCGCGCGCCTGGCGGTGCGTTAGTCCTGACCAGACATGCAGTGGCTCGCTTCGATATGTGTCAAACGGCCGGTCTTCGCCAGCGTTCTGATCTTGATCTTGTGTGTGGTCGGCGTCGCCGGCTACTTCAAGCTCGGCGTCGACCGCTTCCCGAAGGTCGACTTCCCGATCATCACCGTCACTACGCTTCTGCCGGGTGCGAGCCCGAACGAGGTCGAGTCCGAAGTCACCGACTTGATCGAAGAAGCGGTCGGCACGTGTAGCGGCATCGACGAGCTGCGCTCGGCTTCGAGCGAAGGCGTGTCGCAGGTGTTCGTGACGTTCGTGCTCGAGAAAAACCCGGACGTCGCCGCGCAAGAGGTTCGCGATCGCGTGAACGCGGTGCTGCGCGACTTGCCGGACGGCATCGAGCTTCCGACGGTCACGAAGATCGACCCCGACGCGATCCCGATCGTGTACCTGTCGCTCGCGGCCGATAAGCCAATCCGCGACATCACCGAGCTCGCAGACAAGCTGGTGCGCCGGCAGATCGAAAACGCGCAGGGCGTCGGTCAGGTCTCGATCATCGGCGGCCGCGAACGCCAGGTGAACATCTGGCTCGATCCGCTGAAGATGCGCTCGCTCGGCGTGACGGCGACGGAAGTTCAGCGCGCGATCGCGCTGCAGAACTCGCAGATTCCGGGCGGTTCGGTCGAGACCGGCCCCCAGCAGCTCACGCTGCGGATTCGCGGGCGCGTCGCGAAGGTCGAAGAGTTCAACCAGCTGATCGTGCGCGAGCAGGATCGGCGGATCATCCGCATTCAAGACGTCGCCCGGGTCGAAGATGGCCAAGCGCAAGCGGAGACGTTCGCACGCCGCGATGGCGT
>DASRXR010000694.1:0-7369 GCA_035687405.1 Polyangiales bacterium
CCCACGCAGAGCGGATCTGGCGTTGCGGGCAGTGCAGCGAATCCAGGTGGGGTCCCGCCAGGGAACACACCAGCGAAACCCACGGGCGCTGCCGGCGCTGGCCCGGTGACTCCGCCGCCGGGAGCTGCACCCGGCAACCAGCCGCCACCGCCTCCCGCGATGATGCCGATGGCGATGCCACTGGCGCCGTTCAACGGCCCGCTCGACGGCGATCCGAGCAAGCCCATGGTCGACGTGCCGGGCTTGAAGTGCGGCAACCTCGCTGGCGGCTTCGGCGCAGCTCCGCAGACTGTCAAGATCAGCAACCGCGACGTCGTGATCGGATATCCGTGCGCGCACGAAGGCGCTTCCGTCACGTTCTTCCTGTTCCTCCACGGCACGCTGCAAGAAGCCCAAAAGGTTGCGTTCACGATGAACGCGTTCGCGATCCACAAGCTGATCGACTCTCACAACGTCATTGTCGCGGTGCCCAAGGCAGTCGGGACGCAGTGGGGACGCGAGGACAACGGCACGGATCTGCCGCACCTGTATGAAACGATCGACTGGGTCTACAACACGTTCGGCACCAAGTTCAGCATCCGCGGCATGTGGTCGCAGGGCGGTTCGTGGGGCGCAGCCTATCTCTCGCAGTTCGCGTGTGATCCGAAGCTGCAGGATCGGCTGAAGGGCATTCAGTTGATCGTCGGCGGCGGCTGCCCGGCTTGCAGCAATCGCTTGTCGTGCATCGTCGGCCAACAGGAGCTCGAGAAGGGCGGCGGCATGGCGCTCTCGCCGGAGATGCGCGAGATGTTCGCGGATAAATCGAACATCTCTCCGTACGCAATGATGCACGGCTGCGACGCGAAGATGGGGCCGACCATGGTCGGCAACACGCAGTACTGGGCGTGGCCGAACTGCGACAAAGGTTGGGCGCACTCCTATTACATGGCACCGGGCGAACACGCGGATGCCTGGGACGCAGCGGCCGTTCTCAAAATGACTGAAGAAATGAAGGGGACGGAATAAAGGCTGCGCAAAGCTTGCGCCAAGCAGCCGGACGTTCCAGAAACGAGAAAGCATTCTCACGCAGCCTGCGTGCTGGGAAAGCCGTCGTCAGAAGGAACGCACGTTGAATTTCGAAGCTGTAGCGCCTGCACCCGGCGGCCAGACCGACTTGGTCTATCGTTTCGGGGACTTCGAGCTGCACGCGGAAGGCTCGGAGTTACGGCACGGCGGCGCGCTCGTCGAAGCCGACGCGCTCGTGCTGAAGGTGTTGTTTTGCCTGGTACGGAGTGCGGGCCAGCTCGTCACTAAAAATCAGCTGGTCGAAGAAGTCTGGGAGCGCCGTGCGGTCGCCGACAACGCGATCACCGTGGCCGTCGCGCGGCTTCGTAAGACGCTCAATCAGCGGCGCGGCACGCCCGAGCTCGTGACGACTGTCTACGGTCGCGGCTATCGATTCGTCGGCGAGGTCGTGATCGTACGTGCGCCTCGACCGAGCACGACCGTGCTCAACTTGCCGTCCGACGCAGCGTTGCCGTTCGTCGGTCGCGACAGCGTGCTCGATCGCTTGCATCGCGCACTCGCGGACGCGCGCGCAGGGTACGGTCGCGCGTGCTTGTTGATGGGCGAACCGGGCATCGGCAAGACGCGCGCCGTCGAAACGTTCGAGCGCGACGTATCGGCACCGCAGCTCCGCGTGGCGTGGGGCTTTTGCCGCGAAGGGGGTGACACGCCCCCGCTCGCGCCGTGGATTCGCGTACTGCGCGAGATTCTCGGGGCGTACTCGCGCGAGGAGCTCGAGTCCGCGATCGGCCCATCGGCAAACGACGTCTACGCGCTGCTCGGCGACGCCGCGCCGCAGCCGACGACGTCGAAGCACGCGTTCGACGTGATCGGGCCGGGGCGCCATCACGGGTTCGAAGCGATCGTGCGAGCGCTGCGATTTGCGGCCGAACAAATGCCGCGCGTGCTCGTGCTGGAAGATCTTCACCGTGCGGACGCGGGCTCGCTCGAGCTGCTGACGTACCTGCTCGACGAGATCGGACGCACGCGAATCCTCGTGCTCGCGACCTTGCGGCCGCCCGTGAACGATCCGACGCTGCAGTCGCGGCTACCGCGCGTACTCGGTCACGGCAAGTGCGAACGGATCACGGTCGAGCGACTGCGGCACGAAGACGTCGCGAAGTACGTGTCGGCTGTGCTCGATGATCCGACCGGTGCTCTGGGCGACGCGGTCTTCACGAAGAGTGAGGGCAACCCATTTTTCATGGTCGAGCTCACACGCCAGATGCGCGACCTCGAGCGACCGGACGCGAGCGCGCTCACGCTCGATCACGCGGCGCTCGAGTTGATCCGGCAGCGTGTCGCGCGGCTCGACGCAGAAGCGCGCGGTGTGTTGTCGGCGGCCGCCGTGATCGGCCGCAGCTTCGAGCTCTCGCTCTTGCAGGTGATCACCGATCGCGATCCCGCGGCGTTGATGGCGAGTCTGGATGACGCGCTCGATGCCGAAGTCGTCGTCGCTGCACCCGAGTCCGCAACCGCGTTTGCATTCGGACACGAGTTGTTGCGCTCGGTGTTGTACGACGCCCTGCCCGCGGCTCAGCGTCGCCGCTGGCACATGCGCATCGCGAGCGCCCTCGAAACGCGTGCGAACGCGGGTGAAACGGTGCCGGCGAGTGAGCTCGCCTATCACTCGTACTCCGCACTTCCAGAAAGCGACTTGCGCAAGACGGTCGAGTTTTGTCGCGCGGCCGCGGGCGCCGCCTCGGTCTCGGTCTACGGAAATCCAGACGTCGTACGCTACTTGCGGCACGCGCTCGAAGCGCTCGCGTTGATGCGCGACCCGAGCCCGCGCCTGCGGATGAACTTGCTGTTGTGGAGCTCGGTCCACGCGCGCGGCTGCGCGCATATCGAATACGTCGGCATCTTGCAGCGTGCGCTTCGCCTGGCGCGCGAGCACAACGACGGTGCGATCCTGGTTCAGACCGCCTACATGTTGAATGCGCATCCGGGGCTCGAACCTTTGCCAGGCGCACACGCGGCGCTCCAGCACGCGCTGACGATTCTGCCCGCCGATGAGGTCGAGTCGCGCGCGCTCGGACTCGCGACGATGTCGTGCGTGGCGCCAGACTGTTACAGCCTCGAGCGCAGCCGCACGTTGAGCGAACAAGCGCTCTCGCTCGCGCGCACGTCGGAGTCGTTTGTGGCGCTGACGGCTGCGCTGCTGTGTAAGCGGTATCTGATCGGTGGCTCGGAAGTGATGAGCGAAATCGACGTCGTACACGCTGAGCTCGATCAGCTGGCGCGCGAGCATCCGCGACGGCTGCCGATCGTCCGAGCCGAGCTCGAGATTCATCGCGCGATCGAAGCACTGCAACGCGAAGGCAGCTCGCAGCTCGATGCGGCGCTCGAACGCGTCTACACCGTTTGTCACGAGCTGCGGCACGTCGAGCTCACCTGGCACAGTGAACGCTGGAAGCTCTTGGCGCGCATCAACGCGGATCCGAGCGCAGAGCTGCTCGCGGCACTCGACCGCTTGCATCAGCGCGCGGTGCGTTACGCGATCATCGGCTACGGCCCGTTTCGCGCATTCGACCGAGCGGTCGTGTGGATGGAGCTCGGACAGGCGCCCGCGATCGACGACGACACGCGGCAAGCACTCGCGGTAAGTCCGTTCGATCCGCCGAGCATCTGGGCGATGAAAGTGCGCGCGTGGACAGCGATCGCAGAGCACGGCGCCGATCCGAACGCTCGCACCGAAGCGCGCGTGCGTCTGACTGCGCTGTCGCCGCAGGAGATCATGGCGCTTCCCGTCGACCGCGATTTTGTCGGCACGCTCGGGCATCTCGCGCGTGCCGCGATGACGCTCGGCGCGATCGATCACGCGGAAGTGCTGTACCGATTGTTGTCTCGCTACCCGGAGCGATTCGCCGGCCACGTCGCGCTCTACTGCGAAGGCTCGACGCAACAGTTGCTGGGAATGCTCGCGCTCACGCTCGGCCGCACTGCCGCTGCGATGACGCATCTCCAGGCTGCGATCCGCCGCAGCGACGGCGCGGGCTACGGCTTGCGTGCAGCCGAAGCCCGGTTGCAGCTCGCGGCGTGCCTGGCAGCGCACGGCGGCGACCAGCAGCGTCGCCGCGCGGTGTCGCTCGCGCGGCAAGCCCGGGCGAGCGCCGCGCGGATGGGCGTGCCGAAGTTGCTCGCAGAAGCCGATCGACTGCTCGAAGGCGAATCTCGGGTTTGACGGGTTTGACCGTCGCGCGCGCGCTTGCGGGCGGGTTGCGAGTGTCCGACACTCCCGGCCCCCGCAAGTCGCGCGATGACCACACGTTCTCAGCCGCCACCCGCACCTGATTCGTTATTCCCCGCGGCGCTGGGTACAGAGCCGCGCACGACCGAACCGTTGCTCGAACGGCTCTTTCCGTTCCTGCGAACGTTGCGCGATTATCGCCGCGAGTATGCCCGGCCCGACTTCATCGCCGGGCTGACCGTCGCGCTGTTTGCGGTGCCGCAGGCGATGGCATACGCGCTAGTCGCGGGTTTTCCACCGTCCGCGGGGCTTTCGACCGCGATCATCGCGGCGATCCTGGGGGCTGCATTCGGCAGCTCCGAGTTCCTGATCAACGGCCCCACGAACGCGATCGTAGTCATGCTCGCGGCACACGCAGCGGTGCTCGGAGCAAACGGCGATCCGATCGGTTCGGTCGTCTTGCTGACGTTGGTGATGGGCGTGGTTCAGATAGTCGCCGGCTACGTGAAGCTGGGAACGCTCGCACGGTTCGTGAGCGAGCCCGTGTTGATCGGCTTCACGGCGGGTGCAGGCGTGTACATCGTGATCAATCAGCTGCCCTCGTTTCTCGGGATCGAGAAAGCGCAGATCGCGAAGGACTTATGGGGCTTCGTGCCTCCGAAGAGCGCCGCATTCGACCTGGTGCGCTTGTTGCGATCTCTCGAGGGGATCCACCTGGTGACCGCGGGGTTGGCATTGCTCACGCTCGTACTCGTACGGGGATTACAGCGGCTCGAGCCTCGCATCGGACGGAGGGTTCCGGCGCCGTTTCTCGCGATGGTGATCGTGACTGCGATCGTGTGGTGGCTCGGGCTCGATCGCGCGGGTGCGAGCGAACGAGTTCGCGTCGTGCGGGACATCGAGCCGCTGACGCGTCAGTTGCCGGGTTTGCGCCTGCCGCATATCGACTTCGAGCGAGCGCGGGCGTTGATCGGACCGGCGCTCGCGATCGGCTTGATGGGTGCGGTCGAAGCGATCGCAGTCGGAAAGACGCTCGCGGCGCGCGCGGGACACAAGTTCGATGCGAGCCGGCAGCTGGTCGGCGAAGGGTTTTGCAATCTCGGTGCGGCGCTCGTCGGTGGCTTTGCGTCGTCGGGTTCGTTCAGCCGCACGGCCGTGAACTACGAGGCGGGTGCAGTCACGCGCATGTCGTGCATCGCTTCGGGTCTACTCGTCGCGGTGTTGGTGTTGGTGTTCGCGCCGGTCGCGAACGTCATTCCGATCGCAGCGCTCGCCGGGACGCTCGTGCACATCGGGCTGAAGCTGGTCGACGTCGCGCGGTTGAAGGTACTGTTCGACACGACGACGGGGGATCGCACGGTTCTGCTGACTACGTTTGCGAGCGTGCTCTTCGTCGAGCATCTCGAGACGGCATTGCTGATCGGGATCGCGGTGTCGGTGTACTTCGCGCTGCGGCGTGCCGAGGGGTTCAAGCTGCGTGTGCTCTGGATGGGGCACGATGGGAGCTTGCGCGAGTCGGGCGACTTTCAGCCGGCGCAAGCGGACCTGATCACGGTGTTGAACTTGCAAGGCGAGTTGTTTTTTGCGGCGGCCGAGGAGTTGCACGCGGAGTTGATCAAGCTGCTCGATTCGCGTGCGAGAGTGATCGTGTTGCGGGTTCAGGAGGCCTACAACTTGGACGCGACGACTGCACAGGCGATCGTGAACGTGGCGAACGAAGCACGAAAGCGGGGTAGCCGCTTGTTGCTGTGCGGTGTGAGGCCTGGGATGTACGGCACGTTCGAACGTGCGGGTTTGATTCCGGAGCTCGGTGCGGACGCGTTGTTCGTAGCGGAGCGAGAGATGTTGGGTTCGACGCGAAGAGCGGTGAGCTACGCGAGAGAGTTGGCCGCGAAACTCAGCTCGCCAACGCGCGTTTGACGCCGCGAGTCAGCCCACCGGCCTCCGGCTGAATACTCAAAACCGGCGCGACAGCGATTTTCGTAGGCAGCGCTTCATCGCTATTCCCTTGTAATTGTTGAACAATGGTGCAGACACCTCGGCCGTTTTGAATACTCGCCGTATTCACAAACGTAACCCCATGGCTGGCGCGGCCAGGCAGCTCGAGACAATCTGGGCAGGTGAGCCGCCGCGCCGCAGTCGATGTGTTTGCCTTCCGCGACTATCGCCAGTTCCTCCGCGCCTACTACGACGCCGGGAAAGCAGGTGGGCAGGCGGTCACACTTCGTGCGTTCTCGAAGCGTGCAGGACTGCGCTCGCCGAACTATCTCAAGCTAGTGATGGATGGAACGCGCAACCTCACGCAGCCGATGGCTGCACGGTTTGCTGATGCGGCGGGCTTACGCGCCGAAGCCGCCGAGTACTTCTGCGAGCTCGTCGCCTTCAACCAAGCGAAGACTGCGGCCGACCGCGGCCGCGCCTACGAACGCCTGCGCCGCTTCCCACGGTATCGCAAAGTCTACAAGCTCGACGCGGCGCAAGAGTCCTACCACTCGTCGTGGTACCTGCCGGCGCTGCGTGAGTTGATCGCACACAAAGACTTCAAAGACGATCCGCGCTGGATCGCAAAGCAGCTCATGCCCGCGATCTCGCCACGCGAAGCAGAACGTGCGCTCGCAACCCTACTCGAGCTCGGGCTGGTGGAACGCGATGCAAATGACCGCTTGGTCCAGCGCGATCCACTGGTGACGACTCCGGACGGTCCGCTCGGCCATCACGTCGTCAGCTATCACCGCAGCATGCTGGAACGCGCCGCCGCAGCGCTCGACGCGGTTCCGCGCGACGAGCGGGAGATCGCCGCGCTCACGTTGTGTCTGAGCGGCGCGCAAATCGACGAGCTGAAGCAACGGCTCGAACGCTTCCGCGAAGAACTGCTTCAGCTGTACACGGCGGGGCCGGACGCCTCCCGGATCGTTCAAGTGAACCTGCAGATGTTCCCGCTTTCGGTGAAGGAGAACTGAGTCATGCGACGACGACCCTGGCAACTCATGAGTGCGCTGCTCGCCGGTCTGGCCTCGGCGTGTGTGGGAACCAGCACGGGAAACCCGGCGAATCCCGATCCGGAAATCCCCAACGTCGGCGAAGCGTCCGGTGGCTCGTGCGACGAGACTAAAACGAAGCTCGCGAGCTTGGATG
>DASRXR010000695.1:0-3392 GCA_035687405.1 Polyangiales bacterium
CGACAGGTCCGCGACGAACACCGAGATCATCGCGATCACGGTCAGCACCATCACCAGCGCGACGCCTTGCTCGCGCCGCTGAGGGCGGCCGGGGTTCGTTTTGCGCCGCTGGGCGCGCGCCATCACCGGCGCGGCGCTCACGCGACGGGGTTGGCGCCGGCGCAAGCCGAGCGAAATCCCCGCGCCCGCTTGCCGCGTTCGCCGACTACTCGTCATGTCGGTTGGCGCGATCATAGTTTGTACTGCGTGAAGTTGAGGGCGTACGTGATCGGAAACCAGGTGCGAGTGCCAAACGCTTGATCGGGCCCTTTGCCGCTCAAGTTCGGAACCGTGATCTTGAGCTTCGCTTGCATCGGCAAGCGATTCGGTTGGCCGCCCGCCTGAGTCGTATCCCAGTTCGTGGTCCACTCTTTCGTGAGCGGATCGAAGAACTGAACTTCGAAGCTGTGCACGTTCTCGATCAGCACTTGGATCTGGCCGCCCTTTTCCAGATCCATGTCGACGCGGCGCTGCTCGCGGCGCGCGAGCACGTCTTTGGTCGAGTCGTTCGGGTCGGCCGTCACGTAGTACGCGAGCTCGTTTTGATCGGACTCGTGCGCGTTGCGGTAGAGCCGGCGGTGTGAGAACGAGCTGAAGTAGATCTTGGTGTTCGAGCCTTCTTCTTTGCCGACGAAGCCGGTCTGCATCGTGCGCAACGCTTCGTTGATGTTGCGCTGGGTCGACGTGTAAGCCGTCGTCATCTCTTGCGCCATGCGCTCCATGCCGCTGCGGATCTCGTGCTCGCGATCGAGCGAGGACTCCACGCGTTCTTTGATCTGCGCGGTCTGCTGGAACCCGCCGTACAGCAAGCTCGCGACGATCGCAAAGATCGTCATCGCGACCATCACTTCGATCAGCGACATGCCGGAGGAGCGCTTCATCGCGTGGCCCCGAACGTGCCGAAACCCGTGCGCGGCTGAAAGAGGTTGGGTTGGCTGCCGGTAGAGTTCGTTCCGGTGCCGGTGCTGTTCGTTCCAGTACCCGTGCCGGTACCAGTTCCGGTGCCCGTGCCAGTCCCGTTTTGATTTTGAGCGTTCGGATCAGTGCTCAGCAGCGGGATCGGCTGCTCCGCGACGAGGTACTGCGTGACGTCGAACTTCTGTTCCGCCGAACCTTCGCTCCACATCACGGTCACGGTCGCGCGCCGGATCTGACTCTCGAACGCAGGCTTCAGGATCGGATACACGTACTGCATCGCCATCGAAGCGATCGCGTCCATGTCCGGTGGGCCACCGCTCTCGTCATCTGAATCGGACCCGGAGCCGGTGCCCATGCCCATCGCGGCCGCACCCATACCCATGCCCATTCCACCCGTGCTGCCACCACCGAGAAGCTTCTTCGGGTCCTTGAGCAACTCCGCAGGGTCGAGCTTTTTCTTCTTCCCGTCCGTCGAGCCGAGCGTGTCTTTGAGATCCTTCGTGGACTTCGAGTCGCCGGACTTCGAGCTACCGGACTTCGAGTCACCCGACTTCGAATCGCCCGACTTGCTGTCGCCGCTCTTGCTGTCGCCGTCGGCGTTCTCGCCGTTTTCGTCTTCTTCCGGATTGAACATCGCATCCGGCATCGTTACGGGTTCGATCTCCCACTTGCAGCTGAAGCCTTTAATCTCGGCGTCTTTGCAGCAGTTGTCCGAGCCTTCATCGAACGCCGCGGGAAAACCTTCTTTCGCGACTTGCTCTTCGATCTCGCCCATCTTGCAACGCACGAGCATCGACGCGAAGCCGAGCTTGCGCGCGCGACCGGCCATTCGAACCGAGCCGGCCTCCGCGGAAAACACGGCGCCGAGCGCAATTGCGAGAATGGCCATCGAGACCATCACCTCGAGCAACGTGAACCCGGCCGCCAGGCGTTTGAGGCGCGCGCGCGTCATCGTGCTCATGCGCCGCGTCGGCTTCATGGGCGCACCTCGGACACTTCTTCTTTGCCATCGATCTCGTCGAGCAACTCTTTGGGCTCGTACGCTTCGCCGTGCACCTTCACGCGCCCGGTGAGCGGGTGCACTTCGACCGAGTACACGCCGCCGCGACCGTCCCCGAGTTGCACGACTGCACGTTCGGTGTGACCGCCCGGAAAGAAGTGCACGGAGCCTTCGCCTTTGGTTACCGGCTCAGGTTCGTGCGGCACCAGCAGCTTGATGATTTGTACGCCTCGTCCAACTGACACGTTCTGATAACGCTTCAGAACCTCGCCGTCTTCCGTCGTCAGTGCCGAGAATGGGGACGCGCCGACAGTTGGTTTGTCGGGGTGACTGAGACGCTGCTGCGCCGCGACCCAAGGATCGACCGAGTCGACCCTGCGACCTTTCTCGTCGAGATTGGTCTTGTCGGTCTTGTCCTTCGAGCGCGTGATCATGACGCCGCTGTGGGCTTCCTCGACGGAGAACGTCCCGCCTGGAATCGCAAAGTGAACCCGCACGATCGTGCCCTGCGTGATCGCGCGGTTGTAGGCGTAACGCATCGCCGCACCGATCTTGCCTGCGCCGCCTTTGAGGTTCGTGCGTGTGAGCGCACCGATGCTGAACGAGACCCCCGACATAGCGAGCGCGACGATCACCGTCACTACGATGATCTCGATCAGCGTCATGCCCTCGAGGCTGCGTTTGCTGCGGCGCTTCTTCACGGTTTACTCGATATCGTCGTCCGTACCCATTTGGCCGTCCGGACCACCCGAGCGCACGATCGCGCCGTCTTCGTCGCACTCGATCGTGTACTCGTGGTCCCACGCGTCGGCGGTGCGATTCTTCTTCGACATGATCTTCGCTTCGACGAGCTTTTCGACCGTCGGGCAATCGTCGTGTTCCGACATGTACATTTCGGCCGCGCTACCGATCTTCTTCGCGTCCTGCTGCGTCGCTTTCACGCGCGCGTCTTTGAGGCGCGGCAGAATCGCGAAGCTTGCAGCGGCAGTGACCAGCGCCATGATCACCATGACGATCATGATCTCGACGAGGGTCATGCCTTCTTGCCGCCGCGAGCGGCGAGCGATGCGACACGACGCGAACGCCGGCGCTGACTGCTCCGTGCGCTCGTCCGCAGTCGGCCGAGGTTCCGAGGTGTAAGGGGTTTTGCTCATCGGCGTCTCCAATCCCAGCTTATAAAACGTGGTCGTCTTGCAGAAACGAGCCGCTCGGCCCGGCCGAGATCACCTCGGCTACGTCGCGGGAGTTACTCCCCTGGCATCGCACGTACAGTGGGCGTCCCCAGCCATCCACCGGCAGCTCGTTCAAGTAGTGCGCGCCGGCTTTCGGTGGGTGCACGAGCTCGACCGTCGAGTGCGGACAGCGTCCCAGCTCGGCGACGAACGCAGCGACAGCGCGCCGCGCTTCAGCCATCGCAGCGCGCGTCGCTCGCGTG
>DASRXR010000696.1:0-15512 GCA_035687405.1 Polyangiales bacterium
TCAGGTACATCGGGCTGAGGACAATGTTTTGCGATCAGCAGCTGGATTTCCTGCTTAGTCTTGAGGCACGCCATATTCATCAGCTCGGCGTTCTCCGGCGTGAGCACCGGAGCGAGTAGCTTCATTGCGGTCAGGTGCAGCTCGCCGCGACTCAGCATTTCAAGTGAGGTGGGGAACTTGCGAGCGAAGCGTGCGGCGTGAAGTCGCAGCCCTGCTTCGGAGTCCGACATATGAAGCACGCGAACTGCGTACTCGAACATCGATTCATAGCCGAGATCTCGGTGCAACCCTCGCGCTTCGATCTCACCCAGGTGCGCGAGCAGTTGAGCAGTCACGCGTCGGTCTTCCCGAACGCAGTGACGTACGCACAGAACCAGTTCATCGTTAGTCAGCTGTTTAACAATCTCGAGTTCTTCCATGAGACTCCCCCAGTGCAAAAAACATCTATAACATGGGTGTTTTCGAGCTCCGACGTTGCGCCATACGCCGCGAGTGCACGCGTTTTGGTTCGCGCGATCATAAAATCCAAGAGCGCGGCAAGGACGCCCATCTCGAGCAAGCAACGGCGTCTGCTGCTGAGGGCTGCGGCAGCGTGCAAGAAGGCATCGAAAACCTGTCAAGCGTCATCAAGCGCAATCGCAAAAAATCGACAATCGATCACAACAACGCGACTACACGTCCATCCGTCCGATGAGCAAAGCATAACGCGCGAAACCACCCTGCAGCCATCAGCGGCACGAGTAAGCCACCGAACATTTCAACACGTTCCAGACCCGACGCCCCCAATATGCGACGCCAAGCATGACAACGAACCACCGCGTTTTGTCTGCGACCTCGATCGCGGCGCGGCCCACCCGCGTCCCGCGTGCCCGGCGTCACCCGCGTCACCCGCGTCAGCCCCAGGTCTGGGCGGAGCTATGGGGCGGACCCCAGCGAGCGAAGCGCGGCCGCTAAGCTTTCAGCAAGCTCCACGGCGATCATGCGCCCACGAACATTAGAGCGTGCAACGACGCTGCTGCGCGCAGAGTTCCGCCCGCGGCAATTCCCAACCAGGCGTCGCGACGTCGGCACAGCACGCAGGCGCAAGCCCGCCCCGTATGAGCTAGGACGCGATCACGCCCACCGATTAGAGTACCAGCGAAGCGCGGCCGCTAAGCTCGCAGCGAGATCCGTCGCGATCATGCTCCCGCGAACCTTAGGGCGTGCAACGACGCTGCTGCGCGCAAAGCTCGGCCCGCGGCAATTCCCAACCAGGCGTCGCGACGTCGGCAAGCACGCGGACGCGTGCCCGTCCGCCGTGTCAGCTAGGGCGCGATCACGCCCACCGCTTGGAGTGCAAGTGGACCCCGAGCGCACAGCACCGAGTCGCAAGCTCGGCCCGTATCAGCGAGGGCGCGATCGCGGCTCACTCGCAGCCATCAGCGGCACCGGTCAGCCGGCGAATATTTCGACACGTTCCAGACCCAGCTTCTTGCCAAGCGCGCCGGAACGATTCGACCTTCAACACCGCGCACACGATTCGCGTGAATCTCGTCCGAAGCCGGCCTCGAGTAGCCGTCTTCGCTCAAGCTCCCAGCCGTGCCGTTCACGCCGCACTTCGCTCAACCTCCCGGCCGCTCCGTTCACGCCGCCCTTCGCTCAAGCTCCCAGCCGTGCCGTTCACACGGCTCGCCACCCAGACTGGACGTACCCGCAGGCAGACCAACCCTGAAACTTTCCGGCGGGTACCTGCGAGCCACCGTCGAACTCGAGCCCTCTCGAGGTGTGAACGCCACTCGAGTTCCGGCATGCTTTCCCACATGCGAGAGATCATCATCACCGGCGCGTCCCGCGGCATCGGACGCGCTCTTGCACTCGAGTTGGGGCAACGCACCGATACTCGCCTATTCCTGATCGCACGCGACGCAGCCAAGTTGGAGGATGTCGCTGCACATTGTCGCGATGCGCGGATATTCGCAGCCGACTTGAGCTCGGCTACTAGAGCAACAGTGCTCGGTGCCGAACTTGCCGCGCTGATCCAGCCGGGCGCGATACTGGTTCACAATGCCGGGCTCTGGCCGGCGCGGCGCGAGCTCACCGCCGACGGCTTCGAACGCGCATACGCCGTGAATCACGCAGGACCGAGCGCACTCCAGTCGCCGCTCTTGGCTGCAGACAAGCTCAGCCGCGTGATGGTCATTAGCGCAGGCATGATCGCCGCGGGCAAGTTCGATCCCGAGCGCACTCCGTCGGGTCGAGACTTTTCGGCTTTCCGCACCTACGCCAGTACGAAGCGCCACTTCGCCGAAACGACGCGAGCGTTATCGGCAGAATATCCCAGCGTTGACTTTCTAGTGTTGCATCCGGGAGTCGTGCGCACCGACCTAGGTGCGAGGCCGGGCGTGTTCGGAAAGTTCATCGACTTCGTGAAAAGGCGTTGGGAATCCCCGGAAAAATGTGCAGCAAGACTCTCCCGAATCCTGGAGCTACCCCGTTGGTCCGCACCCGGACAAGCAGTCTGGTACTTCCAGGAGAAGCCCTCGAGTTGGCCGGTCTAACGCCGATGAACACCAGATCACGCAGCGAATCAACGCGGAGATGACGAAAAGCCCCTCGAAGCGGAACATCGCGTTCGGCGATGTTTAGCCCCGCCCGCCTGCTGTCGAAAGCAACGATGACGCGAGGTCCTCTCGGGGCGGAACATCGCGATCGGGACCGTCGCGCCGTGACAACGGCTTGAAGCGTATACGACCGTTGGCACGGCGCGAGAGGCGGCTTGCTGCACCGTAGAGGAAGCGACTGGGGCCGGTGCATCTGCAAGCCGCCGTGTCTCGAGCGCGATGTTCCGCCCCGAGAGGACCGTCAGTCGACGAGAGCGGCCGATCACCGACGCAAACACACCGTATCCCGAGCCCGATGTTCCTCTCCGAGAGGACCGTCAACAAGCGAAAGCAACCGATCACGAACCCAACTCAAGCCGCGCTAGCACTAGCCCTAGACCGCAGCGGCGAGCGGCGCACACGAACCTCAGAAACACCACGCACCGACCGAGTAGCCGCATCCACCCGATCCAAATACGCAACCAACCGAGGCCGCAACAACAACTCCTCCGCATGCCCACGAGTCAACCCAGTCCGAAAACTCTGCAGCTGCCCAAACATCGCAACATCCGCAACCGAAACAGCCTCACTCACCCAAAACCCATCCTCAGGCGCACGCGCATTCAACGCATCCAACGCCTTCAAAAACCGCAACCAACAAGCCTCCCGGCCCTGCCGCCAGACGTCGCGCGCAACCAAAGTCCGAATCACCTTCTGCCGCAAACTCGGCGCAATCAACTTCTGCACGAACCACGGCGCCTCCCCGAAATACGCCGACCGCAACAACACCCAGTTCTCATCGAACGCCCATCGCGCACTCACCAGAAAACCGTAGAGCGCCGTGTCCGCAAACTCCTCCCAGAGCCACGCTTCCGCCCGCTCCCGCGCATCGAGCTCACGCGTGAACGCACCCGTCATCGCCTCGATCCGCTCCAAAATGCGCGTCGAATCTGTCACCGGCTCATGCCCGACCAGAAGCACCGGCACCTGGCCCGTCGGATTCCACTCCTTGAAATCCGCCGGCGCCTGCCCAAAACGCCGCTCATACGCCAACCCGGCATAACGCAACGCGCGATGGGTCTTCACACAAAAAGGCGAGTAACTCTCGATACCTTCGATACCGGGATCCGAGAGCTCACACAGAGTCAAAGTCGGCGATTGTCGATTCATGAGCTGTTCCTTTCTAGGACTCGCAAAGGCTTAGCTCGCACCGATGTCAGCTTATGTCATATTTAGCGAATGCAGCGCAGCCAGCGGCTTTTTGCGATTGCTGAGTACCTCCGAGGACGCCGCACCGGCGTCACCGCGGCCGAGCTCGCCGAACGGTTCGAAGTCACCATTCGAACGATCTTCCGCGATCTCGATGCGCTTCGAGAATCCTCGATCCCACTCAACGCCGAGCGCGGGCGCGGCGGCGGCATCGTTCTCGACCGCAGCTACTCGCTGCCCCCCGTGAACTTCAGCCCACGCGAAGCCGCCCTGCTGATCACAGCCTGTGGCTGGCTCGCAAACATGCGCGTGATCCCCTTCACAACCGCGCTCGATTCCGCGCTGGACAAAGTCCGCGCAGCACTATCGACTTCATCGCAACGCCAGCTCCTCGAACACATGAAGACGCTGAAGTTCATCGGCGTGCCGGCACACACCGCAAGCCCACAAGTCCGCCGCGCACTCGAACAAGCATGGTTCGAGAATGCGACGCTGCAGATTCGCTACGCCGGCAGCCGCGAGACGACGACGCGCCACGTCCGACTGCAAAGCGTCGTCATGGAACGAAGCGAAACCCTGTTGAACTGCCTGGACCTCGACAAAAACGAGCCTCGCCAGTTTCGCCTAGAGCGAATCGAGCGCGCAGAAGTCGTGCACGGAACGCAGGACAGCTAACCCCGCGCCCTCAATCGAAGATGTCTCCAAGCGATTCGACCCAGCTCTTCTTGCGACGATGCTTGTGCCGATACGGGTCATCATGGCGATACGGCTGGCTGTACGATTGGCTCGGTGGCTTTTCGAACATGACCTGCGGACGCTGCTCGTACTCATCGAGCTCCGCCGTAGTTCGCGCGATCAGCTTTTCGAGCTCCCCGCGATCGAGCCACACTCCTCGACAACTGCGACATATGTCGACAGTCACGCCATCTCGGTCGCGTTCGTCCAGCTGATTCGTCTCACAGCGCGGGCAATGCATGTGCGGCCTCCCTGATTGGATCAGTTTGGGCAACCCGCTCATTCACGCCTTCATTCCGAGCGCGAGTGGAGCCTCACGTTAGCTGGGCGCCGCCCACAGCGGCGCCGCCTCACGGGCTGAGCCCGAGAATCTTTCGAAAGAACACCAGCTCGGTCTCCAACACGTGCCGGATGGTCTCCGCCTTGCGGAACCCATGCTGCTCGCCTGCGTAGCCGTGGTACTCGGCCGTAACGCCGCGCGCGCGAAGCGCGACAGCCATGCGTTCGGTTTGGTCCGCGGGCACGACTTTGTCGTCCAAGCCTTGAAAGAACACGACGGGCCGCGCGATGCGATCGACGTGATGGATTGGCGAACGCGCCACGAACAGATCCCGCCGTTCCGGATACGGCCCGACTAAAAACCGATCGTAGTGCGACTCGAACTTGTGCGTATCACGCGTCAGCGCCTCGAGGTCACTGATGCCGTAGTGACACGCACCGGCAGCAAACACGCTTTCGCCTTGCAGCGCTTGCAGCACCGTATAGCCGCCCGCACTGCCACCGCGAATCAACAGACGCGCACCATCCACCCGGCCCTGCTCCGCGAGATAGCGTGCCCCCGCGAGGCAATCCTCCACATCGATGACGCCCCACTGCCCGTACAAGCGATCGCGATACTTGCGCCCGTAGCCGCTCGAGCCGCGATAGTTCACATCGAGGAGCGCAAACCCGCGCGTCGTGAAGAACTGAACGGTCGGGCTCAGCGCCGTCGATGTGCTCGCAGTCGGCCCGCCGTGTACGACGACGATCAGCGGCGGAAGTGTTCCACTCGGCGCTGTGAACCGCTGATTGCGCGGAGCGTAAAAGAAGCCGAACGAAGTCTCGCCGTGCGAAGTCCGAAACTCGACCGGCTCCGGCGACGACACATCCGCGTCTTCGAGCAAACCCGCATGCGCGTTCGCGAGCGTCGTCTGCGTTCCATCGTCGAGCGACACACGCACGAGCGCAGCGCCCGAACCCGACCACCCGGTCGCAACCACGACGTCGTGCCCGTGCACGGCGAGTTGCCCGAGGTACGGGAGCGAGTCCGCGATGAACTTGACTTCACCGTTCGTGACATCGATCCGCGACAAACGCGCGCGACCGCGTTCAAAGTGAATGCCCACGACGGTTCGCGCATCGACGAACGCCCAGTGTGTTGCGCCGAGCGCCCACAGGGGCGCACCGAGCTCCGAGCGCACCGTCGTCACGCGTTCGATGCCCTTCGCACCGAGCCGATGCAAGTTCCAGTAACCGTCGGCCTCGAACGCGAAGTAGAGCGTGCCATCGAGCGCGTAGGTGGGCTGAAGCGCCGACCCGGTGTGATCACCCGCGATGCGATGCAGCTGCGAGACTGAGCCAGTCGCCGAAAGTTTTGCGATCCAAAGCTCCGCCCCGTCCCACGGCATGTGCGGGTGATCCCAACACAGGAACGCGAGCGTGCTTCCATCGGGCGAGAACGCGGGCGCCGCATAGAACGCGCGACCGGAAACCAGTGGCTCGACTGCACCACTCGCGAGGTCTATCTGCGCGAGAAAGTTCTGCGGCTCGCGCGCCTCACCGTGTCGCTCCGCCACTGCGATTAGCCGCGGTCGCTTCGGATCCGCGATCGGCTCGGCGTACCGTGTCGATGGCGTGCCCTGCGTGAGCAGCTGCGGCTCCCGGCCAAACGGCATCCGATACAACTGCTGATCTGCTTGCGACGTGAAGTACAACACATCGCGGCCCACCAGCACGCTTCTGCCCCCGTACTCGTGCACGCGAGACCGCGCGCTGAACGGTGCAGGCAACACGTCTTCGCGAGTTCCATCGCGCGCGATGCGCACGATCGCGGTGCGGCCCTCTTCGAGCGACCGCAGCTCGGTCGTGTACAACGATCCGGCCGCGTCGAACTCGAGCGAGCCATAGCGCACGTTGCCACGGGCCAGCACCTCACTCGTGAGCGGCGACTCCCAGGTTCCGTAGTTTGCGACTGGCATCTGCACCAAAATAGCACGTTGCGGGGTCGTCGAGTGTGGCGCACTTGCTCGAACGCGCGTTAGCGGCGCAGGTTCGTCGCGAGGAAGTTGCGGGGGCGAGCGCGAACGTCCGCAGGCCAGTCACCGTTCGCCGGTACCAAGGTCGCGCTCGCGCGCCGCTGCGCGAGTATCATGCCGTGACTCCGGTCGCGGCCTCATTCATCCGAGGAATGTCATGCCACGACTAACGTCTACTGGTTTGATCCTGACTCTGCTCGCGACCCCCGCCTGCGCGAATAATCCCGAGCTGCACCGCGAGTCGCCGTCGCTCGCCGAAAAGTCACCGGCGCTCGACACCCCCGAGGGCGCCAGGCCCGCGCCCGTATTGTCGCCGATCGCGCAGTACACCGAAAGTCTCTTGCAGAAAGCGGTCACGAGCCGCGCGAAGCTGACGCTGGTATTCGTGCTGGACGGCATGCGGCCGGACCTGATCAATCCGACCGACACGCCGAACCTGCACCAATTGCGAGAAGGCGGTGTGAGCTTTGCCAACGGCCATTCGGTGTTTCCGACGGTCACGCGCGTGAACTCGCCGTCGATCGCGACCGGAATGTACCCCGGACACGCCGGCGTCATAGGCAACAGCATCTTCATTCCCGAGATCGATCCGACGGGTGATCTGAATACGGGCGACTGGCGCGTGCTGACACAACTCGACAAAGTAAGCGAAGGTAAGCTTTTGTTCGTCCAGACCCTGGCAGAGCGCCTCCACGCCGCAGGGAAGACCCTTGCAGCCGTCAGCTCGGGTTCCTCCGGCAGCGCCTACTTGCTCAACCATCGGGCGGAGCAAGGCGTCGGTGTGCTGGTGAATGGTTATCTGGAGGACAGCGACGGCCGCGTCGCTTATCCCGACTCCGTGAATGCCGCGATTCTCGAAAAGTTCGGTGCGCCCCCTTCGAAGGACGATCCGATGGGCGGCAGTGCTGCCGTCGATTGGACCGAGCGCGTGTTGCGGGAGTACGTGCTCTCGGACGTAAAGCCGGACGTGGTGTTGAACTGGTTTACCGAGCCGGACGGCTCGCATCACGAGTTCGGCACGCGGTCGCCCGAGGGCACGGCTGCGATTCAAAATGACGATCGCAACATCGGCCTGATCCTCGCGAAACTTCGCGATCTCGGCTTGGATCGCGAGACGAACATCTTCGTCGTGTCCGATCACGGGTTCGGCGTCCACACCGCGACGGTGAATCTCGAAGGGTCGCTGATCGACGCGGGCCTCAAATCCGCGGAAGGATCCGAAGACGTCGTCATCGCCAGCAGCGGTCACGTCGCTGCGATTCACGTCAAGGAGCGCTCGGCCGACCGGATCGAAGCGATCGTGCAGCACTTGCAGGCGCAGCCCTTCACCGGCGTAGTGTTCACGAAACCTGCCGCTGAAAGCTGCAGCGGCGCTGCCTGCCCGCAAGGCTCGCTGCCGGGCACGTTTTCGATCGACTTGGTCCACCTCGACAACTCCGTGCGCGGCGCGGACATCATCGTCACGTTCGATTGGAGCTCTGAGAAGAACGTGTTCGGCACCCCGGGCACCGATACGGAGCTCGGCGAAGAGACAGGCCCTGTCACGGGCAACGCGAGTGGGCACGGCAGCATGAGTCCGTGGAACGTGCGCAACACGTGGTTTGCCTGGGGCGCAGATTTCAAAGATGCGATCGTGAACCGCGTGCCATCGAGCAACGTCGATATCGCGCCGACGATCCTCGCGCTGCAGGGCCTCGATGCGAGCCAGCTCGATGGCCGCGTGCTGGTCGAAGCGCTCGAGGGCGGGCCCGACTACGAGAAGTTGCCGCTGGAAACCAAGACGTACGTGACTGAAGCCGATCCCTACCGTGCGGTCATTCAGGTCACTGAGCTGGGCCATCAGAGGTACATCGACAAGAGTTGGCGCCTGCAGTGAGCTAGCTCGTGCGCGAGGCCGCCGGCAGCTGACAGCGGCCGGCGGCTTTTGCTTTGGCGGAAGGGGTGTGACCCTGCTGGGTAAGCCATCGGGTCCTCCGAACGGCCTGAGCGTGTCGTCGTTCTTCTCGAGACATTCGGACGATCGCTGGACCGACATTGACACTGCGCATGTGCGCGACGGCGAGTGCAGCCATGGCCTCGTCTGCTTCGTATTTTCGCTGAATCGACGATGCGTTCACACCGGCTGGGCGGCGATTACTGCCGAGGTAAACTCGGCGATTTTTAGGGTGCGAGGCGGTCCAAGCGCTGGCAGACTGCGCCGATGTCCTCGACACCCCTGCTCACTGCCGATCAACTCGCGGCGCGCTCGCAGCGCGCGCTGGCGACTGCAACTGCAGCCGGGCGCGAGTTGGGTCTGACTGTCGACGATCCGACTATCGTTCACGATGCGTTTTCAGTCGTAGTTCACCTCGCACCCTCGCCCGTCGCCGTACGCGTGCCAGTCGTACTGCCGGATGGCTTCGAGCTATCGATGCAGACGCCGCGTCAAACCCGCGAGCTCACAGCGGTCGCTTGGCTCGCTGATCGCGGGCAACCCGTCGTGCGGCCGAGCCCACTGGTGCCGCGCGTACCAGTCGTGCGCGACGGATTCTCGATGACGTTTTGGGAGTGGGTCGAAGTCGACGCGACGCGCGAACCCGACTACGACGCGCGCGGTCCTGTGGTCGCGGGTCTGCACGCAGCGCTGCGCGACTATCCTGCGCCGCTTCAGTTTCTGCTGCCGTTATCGATGAGCGTCTCGAACGGTCTCGGCTATCTCGAACATCATCCGGAGCTGCTCGGAGCGAGCGACGTCGATCGCGCAAAGCGCGAATGGCAGTTGCTCGCCCCCGTCGTGATGAGCCGCGGTTCGTTCTCAGCAGCGTTTCCCGGCGTCACGACGCAAGCACTGCACGGCGACTCACCCGGGTTCAATCTGATCGAGACTAAAACCGGCCTGCTTCACTCCGACTTCGAGGATGTGACACTCGGTCCGGTCGAGTGGGATCTGACGATGCAGCCCCCGAGTGCAGTCGACACGTACGATCAAGCCGCGATGCGCGCGGGCTTACGCCGCGTCGACCACGAGTTGCTGAGCATCATGAACGTGCTGCGCATGCTGCAAGTCGTGGCCTGCCACTCGCTGATTCCAAAACTTCCCGCGCTCGCAGACCTACTCACGACGTCGCTCGAAGCCTGGCGCCAGATGCCGTTCGCGGGCGGATACAAGGCGAAGGCGTAATCAAGGCGTAAGTGTCGTAGCTTCGCCGGCGTTCCGCCGTACACCGGAAGTTGGCCGGTGTACGGCATTCGTTACGACGTGCGCGGCTCAAAGATCGATCTTGTCCGCCATGTCGATATGGTGTTGAACCATCGTCTTCGTCGCCGTCAGCTGCTGTTGGAGCATCGGATCCTTGGCGGACGGGATCAGTTTCTCGTTCAGCAACTCCAGCACTTCCTTGTGTTGGTCGCCCTGAACCTCGATGTACATCGAGTCGAAGTCTTTCGGGTCAGCCGCGTTGAGCTTGTCGAGCGTCGCGGCGCCCTTCGTCTTCAGCTTGTTCGAAGGCCCGCTCGGGGCTGGATCGATCTTGTTGTCCGCCATCAGCGCCGCAGCCCTCTGCTTGGACATCTGATGTTCGGTGATCATCATGTCCGCAAACGTGCGGACCTGAGTATTGCTCGTCTTGGTCAGCGCGACTTGCGCTTGTTGGATCTCGCCATCGTCGACAGCTGCGAGAACCCCTACGATTTGGCCGTCTGTCAGCATGCCGGATTCCGCCGGCGTCGCCTCGCTGCCTTGGCTCGCACCGGGGGCTTCGCTCGACGACGAGCCCTTGGAACAGCCGGCTGCGAGGCCGAGCGCAACGAGAGTGACACAACTTAGCTTTGTCAGGTTCATGGTGGCATTTCCTCGTGTGTTTCTACGCCTTTCGGGCGTCGTCACCGGGTGCTGTCTGCAAGCCGTGGACCACCTCGGAAAGGCATAAAAACGCGGGCCCGCGCGTGTGTTGACGCCGTAGGTGAGGCATCAGTGCCCCTACGTGGCGTGCCGGCGCTCAGAGTGGGTTCGAGCGCTCCGCAGACCACATCGCGAAGCAGCCTGCACATGCGTAGCCTTGAATTCCGAGAAGCATGCATCCCCGGTTCGCTGCGCTGTGCCTGATGTTCGGTCTGACTGCCTGTTCTTCGAACGAGGGTCCGCAGGGCGAATCCGACCGTCTCCCGAGCACGGACGCAGTCGCAGGTTCAGCCGCCTTCGATCCGAGCTTGGATACACCGCACGAGCTTCGCGAGGATGCGGGATCGGACCGAGTCGCAGCGGAAGAGCACCCGCCGCACGAGACTGATACGCAGAATGGCAGCGGCGGCGAAACACCCGCGCCGGCCGCAAGCACTGTGCACTGCATGTCGCTCGTGCTGCTCGCGGATAACGGCACGTTCCTCGGCGAAGCTTCGAGCAAACCGTTCGAATCGAACGGCGTTTGCAACGCGTACAGCAGCTACGGCAGCGCGTACGGCCAGTACAGCATCTTCAACGAGTCAGGAATCTACGGCAACGAGACCTCGCCCACGAGCGCGTTCAACGAACTCGCGGCGAGGCCGCCACACCTGTTTTGCGAAGGCACCAACGCGCTGCTGAACACGGTCACGAAGAACGAGCTCTTGCCGGGCGCGATCGATCCCGAGGTGCTTTGTGCAACGCTCGCGCGCAACGGTTACTGACTGAGAGCCGTTTAGTTGTTCATCGCGCCGGCTTGCACCCAGCCGCGAACCTTCTCGATATCTGCTGCAGAAAGCATCGGTCGGCCTTCCGGCATTCGGGGTGTGCTCCCGCAGTTGGCCGCACGCGTGTGCGCAAGTGCCGCAACGAGCGTGCTGTTCGCCGGATCGCCTGCGGCGACGCGTTTCAATGCCGCGCATGACGTGGAGGTCACTCCG
The DNA here is from genome assembly GCA_035687405.1 of Polyangiales bacterium. Lineage (GTDB taxonomy): Bacteria > Myxococcota_A > Polyangia > Polyangiales > JAFGIB01 > JADGRF01. Next base: position 11,678 of record DASRXR010000696.1, read on the forward strand.
ACGAGGTTCGTGTACGTGGTCATCTTGTCCGTCATCGCGAGCCCGCCTCCAGCGAGCGTCGCAGCGACGTGACACGCCGGGCCGTTACAGCCGGTCGTGAAGATCGCGTAGACCTCGGTGAACGTCGCTGCGGCAGCAGTTCCGCCGCTACCACCCGCACCGGCCGCGCTTCCGCTCGAACCTGCACTCCCGGCTGCTCCTGCTGCGCCCGCTGCGGGTGGGACGCCCGCATCGTCATCCGAGCTCGCTCCAGCGGCGCCCGTTCCGGCACCGCCCGCTCCACCACCGGAACCCGCGATGCCGTTCCCAGCTGCGCCACGACCCGCGCCGCTTCCAGCTGCAGTCGCGCGACCCGCCGTGCCACCCGACGTCCCCGCGATTGGGGCTGCGCCAGTGCCAGCACCACCGGCGCCGCCGGTTTCAACTGGATTCATCGAGGTTCCAGCGTCATCGCCGCAGGCGGCACAAAGTGCGATCAAGACCGCGCCCGCAATCCCGATGGCACGTTCTCTCGAGTTGAACATCTCAGCCCTCATTTCGACTTCGCATCTACAACACAGCCGCGTCCGCCCATGAGCGGCCAGATAAAACAGTTCCATCGCGGACGCGCAAACCGAACTGCGCGACGCGCGACACACTGAGTCAGCGCTTCGCGCGCTGCACCACGTCGCCGCAGTCCAACCCGCGCGATTGTGCGAACCCGCCGATCGCAGCTGCTGCTTTAGGCCGCAGATCGTCGACCCAACTCAACAAAGCGCCGGCACGTGTAACACCCGCGACGGGCCGACTGCCCGGCGGACGTTTGCAAAAGAAGTCGTTGATCGCGATTTGAAAGTCCGCCTGATCCAGGCGCTCGACCGGCGACAGCCAAGCCGGAAAGTACGTCGATGCGGACCAAACGTTGCCGCACACGTAGACTTTCAACGGCGGTTGTCCGGGATCCGGGTCTTGATTGCACGACTCCAAATCGTGCACGAGCAAGTGCGTCGCCTCTGCGAGCGACGTGCCCCAATAGTCGAGCTCATAGCGACCTTGCGCGCCCTGTGGCCCACCCACGAACGCGTTGAAGTACGTGTACTGGTTTGGATGCAGCGTAACTAGCGCGCGCGCTTGAGCGATGCCTGCGAACGCAAGCCCGAGCGCGAGAGCAATCCGTGCGGAGCGCAAAGGCGCCGACAGCGCGCGATCGAACGCGAGCGCCGCGAGCACGCTGAGCGTCGGGATCACGAACAGAAAGTGCCGCATGCCGTTGTATGCGACCGGCCGAAACATCGCGAAGTACAGAAACGGAAAGACCGCAGCGAACACGACAGTCACGATCCGCAAGTTGCGAGTCTCCAACCAGCTCCAGCGCCCTTCACGAAGCGCGAGCACGCCAAAGATCACAGCTCCCGCAAGCCCGATCAGCAGCGACTCTGGCGCTCGGACTGCGAATTGCACGGGCAGATACGACGCGGGCAACGCCTTCGCGGGGACGAGTTTCCCCTCGAAGAGCACCATCGCGTCGAACGGAAAGTGCGAAAACATCAGGAGCGCTCGCAGCGGATTCAGCGGTGATTGAATCGCCCACGGCCAGAACACGACCATCACGCCGTACGCGATCACGAGGAGCTGCAAGAGCGAAGCCCCGATGACCAAGACCTCGCGCGCGAGGACGCTCGGAGCGGCACCGCTGCGAGCGCGAGCGACGAGCCACAACGCGATCGGCACGAGCAGAAACCCAATGGCCAGCACGCCGCCGACTCGGACGCTCACCGTGAGCCCGAGCGCGACACCAAACAGCACGCACGTGCGCCAGGTAATCCGTGGCAACTCGTCGAGCGCTCGCAGCGAGAACAACAGACAGCAGGTCATTCCGGCTGCAAACGGAACGTCGCGCGCGTTGATGAACGCATTTCCGTACCAACCCGGATTGAGCGCGAGCAGGAGCACTGCGAGCGCGCCCGAGCGCGCGCCACCGAGCGTTCGCGCGAGCCGCCATGTCGCAGCGAGTCCGACCATTCCGAGCAGCGCGTTGAACAAGTGTCGCGTCGCATACTCCCCGAACGGCAAACTGCGCGAAAGGATCGCAGCCGGAAGCTCGAAGCCACCGCCGTAGAACCGGAAGTTCACGAACTGGAACGCGGACAGATCGCGAAACCCGCTCTCGTAATACTTGAGGAGAAGCCCGCCGAAGACCGCTTCGCCCTGCCCGTCCCACGGGATGCCGTAGTCCCGGAACGTCGCGACGACCAGCACGCCCACGACCGCGAGCACGAACCAAGCCAGCGAGTCGAACGACTGCGTAGACTCTGCGCGCCGGGCGAGGCGGTGCTGCTCCACGCGCAGCTTCGACAGATCCGTACCTTCAGGCATTCCGCGTCCTCGTCGTCGACTTGCCGATTTCCCCAAACCGAGCCGCGAGCATCATAGTCGATTTTCGTGCGGCCACGAGCCGGAAGGCGGCCTTCGAACGGCGCTTGAGCGTCTCGTTCGAAGCTTAGCTGTGGCAGGATGCGGCACCCGCGCAAGTCCGCGCGGATGCGAGCTTTTTCCCGGTAGTGATGCCGATCCAACGATTTCGCAAGACCGATTTCCGCGCTTCCGATCTGATCGCCCGCAAGCGGGACGGCCTGCCGCTCACGGCGGCGGAGCTCCGCTGGCTGATCGCCGGCTTCGTCTCGGGCGAAGTCGCCGATTACCAGATGAGCGCGTTCGCGATGGCGACGGTCCTGCGGGGCATGACGCCCGCCGAGACGCTCGCGCTGACGCTAGCCATGCGCGACAGCGGCAAGCGCGTTCGGGTCGCAAAGCGAGGACGGCCGCGCCTCGACAAGCACTCGACCGGCGGCGTCGGCGACAAGGTTTCGCTGTGCCTTGCGCCGCTGATAGCTGCATGCGGGGGACGTGTCCCGATGATCAGCGGTCGCGGGCTCGGGCATACCGGTGGCACACTCGACAAGCTCGAGGCCATCCCCGGCTTTCGTGTGAGTCTGCCGTTGCGGCGGTTTGCGCACCAAGTCGAGCGCATCGGCGTCGCGTTTGCGGGTCAGACACGCGACATCGCGCCGGCCGATCGAAGCCTATACGCGCTGCGCGACGTGACTGCGACCGTGGATTCGGTTCCGTTGATCACCGCGAGCATCTTGTCGAAGAAGCTAGCGACCGACTTGGACGCGCTCGTGATGGATATCAAGGTCGGACGCGGTGCATTCATGAAGTCGCTCGCGGCGGCGGAAACACTCGCGGACTCGCTGATTCGGGTCGGACGCGCAGCGGGCCTGCCCGTCAGCGTGGTGTTCACCGCGATGGATGCACCACTCGGTCGCGCCGTCGGCAATGCGCTCGAAGCGCGCGAAGCGTTCGAGGTGTTGCTCGGAGCGGGGCCCGAAGACTTGGTCGAGTGCACGCTCGTGCTCGGTGCCGAGATGTTGCGCCGCGGCGGGCTTGCGCGCACCGAGGCCGCGGCGCGGCGTTTGCTGCTGGAAGCACTGCGATCGCGTGCGGCCTTGTCCGTGATGCAGGCGGTCGTGCGTGCGCAAGGTGGTGACCCGCGCGTCGTAGCCGAACCGGATCGACTGGCACACGCGCCACATCGCATTCTAGTGCACGCCGAACGCGCAGGGTTCATCCGCAACATCGACGCGCTCGAAGTTGGTCACACGTGTGTGGCCCTCGGAGCCGGTCGTGCGCGTGCGGAGGATGCGATCGACCCCCGCGTGGGCGTCATGATTCAACGCAAGCCGGGAGACCGCGTGCGCAAGGGCGAAGTGATCGCGGAAGTGCACGCAGCGGACGCCGCGCCCGGGAGGCGCGCCGCGCGATCAATTGCAACGGCGTACGAAATCGGAGCTGC